>NZ_JAGXJJ010000003.1:238000-345888 GCF_019091465.1 Microbacterium sp. GbtcB4
CCCCGGGCCCCGCCGCCCCCCCGCCCGCCCCCCTCGCCCCCCCCCCCCGAGCCCGGACCCCCGGGAAGGGGGGGGGGCCGGCCCCCGGGGGGGCCCCCCCTCTCCTGTCTGTCATCAGCCCTCGAAGCGATACCCCAGGCCGCGGACGGTCACGAGCATCACCGGCTCGCTGGGGTTCTCCTCGATCCGCGAGCGGATGCGCTTGATGTGCACGTCGAGCGTCTTGGTGTCGCCGAAGTAGTCGCTCCCCCACACCCGGTCGATGAGCTGGCCCCGCGTGAGCACCCGGCCGGAGTTGCGCATCAGCACCTCCAGGAGCTCGAACTCCTTCAAGGGCATGTTGATCTGCTCGCCGGCGACCGACACCGTGTGCCGATCGATGTCGAGCGAGACGCGCCCGCCCTCCAGCACCCGTTCGTCCAACTCGCCCTCGGCCTGCACGACGCGTCGCAGCACCGCCCGCATCCGGGCGAGGAGCTCCCGCGACGAGTAGGGCTTGGTGATGTAGTCGTCCGCTCCGAGTTCGAGTCCCACGACGATGTCGACCTCGGAGTCCTTGGCGGTCAGCATGATGATCGGCACGGCCGAGGTGGAGCGGATCTGACGGCACACCTCGGTCCCCGGCATCCCCGGCAGCATGAGGTCGAGGAGCACGATGTCGGCGCCGCGCTCCCGGAACGCCGTCAGCGCACCGGGACCGTCCTCGGCGATCTCGACCTCGTAGCCCTCGCGGCGCAGCAGGTACGCGAGGGGGTCGGCGAGGTCGGGCTCGTCTTCGACGAGAAGGATGCGGGTCATGCGGTCTCTCCGTTTCGGACGCGCGTCGCCCCGGTCGCGGGGGCGCCCTTGCGTGCGCGCTTCTTCTTGCTCTTCTTGCCCTGCCCGCTGTTCGCGGGGGCGTCGATGCGAGGCAGGCGGATGGTGAACGTGGACCCGCGGCCGGGGCGCGACCACAGCCGCACCTCTCCCCCGTGCCGCTGGGTGGCGTGCTTGACGATGGACAGCCCGAGGCCGGTGCCGCCGGTGCGC
The DNA here is from genome assembly GCF_019091465.1 of Microbacterium sp. GbtcB4. Taxonomy (NCBI): domain Bacteria; kingdom Bacillati; phylum Actinomycetota; class Actinomycetes; order Micrococcales; family Microbacteriaceae; genus Microbacterium; species Microbacterium sp. GbtcB4. Next base: position 239,030 of record NZ_JAGXJJ010000003.1, read on the forward strand.
CGCGAGCGGGCTTCGTCGGCACGGTAGAACCGCTCGAAGATGCGCTCGCGATCGGCCTCGGCGATCCCGATGCCCTGGTCGGACACGGCGATCTCCACGACGTCGTCGTCGGCCTTCACCCCGACGCCCACCCGGGAGCCGCGGGGCGAGTAGACGATCGCGTTGGCGATGAGGTTGCCGACGGCCTCGATGAGGATCTGCGCGTCGCCGCGGACCCAGACGCCGCGGTCTCCACCGCGGGCGAGCTCCACACCGGCGGAGTCGGCCTGCACGACGTGGGCTTCGATCGAGGAGGCGATGACCTCGTCGATCGAGACGGGGGCGACCTCGGTCAGCCCGTCCTCCGCCTGCAGCCGGGACAGGCTCATGATGCGTCCGGTGAGCTGACCGAGGCGGCCCGCCTCCGCCGAGATCCGGGACGCGAACGCCCGCACCTGGGCGGGGTCGTCGGCGGCGGACTCGATGGCCTCGGCGAGCAGGCTCACGGCCCCGACGGGCGTCTTGAGCTCGTGGCTCGTGTTGGCCACGAAGTCACGGCGCATCTGGTCGAGGCGCTCCTGCTCGGTCACGTCGCGGATGATGAGGAGCACGAGGCGCGTGCCGATCGCGCTCGCCCTGGCCGACACGAGGCGCGGGTCGAGGCTGAGACCGCCGCGGGTGATGCGCAGCGACTCGGTCGCCGTCTCCCCCGTCGAGCGGACGCCCCGCACGAGCTGCCGGAGCTCCGGGTTCTCGAGCGTCGATCCGACCTCGATCCCGAACCGTGCGGCGGCTTTCGACGTGGCGAGCACGAGGCCGGAGACGTCGACGACGCACGCGGCGTCGTCCATGCTGCGCAGCACGTCGGTGATCCCGGGCGGGATCGTCATCGACGTCTCCTCCTCCGCCCGCGCCCGCGCCCGATAGGCCCAGACGACGAGGAGGGAGAGGCCCACCCCGATCGCCAACCCGATGGCGAGGGAGGACAGCGCGAGCTGCGGCAGGGTCATGACTCCAGCGTAGAGCGCGTTCACCGTCGATCCGGCGGGTTTCCGCGCCATCCCGGGGAGCGGAGACGTACTATTCACTCGCCGGGCACCGTTCGTTAACCTTCGGAGCAGACAATCGCTTCAGGCCTGCGCGCGCGCAGTCCTCACCCCTGCGGACGCCCCGCCGCCCCGCGCTGGACCGTCAGCCGGATCCGAACGAAAGGTTGCGCCCACCATGCGCGAAGTCTTCCACCAGTCCCTCGAGGACCTGCAGTCCCGCCTCGTCGAGATCGCCGAGCTCGTCACCGTCTCCATTGACAAGGCCACCCGCGCGTTCGCCACGAGCGACGTCGCCCTGGCCGAGGAGGTCATCGCCGACGACGCCAAGATCGACGAGCTCGCGGTCGCGCTGGACGAGCAGGCCATCGAGATCCTCGCCCGACAGCAGCCGGTCGCGCGCGACCTCCGGATCGTCGTCACGGCGCTCCGCGTCAGCGCGTCCCTGGAGCGGATGGGCGACATGTCCGAGCACATCGCCCAGCTCGCCCGCCTGCGCTTCCCGGAGCGCGCGATCCCGAAGGGCCTCAAGGGCACGTTCGTGAAGATGGGCGAGCTCGACGTGGAGATCTCCCGCACGCTCACGGAGCTCCTCCGCACCCAGGACCTGAAGTTCGCGGATGCCATCCGCAACGCCGATGACGACGTCGATGAGCTGCACGCCAGCGTCTTCGAGAAGGTGCTCAGCGACAACTGGAAGGGCGAGGCCGTCGCCACGGTCGATGCGACGCTCGCGAGCCGGTACCACGAGCGCTTCGCGGACCACGCGGTCGCCGTCGCCAAGAAGGTCGTCTACCTCGCGACGGGCGACTGGCACGTCGAGGAGGAGGACATCGCCCTCGCGGTGGAGCAGCAGGAGCAGCTCGGCCACGCCTGACCGAGCCCCCGCCTTATCGCCGAGACCCCCTGCTGCAGGCGACTGCAGCAGGGGGTCTCGGCGTGAAACCGGGGTCTCGGTTACTTCTTGCCCTGGGCGGCGACGGCCGCGGCACCGGCGGCGGCGGCCTCCGGGTCGAGGTACCGGCCGGGACCCGTCGGCGCGTTGTTCTCGTCGAGCTCGTACACCAGCGGAATGCCGGTGGGGATGTTGAGGCCGGCGATGTCGTCGTCGCTGATGCCCTCGAGGTGCTTGACGAGGCCGCGCAGCGAATTGCCGTGCGCGGTCACGAGGACGGTCTTGCCGGCTTCCAGGTCGGGGGCGATCTCCGCGTCCCAGTACGGCAGGAGACGGTCGATGACGAGCTTGAGCGACTCCGTGCGCGGCACCTCGCCGTCGATGCCCTCGTAGCGGGCGTCGCCCACCTGGCTGAACTCGCTCGCGTCGTCCAGCGGGGGCGGCGGCACGTCGAACGAGCGGCGCCACAGCTGGAACTGCTCCGGACCGAACTCCTCGAGCGTCTGCGCCTTGTCCTTGCCCTGCAGCGCCCCGTAGTGGCGCTCGTTGAGCCGCCAGGAGCGCTTCACCGGGATCCACAGCCGGTCGGCGGCATCCAGCGCGATGTCGGCGGTCTGGATCGCCCGGCTCAGCAGCGACGTGTGCAGCACGTCGGGCAGGATGCCGGACTCGGCGAGCAGCTCACCGCCGCGACGGGCCTCGCCCTTGCCCTGCTCGGTCAGGCGGACGTCCACCCAGCCGGTGAAGAGGTTCAGTTCGTTCCACTCGCTCTGGCCGTGGCGGAGCAGGATCAGGGTGCGCTTCGCAGTCATGCCGCCAGTTTATCCGGGGGCGCGGAGCGGACACAGCGGCGGAGGAGGGAGGATGGACGCATGGCGTCATCTCCCCTCGGTCGGCCGACCCGCGGCACGACCGGGACGAACCGGCTGCGTCGGAACGATCGGTGGATCGCCGCCTCCCCCGCTTTCCGAGGCGCGGCTGACCCCCTCGTCGTCGACCTCGGGTTCGGGGCGAGCGGGGTGACCGCGTTCGAGCTGGCCGCACGGCTGCGTCGAGTGCGGCCGGATGCCGAGGTGCGCGGCCTGGAGCTCGACCCGGACCGGGTGGCCACCGCGGAGCAGCAGCTCGCCGAGGTCCGGGCCGGCCGGACCCCCTTCCCCGCCGATCTCCGCGTCTCCTTCGCCCGCGGCGGGTTCGAGGTACCGCTCCCCGGAGGTCGGCGCCCCGCCGTCATCCGGGCGATGAACGTCCTGCGGCAGTATGACGAGGCCGAGGTGGCCGCCGCCTGGCGGACGATGGCGCACCGCCTCGCGCCGGACGGGCTCCTGGTGGAGGGCACCTGCGACGAGATCGGGCGCGTGGCGAGCTGGGTCGACGTCGATCCCGGCGGCACGCCGCTCCGCTTCACCGTCTCCCTCCGCCTCCGCGGGCTCGAGGTCCCGAGTATCGTGGCGGAGCGGCTGCCCAAGGCCCTCATCCATCACAACGTCCCCGGCGAGCGCATCCACGCGCTGCTCGTCGAGCTGGACCGGGAGTGGGAGCGCGCCGCTCCCCTGTCGACCTTCGGCGCCACGCAGCGCTTCCTCGCCGCGGTTACGGCGCTGCGCGCGCAGGGCTGGCCTGTGCAGGGCCGGCGGAGCCGGTGGCGGCTGGGAGAGCTCACCCTGCCGTGGGGCGCCGTGGCACCGGCCTGACGGCGCCCCGCGAGGACACACCCCTGCTGTATTCCGGTGCGCACCTCCTCACGGGCCTGCGCACCGCTAGCGTCGTACGCGGCGGGCCGTACCGACGCGTGCGCCGACTCGATCGCCATGCGTTCCCAGGGCAGGAGAGGCGATGACGACCGAGAACGCGAAGGCGGAAGGATCCGCGGAGGCACAGGAGAACGACCGCGAGCGACTCGGCGACGTCCTGACGTCGGCGCAGGACTTCGCCCACGAGCAGTCCGGCTACCGCACCGCGTTGAAGGCGCGGCACCTGCAGATGATCGCCCTCGGCGGCGCGATCGGGACTGGACTGTTCATGGGGGCAGGCGGACGCCTGAACGCGGCAGGACCCCTGCTGGCCGTCTCCTATCTGGTGTGCGGGGTGTTCGCCTTCTTCATCCTCCGCGCCCTCGGAGAGCTCGTCATCCACCGCCCCTCCTCCGGATCGTTCATCTCGTACGCGCGGGAGTTCTTCGGTGAGAGACTGGCCTTCGCCGCGGGCTGGCTGTATCTGCTGAACTGGGGCATGACGGCGATCGTCGACTCCACGGCCGTGGCGCTCTACGTCCACTACTGGTCGGCGTTCCGCGTCGTGCCGCAGTGGCTGCTCGCGCTGATCGCCCTGGTCGTCGTCGTCGGTCTCAACCTCGTCTCGGTCCGGCTGTTCGGCGAGATGGAGTTCTGGTTCGCGCTCGTGAAGGTCGCCGCGCTGGCGCTGTTCCTCGTGATCGGCGTGGTGTTCCTCGCGGCCGGCTGGCAGACCGACGAGGGACCGACGGGGATCCCCATGCTCGCAGCGCACGGAGGCTTCGCACCGGAGGGGGTGCTCCCCGCCGTGATCGTGATGCAAGGGGTCGTCTTCGCGTACGCCTCCATCGAGCTGGTCGGCACCGCCGCCGGCGAGACCGCGGACCCGGAGAAGGTGATGCCCCGGGCCGTCAACTCGGTGATCCTGCGCATCGCGGTGTTCTATGTCGGATCGGTGCTGCTCCTCGCCCTGCTGCTCCCGTACACGGTGTACCGCGCCGGGGAGAGCCCGTTCGTGACGTTCTTCTCGCACGTGGGAGGGCCGGACGTGGGGGCGGTGGCCGGCAGCGCCATGAACTTCATCGTGATCACCGCCGCGGTCTCCGGGCTGAACGCCGGGCTCTACTCGACGGGCCGGGTCTTCCGCTCGCTCGCGAGTTCGGGCGCCGCACCCCGCGCGACCGGGCGGATGAGCCGTCGCGGCGTGCCCGTCGTGGGGATCCTCGTCACCGCCGTGTTCGCCCTCGCTGGTGTCCTGCTGAACGCGGTGGTGCCGGGGCAGGCCTTCGAGATCGTGCTCAACATGTCCGCGCTGGGGATCATCGCGGCCTGGGCGACCATCATCCTCTGCCAGCTCCGGCTGTACCGGCTGTCGCGGCGCGGCCTCGTCGAGCGCCCGTCGTTCCGCCTCTTCGGTGCACCGTACACCTCGTATCTGACGCTGGCGTTCCTCGCGTCCGTCGTCGTGCTCATGGCCTTCGACTATCCGACGGGCACCTGGACGGTCGCCAGCCTCGGCGTGCTGATCCCTGCGCTCATCGGCGGCTGGTTCCTGGCCCGAGCACGGATCCGGGAGCTCGCCGCGCAGCGCTCGGCGGCCGGACCGGGAGTCGAGATCTGACGGACGCCCCGCTCAAACGCCGGCGTCGCGGGGATCGGGCGCCGTCGGGCGGCGGGACAGCCGCGTCAGGCGCGGGACGTCCGCGGTGGCGCCGGCATCGGCCGGGACGATGATCTGCTGGGACGCGGCGACGTCGATCCCTTCGGCCCGGACGACGAGATCACCGATCGGGGCGCGACGGGACAGGAGGGCGAGGGCGATCGGCCCGTCTTCATGATGCCGCGCGGAGGAGGTGATGTGCCCGACCTCGTCGTCGCCCGCGAACACGGGGGCTCCGGGTTCCGGAAGCACGGCGTCGCTGCCGTCGAGCTGGAGCAGAGCGAGCCGCCGCGGCGGATGGCCGAGGTTGTGCACCTTCGCGACCGTCTCCTGGCCGCGATAGCAGCCCTTGTTCAGGTGCACAGCGCTGCGGAGCCAGTCCGACTCGTGCGGCAGCGATCGCTCGTCCACCTCGGCCGCCCACCGCGGGCGCCAGGCGGCGATGCGCAGAGCCTCGGCGGCGAGGAGACCGGCGGCGTCCTCCCGATCGAGCTCCGCGGCGAGCGCCCGCGCCGCCGCCTCGGGCACGATGCCGACCCGCCAGGCGAGGTCGGCCCCGGGGTGCGCGGCCACGTCGGCATACTGATGGCCGCCGACGGCGACCTGCTGCCACGGGTCGACCCAGATCGGCGCGTCGTCGAGGCCGCGCACGCGCTCGGCCGCGGGACCGCCGTCGACGAAGCCGAGCAGCGCGAGGTCGGGGCGCAGCTCGACCGTGGCTTGGGTGCGGAACTTCATCCGCGTCAGCCAGGTCGCCAGACCCTCGGCATCGCCGGCGTCCGCCAGGAGCCAGGTCGAGGTGCCGTCGTCGAGGACCCCGGCCGCGTGCTCCACCCGTCCCTGCGGATCGAGGACGAGGAGCTCGGTGCTCTCCCCCGCGCGCAGATGACCCACCGCCTGCGACGTGATGGAGTCGAGCCAGGGGAGGCGTTCGGGGCCGGACACCTCGATGACCGCCCGGTCGTCGAGGGGCGCGATCGCCGTTCCGGCCGCGAGGCGGCGCTGCTCCCGGAACGGATCGCCGAAGTGGGCGATCCCGCGCTCCCCTGCTGTCGCGCCGGGGACGCCGTCGAAGACGCTGGTGCTCACGGTGTGCTCCGTTCAGACGCGAGCGAGACGTGCCGAGGCGTGCGCCCGCAGAGGTGTGCCGAGGGCGGCGATGTCCCACGCCCACAGCAGGTGCCCGTCGACGAGCCCGTACATCCGCGCGGCGGAGCCGTAGTCCTTGGCACCGGCGCCGCGCACGATCGCGTCCGACGCGAGGTCGACCCGCGGTCCGTTGATCTCGCCGAGGTAGTACTCGAGCATGCCGTCCGAGCGCGCCAGCGACACCTCGAGCGGGAACGCGCCGTTGTCGGACCGCAGCGCCTCCACGTCGTCGACCGTGCGGGTGACGGGTGTCGCCGTCGGCGGCAGCAGCGCCGGTCCCGCGTCGGTCGCCGCGGCCGGACGCGCCAGGCGCCAGAAACCGGACTCGGCGGTCAGCGGGACGGCGGGCGCACCCTCGTCACCGACGAAGGTCGCCGTGGCCGCGTAGTTGAGGAACGGTCCCCCGTCGTGGCTGAAGCTGACGCGATGGGTGAACTCGCCCTGCAGACGCTCCTCGCCGACCGGGTAGTCGATCACCCCGGACCCCTCCCACACGCCGATCAGCCACGCCAGCGGGGCGAGGTCGGCGGGAAGGTCCGTGGGGAGTTCGATCATGTCGTCAGCGCTGGCCGCGGAAGAGGTTGCGCAGCACCACGGCCGACACGAAAACGATCGCGAGGCTCGCCAGGCCGAGCAGGCCGATGAAGAAGATTTCGAGCGCCATGATGTCCATGACCTCCACCTTACCCCCGGCGATCCGGGTCAGGAGGGGATGAGGGCGGCCAGGCCGAAGCCGACCGAGATGATCCCCATCAGCAGCAGCGCACCGGTCACGCTGCTCGCGACGCGGAAGATGAAGCCCTGCGTGCGCCCGTACCAGAGCTGCACGGCGAAGGAGAGCAGCACCACCGCGCCGAAGCCGACCAGCATCCAGGGGATGCGCCACTCCTCCGGAGCGAAGATCCCGATGACGATGCTGCCGACGAACGCGGTCGCCCAGACCGCGATGACGCCGGTGAAGGCGTTGCGGGGCGCGAGTGCCGGTTCTGACATGTCTCCATTCTTGCGCATCGGTGGCCGCTATCATGGCGGCACGGCGTCGATCCCCCCGCCGGTGAGGAGTGCGCGTGGCCCTGGTGCTGGTTCTGACCAATGCTCCGCTCTCGGAGCAGGTGCTGCCCGCCCTCGAGCTGCTGAGCCATCGCACGCGGCAGATCCCGGCCGAGCCGGCGCAGCTGATCAATGCCCCGGAGTACGACATCGTCATCGTCGACGGCCGTCACGACCTGGTCGGGGCGAAGTCGCTGTGCCGTCTGCTGCGGGCCACCGGCCAGGATGCGCCGCTGCTGCTCGTGGTGACCGAGGGCGGCATGAGCGCCCTGTCCGGCGAATGGGGCATCGACGACGTGCTGCTGTCCACCGCCGGCCCCGCGGAGATCGACGCGCGCGTGCGTCTGGCGCTCGCGCGACGGGACGAGGTCGCCGAACCGGCGCGCGTGCAGGCCTCCGGCGTCACGATCGACGAGCAGTCCTACTCGGCCAAGCTCCACGGGCGGCCGCTGGACCTCACCTACAAGGAGTTCCAGCTCCTGCACTTCCTCGCCACCCACCCGTCCCGGGTGTTCACCCGCGAGCAGCTGCTCAGCGAGGTGTGGGGGTACGACTACTTCGGCGGCACCAGGACCGTCGACGTGCACGTGCGACGGCTCCGCGCCAAGCTCGGCGATCAGGAGCAGATCATCGGCACCGTGCGCAACGTCGGATACCGCTTCAACGTCTACGAGGACGACAGCCTGGTCGGCTCGCGCTGACCGCCGTTCACACGCCCGACACCTGCCGGTGCTTAGATGTACCCCATGATCGATCCCGCACTCGCCGACGCCGGACTCGGTGACGCCGAAGACGACGACTTCGACGACGCCGTCGAGGCGCCGGACTCGCAGCTCCCCGACCACCGCTATCTGGACCGCGAGCTGAGCTGGCTCGCGTTCAACCAGCGCGTGCTCGAACTCGCGGAGGATCCGTCGCTGCCCGAGCTGGAGCGGGCGAACTTCCTGGCCATCTTCGCGAGCAACCTCGACGAGTTCTTCATGGTGCGCGTGGCCGGTCTCAAGCGGCGCATCATGACCGGTCTCGCCGTGCCGACCAACATCGGACGCTCCCCCGTCGATGCCCTCGCCGACATCTCTCGGGAAGCGCACGCCCTCCAGCTCCGCCACGCGGACGCCTGGACGAAGCTCGTCCGCCCCGCCCTCGCCGACTCCGGCATCGAGATCACGGAGTGGTCGGATCTCACCGACGACGAGCGCAGCGCGCTGTCCGACTACTTCGGCGCGCAGGTCTTCCCGGTGCTGATGCCGCTGGCGGTCGACCCGGCGCACCCGTTCCCCTACATCTCCGGACTCTCCCTGAACCTCGCCATCCGCATCCGCAATGCGCGGACCGGCCGCCAGGAGTTCGCGCGCCTCAAGGTGCCGCCCATGCTGCCGCGCTTCGTCGAGGTGCCGTCCACGGGCGAGATCAAGCGCTTCCTCCGCCTCGAGGAGCTCATCGCCAACCACCTCGGCGATCTCTTCCCCGGCATGGAGGTGCTCGACCACCACGCGTTCCGCCTCACCCGCAACGAGGACGTGGAGATCGAGGAGGACGAGAGCGAGAACCTCATCCAGGCGCTGGAGGCCGAGCTGCTGCGCCGCCGGTTCGGGCCGCCGATCCGGCTCGAGATCACCGACGACATGGACGAGGTCACGATGGACCTCCTCGTGCGCGAGCTCGACATCACCGACCAGGAGGTCTACCGCCTCCCCGGGCCGCTCGATCTGCGGGGCCTCTTCGACCTGTCTCGCATCGATCGCCCCGATCTGCGGTACCCGCCGCACCTCCCCACGACCGCGGTGGCCTTCCAGCCGACGGGCTCCAACACCCGTGCCGACATCTTCAAGGCGATCCGGAAGTCCGACGTGCTCGTGCACCACCCGTACGAGTCCTTCACCACGAGCGTCCAGGCGTTCCTCGAGCAGGCCGCCCGCGATCCGCACGTGCTCGCCATCAAGCAGACGCTGTACCGGACGTCCGGGGACAGCCCAGTCGTGCAGGCCCTCATCGATGCGGCCGAGGCCGGCAAGCAGGTGCTCGCGCTCGTCGAGGTGAAGGCCCGCTTCGACGAGGCCAACAACATCGTGTGGGCGCGCAAGCTCGAGAAGGCCGGCGTGCACGTGGTGTACGGCCTCGTCGGGCTCAAGACCCACTGCAAGCTCGCCCTCGTGATCCGCGAGGAGGAGGGCAGACTCCAGCACTACTCGCACGTCGGCACCGGCAACTACAACCCGAAGACGAGCCGCATCTACGAGGACTTCGGTCTGTTCACCGCCGATGCCCAGGTCGGCAAGGACCTCACCCGGCTGTTCAACGAGCTCAGTGGCTACGCGATCGAGAAGAAGTTCAAGCGTCTGCTCGTCGCCCCGCTCCACCTCCGCAAGGGCCTCGTGCGGCTGATCGACGCCGAGCGCCGGATCGCCGAGTCGGGCAAGCCCGCGCACATCCGCATCAAGGTCAACTCGATGGTCGACGAGGAGATCATCGACGCGCTCTACCGCGCCAGCGCCGCGGGGGTGAAGGTCGACGTGTGGGTGCGTGGAATCTGCAGCCTGCGGCCCGACCTCGACGGGATCAGCGACAACATCACCGTGCGCAGCATCCTCGGCCGCTACCTCGAGCACTCGCGCATCTTCACGTTCGAGAACGATGGCGACCCGCAGGTGTACATCGGCAGCGCCGACATGATGCACCGCAACCTCGATCGGCGCGTCGAGGCCCTGGTGCGGGTCACCGACCCCGCGCATCTCAAGGAGCTCACCGCCTTCTTCGACCTGGCGATGGACGACCGGACCTCGTCGTGGCACCTCGGCCGCGACGGCGTGTGGGAGCGCCACGCCGTGGATGCCGACGGCAAGCCGCTCACCGACCTGCAGGATAAGACCATGGGGATGATCCAGCGACGTCGTCGGGCGCGGGCGGTTCGATGACGGCGCGGCAGGTCCAGCTCCCGCCGTCCGCGGCCGACGCGAAGTGGGCGGACAAGGCCGTGTACGCGGCCGGCGCCGTCGTGTGGCGTCTGGTCGACGGCAAGCTGCGGATCCTGCTCATCCACCGCACGAAGTACCGCGACGTCACCCTCCCGAAGGGCAAGGTCGACCCGGGCGAGATGCTCGCGGAGACCGCCGTCCGTGAGGTGCACGAGGAGACCGGCATCCGCGTGGCCCTCGGCGTGCCGGTCGGGATCAGCCGCTATCACCTCGCGTCCCGCAAGCAGAAGGTCGTGCACTACTGGGCTGCCGAGGCGACGGACGCCGCGATCCGCGCGTCGACCTTCGTGCCCAACCGCGAGATCGCCGCCCTCGAGTGGGTCAGCGTGAAGAAGGCCCGTGCCGCGCTGAGCTACCCCGTCGACCTCGAGATCCTCGATGCGTTCGCGGCCCTCGTCGACGACGGCGTGCTGCGGACCTTCCCGGTGATCGCCCTCCGGCACGCGAAGGCCCTGCCCCGTTCGGAGTGGGACAAGGCGGACGCGGCCCGGCCGCTCACCGACCGCGGGAAGCGCCAGGCCAAGGCCATCGTCGGACCGCTCCGCGCTTTCGGCGTGCGCAAGATCGTCACCAGCGACGCGGTGCGCTGCGTGCAGACCGTCACGCCGCTCGCCAAGGCCCTGGACCGCAAGCCGGTCCTCACCGAGAAGATGAGCCAGGACGCCTGGGAGGACGGCGTCGCCGATCTCCGCTCCGTCGTCGGCCGCCGCATCCGCGCCGGCAAGCCCGCCGTGCTCTGCAGCCACGGCCCGGTGCTGCCTGCGCTCCTCTCGGAGATCGCCCTCGCGACCGGCACGGTGCACGGCTCGTACGTCGGCAGCGCCGCCGATCTGGAGACCGGCGCGTTCTCCGTGGTGCACGTCTCGGCTACCAATCCCGGCTCCGGCATCATCTCGATCGAGACCCACGCCCCGAAGGTCTGACCCCTCCCCCACGTTCGAATCGCGCACTTCGCTGCATCCGGGCCGGAAATGGCGCAAAGTGGGCGATTCGAAAGGGCGCGCGGTGACAGGGATCGGTGACAGAGAGTCGCCGGCCGTTCACCTGCCGTTCACCTGCGCGGGAGAGTCTCGTTAACCGTCGCCCCTAGCGTCACTGTGTGCCCTGCACCGGGCCCCACCCCTCCAAGATCGAAGGATCCACAGTGAAGATCTCCCGAATCGCACGAATCGGCGCCATCGGCGCCGTCGCCGCTCTCGCCCTCGCCGGCTGTGCCGCGAACGAAGGCGGAGCCGGCGGCTCCAGCGAAGAGCCCTCGGAGTCCACGCTCTCCGGCACGATCGACGCGACCGGCGCGTCGTCGCAGACCGCAGCCCAGGAGGCCTGGGTCGCCGCCTTCCAGACGGCCAACCCCGATGTGACGGTCAACTACGAGCCCACCGGCTCGGGCACCGGCCGCGAGAACTTCCTCGAGGGCGGCAGCAACTTCATCGGCTCCGACCGCGCGTTCAACGACGAGGAGATCGCCGCCGGCGGCTTCGGCGCCTGCACCACCGACGACATCGTCGAGGTCCCCCTCTACATCTCCCCCGTCGCCGTCGCCTTCAACCTCGAGGGCATCGACACGCTGAACCTCGACGCCGCCACGATCGCGGGCATCTTCGCCGGCACGATCACCAACTGGAACGACGAGGCCATCGCCGCCCTGAACGACGGCGTCGAGCTCCCCGACCTGGCGATCTCGCCGGTGCACCGCTCCGACCCCTCGGGCACGCAGGAGACCTTCGCCAAGTACCTCAGCGCGACGGCCCCCGACATCTGGACCTACGAGGTCTCCGACGAGTGGCCGATCCAGGGTGGCGAGGCCGCTCAGGGCACCTCGGGCGTGAAGCAGGCCCTCACCGCCGGCAACGGTGCGATCGGCTTCCTCGACGCCTCGCAGGCGGACGGCCTCGGCCAGGTCGCCGTGGGAGTCGGCGAGGACTTCGTCTCCTACTCGGCCGAGGCCGCCGCGAAGCTCGTCGAGGGCTCGCCGCTCGCCGAGGGCCGTGGTGAGGGCGACCTCGTCTTCGACGTCGACCCGGCCGCTGCTGCGGACGGCGCCTACCCGATCGCCCTGGTCAGCTACCTCATCGGCTGCGAGCAGTACGAGGACAGCAACGTCGCGGAGCTCGTGAAGGAGTACTTCACGTATGTCGCGAGCGCCGAGGGCCAGGACGCCGCTGCGGAGAACGCCGGCAGCGCCCCGATCTCGGACGGCCTGCGCGAGCAGGTTCAGGCCGCGATCGACCTCATCCAGGTCGGCTGATCCTGCCGATCCACTGACGACGGTGCCCCCGCGTCCCCGAGCGGGCGCGGGGGCTCCGCCAGGTCAGCACCCGATCCATCTCCACCCGGCCCGAAACAGGGAGATCATGAGCACGACCGCGCAGGAGCCGACAACGGCACCGGCACCGACACCGGCGCCGCCCACACCGATCAAGGCCAAGCAGCGCCTCGGCGACCGGGTCTTCTCCGGCACCGCGCTGGCGGCCGGCATCATCATCCTGATCGTGCTGGCGCTCGTCGCTGCCTTCCTCATCATCCAGAGCCTGCCGGCGTTCCAGCTCGACACCACCGACAACCACATCCTCCGTGGCGAGTCGTTCTGGGTGTACGTCTGGCCGCTCGTCTTCGGCACCCTCTGGGCCTCGTTCATCGCCCTCCTGATCGCCGCCCCCATCGCCATCGGCATCGCGCTCTTCATCTCGCACTACGCCCACCGGCGGCTGGCGTCGTTCCTCGGCTACATCATCGACCTGCTCGCCGCGGTGCCCTCCGTGGTGTTCGGCCTCTGGGGCGGCCTCGTGCTCGCCCCCATGCTCCAGCCGATCTACGTGTGGCTCAACGAGAACGCCTCGTGGGTGCCGTTCTTCGGCGGTCAGGTCTCCGCGACGGGCAAGACCATCCTCACCGCCGCCCTCGTCCTCGCCGTGATGTGCATCCCGATCATGACCGCCATCTGCCGCGAGGTCTTCCTGCAGACCCCCAAGCTCCACGAGGAGGCGGCCCTCGCCCTCGGCTCCACGCGCTGGGAGATGGTCCGCATGGCCGTCCTCCCCTTCGCCCGCGGCGGCATGGTGTCGGCGGCGATGCTCGCCCTCGGCCGCGCGCTCGGCGAGACGATGGCCGTGACGATGGTGCTCTCCCCCTCGGCGGTCGTCAGCTTCCTCGTGCTCACCGCCACCAACCCCACGCCGATCCCCGCGAACATCGCGCTCGCCTTCCCGGAGGCGCACGGCACCGGCGTGAACACGCTGATCGCGACCGGCCTCATCCTCTTCGTCGTGACCTTCGCGGTCAACGCGCTGGCGCGCTGGATCGTCGCCCGCCGCGCCGAGTTCTCGGGAGCGAACTGACATGACCGCCCTCACCAGCGCTCCGCCCGCCGCGAGCACCACCGCCCTCACCTCCGGCCGCCTGCCGAAGTGGGCTCCGTGGGCCCTCCTCGGCGTCTCGTTCGTCGTGTCCGCCGCCGTCTTCGGTGTCGCCGCCGCCGGCTCCGACACCCCGCTCGCGGACTTCAACATCGCGGGCACCGTCATCGTCGGCATCCTGCTCTACATGGTGATCATCACGGTGATCTCCTCCATCGCCGAGAGCCGCCGCAAGGCCGTCGACCGCCTGATGACGGCCCTCGTCGCCACGGCCTTCCTCATCGCCCTGCTGCCGCTGATCTCGCTGCTGTGGACCGTGGTGGCGAACGGCCTCGAGCGCTTCGACGCCGAGTTCTTCACCTACTCGATGCGCAACGTCGTCGGCGACGGCGGCGGTATCGTGCACGCCATCTGGGGCACCGTCCTCATCACGCTCACGGCCACGATCATCTCGGTGCCGGTCGGTCTGATGACCTCGATCTACCTCGTCGAGTACGGCCGCGGCAAGATCGCCAAGGCCATCACGTTCTTCGTCGACGTGATGACGGGCATCCCCTCGATCGTCGCGGGTCTGTTCATCTACGCGGTGTTCGCCCTCCTGATCCGTCCCGGGATCTCGATGGGCTTCATGGGCGCGCTCGCCCTCGCCGTGCTGATGACCCCTGTCGTCGTGCGCGGCAGCGAGGAGCTGCTCCGGATCGTCCCCAACGAGCTGCGCGAGGCCTCCTACGCCCTGGGCGTGCCGAAGTGGCTCACGATCCTCAAGGTCGTCCTGCCCACCTCGATCGCCGGCATCATGACCTCGGTCATGCTCGCCATCTCCCGCGTGATCGGCGAGACCGCCCCGCTGCTGCTCACCGCCGGCTTCACGCAGAGCCTCAACACGAACATCTTCGACGGTCAGATGATGACCCTCCCGGTGTTCGCATACAACCAGTACATGAACCAGGGCACGAGCCCGGACGCCGCCGTCGCGCGCGCCTGGGCCGCCGCCCTCACCCTCATCCTCATCGTCATGGTGCTGAACCTGCTCGCCCGCCTGATCGCGAAGCTGTTCGCCCCGAAGGTCAACGGCCGCTGAGCGCCCGACCACTCAGAATAGGAATCCACGTGTCCAAGAGCATCGAAGTCAACGACCTCAACGTCTACTACGGCAACTTCCTCGCGGTCGAAGGCGTCTCCCTCGACATCCAGCCGCGCAGCGTCACGGCCTTCATCGGCCCGTCGGGCTGCGGCAAGTCCACCTTCCTCCGCACCCTCAACCGCATGCACGAGGTGATCCCCGGCGCCCGCGTGGAGGGTGAGGTGCTGCTCGACGGCAAGGACCTCTACGGTGCCGGCGTGGACCCGGTGCTCGTGCGTCGCCAGGTCGGCATGGTGTTCCAGCGGCCGAACCCGTTCCCCACGATGTCGATCAAGGAGAACGTGCTCGCCGGTGTGAAGCTCAACAACAAGCGCATGTCGAAGAGCGAGCAGGACGACCTCGTCGAGAAGTCCCTCACCGGCGCGAACCTGTGGAACGAGGTCAAGGACCGCCTCGACCGCCCGGGTTCCGGGCTCTCGGGCGGCCAGCAGCAGCGTCTCTGCATCGCCCGCGCGATCGCCGTCTCCCCGGAGGTGCTGCTGATGGACGAGCCGTGCTCCGCCCTCGACCCCATCTCGACCTACGCGATCGAGGAGCTGATCGGCGAGCTCAAGAACGAGTTCACCATCGTGATCGTGACGCACAACATGCAGCAGGCGAGCCGGGTCTCCGACAAGACCGCGTTCTTCAACATCGCCGGCACCGGCAAGCCCGGCAAGCTCATCGAGTACGACGACACCACGAGCATCTTCACGACCCCGTCGGTGCAGGCCACCGAGGACTACGTCTCCGGCCGCTTCGGCTGACCCGCACCCTTTCGACCTTCGGGCCCGGACGCCTCGCGTCCGGGCCCGTTCTCGTCTCCGTCCGTCCCGCCGGGGGGCTCAGTCGCGCGGGGAGAGGAGGTAGGTGTTGAGGTCGTCCGTGAGGGCGGTGTCGACGGGGACCGGCGTGCCGTCGATCCCGGTGATGGCGGTCGCGAGACGCACGCTCGACACGAGCCATGCGGCGTCAGCCTGCGTCAGATCGGTGGCGGGGATGCGGTCGTACCCGACCTCGAAGCCCCGCGCGAGAAGGTGGTCGTAGACGCTGAGCTGCGTGGTGCCGTGCAGGATCCCGCCGTTCGGGGCCGGCGTCGTGAAGCGGTCGCCGAAGCGCAGGATGAGGGAGGCCGTCGGAGCCTCCAGCACGAAGCCGTCGCTCGACAGGAAGATCGCGTCGTCGGCTCCGCGGCGCTTGGCCTCGCGCAGGGCCGCCATGTTCACCGCGTAGGACAGCGTCTTGGCTCCGAGCAGCAGCCAGGGCGCCCGTTCCGCGGCGCCGAGGTCGTATCCGCGGTCGAGGGTGACGACCTTGACGCCGTTCCGCCGTACCGCGGCGAAGTCCGCCGCCGGAGCCGCCGTGACCCACGCGGTCGGCGTCGGCCCGTGCTCGACGCCGCGGCTGAGGATCAGCTTGATGACCGACTCCCCCGCGCCGAGCTCTGCTGCGGCCTGCTGGATCGCCTGCCGCCACTGCTCCTGGTTCGGCACCGGGAGGTCGCAGAGTCGCGCCGAGTGCGCAAGACGTTCCAGATGCGGGACGACCTCCTGCGCATGTCCGTCGATCACGCCGATGGACTCGAACACGCCATCGCCCCGTTGCGTGCTCAGCTCGCCGACGCTGAGGGCGGGGGCCGCGGCGTCCACCTGCGTGAACGTGTCGGCGTAGTCGGCACGCTGCTCGTCGGCGGCGACGGGATCGATCATGAGGGCGAAGCGACGGGTCATGTCACCGAGCCTAGGCCGCCGGGAATACCCACCGCGTCCTCGCGTTACACTGGAGTGGCCGGGCCGCATAACCCCGGGCTCCAATTTTCGCCGCTGCGAGCGGCCTTCCGCCGAGAGGCGTTCTTGCGGCCCGGTCTTTCTCTGTCCGGATGATGTCCCGCCCGCTCGGACTCAGGCCAGGGCGCCCGTGCGCCACAGGGCCGCCGACGCCGCGAGGTCCTGGGCATAGCTGCTCAGTCGCAGCGCCCGCGTGGTGAGCTCGCTGGCCCGCGCGGGCTCCGTGGGCTCGTAGTCGTCGGCGGTGTGCGTCGCCCCCGAGGCCTGGACGCGGCAGAACGCCGCCGCGCGCTCCAGCGCCACGGCGAAGTCGCCGCGGAAGGCGCCGCGCAGGATCGTGTCGATGAGCGCGACGAGCTCGTCCGGGCTCGCCGGCACCGGCGCTCCGGCGACCACGGCGTCGGCCGAGGGCAGCTCGACCCGCCCGCGGTCATAGAGCAGGGCCGCGGTGCGCGGATCGCCGTGGATCGCGAGCTGGAGGACGTACAGCCGCCACAGCGACCCCGGGAGGGTGCGCGACGGCGCCTTGGACCACAGCTCCGCGATCTCGTCGATGCCGTGCTCGCTCGTGAAGGCGATCAGCCGCTCGACGCTCGCCCCGCTCTCGTCCTCGCGGACGCGGGTGAGCAGCGCGGAGGCGGTGGCGTGTGCGACGCGCGTCTCCTCGGCGGGATCATGGGCGCCGACGATGTTGTCGAAGGCGCTCGTCGGACGACGCACGGGGCGGTGGTGCTGCTCGGGCATCCCTCCAGGGTACGCCCCGCCTCCGACGCTCAGGCCGTCGGGATGACGATCACCGGGTCGGTCGTGGGGAGCCCGGACGGCGATCCGCCCTCCTGCTCGACCGTCACCGCGATGGCGTCGCCGGCCTGCATCTCGCCCTCGAGGAGCGCGGTGGCCTCCCCGCCGTCGACATCGAACACGCCGGCGGCGATCGGGTCCTCCCCGCGCACGAACCACAGCTCGTACGTCTTGCCGTCCGCGACCTCGGGCAGCCCGTCCGTGACGAGCACGGCCTTGCCGACCGAGCCCGACCAGTGCGCGGTGGCCGTCGCGCCGTCGTCGAGCTCGACCGTCGCCTTCTGCGCGTCGCCCGCGGATTCGATCTCCTGCAGCGCGACGACACTCGCCGGGCGGTTCAACTGGTCGTTCAGCGCGACCGCACCGATGCCGACGCCCACCAGGAGCGCGAGACACGCGGCGAGCGCGAACGCGAGCCGGGTCCAGCGGCGAGCCGGGCCGGGAGAGGCGGCGCCGGAGGCGGGGCTCTCGTCCGCGGAGCCGTCGGGCTCGGAGGCGGATGCGGATGCGGAGCCCTGCGGAGTCTGGGCGATCTGCGCGAGCAGGGCCGCACGGATGCCGGCGGGTGGGGCGACCGGGGCCACGCCGTCCGCGAGGAGAGCGGCCGTATCGGCGTCGGCGTCGTCCTGCGCCGCCCACTCCGGGTGCTCGGCGAGGGCACGGCGGTACCGACGCTCGTCGTCCGCCGAGAGCGCGTGGAGTGCGGCACCTGCCGCGAGCTCCGTGAAGTCCTTCTCGTTCATGCCGTCACCCCCATCGCCGTGCGGAGCCGGGTCAGCCCGTCTCTCATCCGTGTCTTGATCGTGCCCAGCGGTGCTCCCACGAGCGCCGCGATCTCGTTCTGACTGTAACCGCCGTAGTAGGCGAGGACGAGCGCCTCCCGCTGCGCCTCCGGAAGCCCGGTCAGCGCCGCGACGACCCGCTCTCCTTCGATCCCCAGCTCGACCCGTTCCGCCACGCTGTCGTGCGCGACGCCGAGGTCCTTGAATCCCGCGCGCACGTCCCGGTCCGCACTCGACTGCGAAGCCCGCACCCGATCCACGGCCCGGCGATGCGCGATGGTCATCACCCAGGTTCGTCCCTGTCCCTTGTTCGGAGCGAACCGGGAAGCGGATTGCCAGATCTCGAGGAAGACCTCCTGCAGCACTTCCTCGCTCTGCGCGCGGTTCACGAGCACGCGGAGGATGAGACCGAAGACGCGGGAGGAGAGGGAGTCGTACAGAGCCGCGAAGGCAGCCTGATCACCGGAGGCGACGCGGACGAGGAGGTCGGCGACAGCATCCTGCGGCGCCGTCCCGTCCTCGGGGACGTCCATCCCATCGATGACCATCTCCATAAGCATGCCGTATCTCCTCCCTCTTCCCGTGCAGACGTCACCCGAATGTGAACGAATACACCTCGACGCCGGTGGGGACCTCGAGCGTGAACGTGCCCTTCGCGATGTCGTCCTGCTCGAGCAGCCCGTAGGAGCGTGGCGTCCCGTCGATCCGGATCGTCTGCGCGTTCCCGTCGGCGTCGGTGACCACCACCTCCCCCGACCCCGCGACGACCATGCGCACCTCAGCCGCCCGATACTGCAACCGGATCCGCGCGTCGTCAGCGGTCGGCGTCACGTACTGGGTCTCCACCGTCCAGTCGCCGTCCAGGGCGAAGCTGTCGTCGGGCTGGTCGTCCGGGAAGCGGAAGCTGCCGTCTCCGCGACGGTACTCGTCGCCGCCGCCGTAGTTGACGTCCTTCGAGGAGCCGAGGAAGGTCTCCCGGGTCGTGGCTCCCACGTCCGGGGTCTCGTCCTTCACGTCCGTGGCGGCGGGGAGATCGACGTCGGGGTCGGCGTCCTGCAGCAGCTCCCGGATCATCGCCTCCGTCGCGGCGTAGTTGCCCTCGCCGAAGGAGATGTGGCGCACGGTCCCCTCCGCGTCGATGAGGTAGTGCGCGGGCCAGTAGCGGTTGCGGTAGTTGGTCCAGGTGGAGAGGGTGTTGTCGAGAGCGACGGGGTACTCGATGCCGAAGTCACGCGCGCCCGCCGAGACGTTCCCCGGATCCTTCTCGAACGCGTACTCGGGCGAGTGGATGCCGATCACCTGCAGTCCCGCGTCCCGGTAGGCCTCGTCCCAGGCCACGACGTGCGGGATGGAGCGCTGGCAGTTGATGCAGGAGTACGCCCAGAAGTCGATGAGGACCACCTGGCCGCGCAGGTCCTTCAGGTCGATCGCCTCCCCGTCCGGGGTGTTGAGCCACTGCTGGATCCCCTTGATGGAGGGCGCCGTCCCGCAGGACTCCAGCTCGGTCGCGCCGTTCGTGCACTTGTCGAGGTCCTTGTTCTCCTCGTTCACCAGGCCGCCGAGGTCGAGGGCGTCCTGCACCTGCTCGGAGTCGGCGATCTGCTCCTGCAGGGGCGCGGTGTAGTCCGGGAGCAGACGCTGCAGCGCCTGCGGCACGTTGAACACGAGACCAACGGCGAGGCCGATCATCGCCACGCCGGCGGCGATCCGGAGCGCCCGCTCCTTCGTCCGGAAGGCCCGGATGCGCTCGATGACACTGCGCCCCGCGAGCGCGAAGACCAGCAGGGGCACCGCGACGCCGATCGCGAAGGAGACGGTGAGGAGCACGGTGCCCACGCCGATCTGCCCCGTGGAGCCGGCGACGATGATGGCCGCGAGGACCGGGCCCGCGCACGGGACGAACACGGCCCCGAGGGCGAGGCCGACACCGAAGCCGTTGCCGCGGTTCTTCACCTCGCGCTGTCCGAAGCGCTGGAACGGCCGCTCCAGGATGTGCTGGAACCGCGGCACGATGAGTCCCACCCCGATGACGACCAGCACCGCGATGCCGACCCAGCGGATGATGTCCTGCGGCAGGTTCAGCAGGCCCAGCAGGAGCGAGCCGGCGAGCGTCACGAGCGTGAAGCTCAGCACGAGGCCGGCGATGACGAAGTAGGGGCGGCTGCGCTTCGCCGGCACCGCCTCCCCCTCGTAGGACGCCGACTGGGCACCGCCGGTGAGGAAGATCACCGGGAGCACGGGCAGGATGCACGGCGAGATGCCGGTGATGAGCCCGCCGAGCAGGCCGATGATGATCAGGTCCATGAGGTCCTCGTCTCTGTCGGGTGCTGTTCGCGCCGACCCCCCGCAGCGGATTGGATCGGATCCGATTTCGGAGAATCTCGAAATTCCTCCCATCCGATCCGGGGAGGCTTCCGAACAGCCCTCGACGCCACGGAGAGGCCGTGGCCGGAGTTTCGAAGGAGCTCGACATGTTCAGCACCAAGAAGAAGGTCACCGCAGCAGTCACCCTGGGTCTGGCGAGCGCATTCCTGCTCTCGGCATGTTCCATGGGCAGCGGAACGAGCACGGAGGAGTCGTCGGAGCCGACGACCCCGGAGTCGTCGGAGTCGACGCCGATGGAGATGGATCCCGCCGCGAACCTCGTCGGCCCCGGCTGCGAGGCCTACGCGGAGGAGGTCCCGGACGGCGCCGGTTCCATCCAGGGCATGTCCCAGGACCCGGTGGCGGTCGCCGCCTCGAACAACCCCATGCTGACGACGCTCGTGTCGGCGGTCAGCGGTGAGCTGAACCCCGACGTGAACCTCGTCGACACGCTCAACGGCGACGAGTTCACCGTGTTCGCCCCGGTCGACGACGCCTTCGCGAAGATCGACGCCGCGACCATCGAGACGCTGAAGACCGACAGCGACCTGCTGACCTCGATCCTCACGTACCACGTGGTCCCCGGCCAGATCGAGCCGTCCGACATCGAGGGCATGCACACCACCGTCCAGGGCGCCGACCTCGAGGTGACCGGCAGCGGTGACGAGTGGATGGTCAACGACGCCAACGTCATCTGCGGCGGCGTGCAGACCGCGAACGCGACCGTGTACCTCATCGACTCGGTCCTGATGCCCCCGGCTGAGTAAGCCAGGGATGGTGCCGGCGACCCGACCGGCACACGGCCTCCCCTGTTGTCAGGAGGGACACGGGGCAGGTGAAGGGGCCGTCGGCGGCTGTGGCGCCGACGGCCCCTCGTCGTGCGCCCCCTAGACTGGGAGCACGGGCCTCTAGCTCAGTTGGCAGAGCATCGGACTTTTAATCCGCGGGTCGTGGGTTCGAGCCCCACGGGGCCCACCGCATCCTCAGTCGTCGCCGCCGGCGTTCCCGGCGAGCAGGTCGTCGCGGATCCCGGCGACGCCGTCCGGCAGCGTCTCGCCGTGCATCACGAAGTCCGGGGCCTCGGGGCTCCCCCCGATGCCGCAGACGGCGACGTTGTCCTGACCGTCGATCGTCTCCGGGACGGCCACGAACCACACCGCCGACTCTTCCAGCCACTCCGTGGTCGCCATGTCGGCGAAGAACGTCGCATCCGGCGAGATCGAGCGGATCTTCTCGGTGCAGAGAGAGACGAGCTGCCCCTTCGCGAAGGCGCCGGCAGCCGGCGGCGCGGACGTCTCCGTGGGCGTCGGGGCCGTGGTCGGGACGGGCGAGGACGACGGCGTCTCCGAGGGGGTGGAGGTCACGGTCGGTGTCGGCTCCGGAGCCGGCGTGCAGCCGGCGAGGACGACCAGCACCGGCAGGAGGAGGAGAGCAGGGCGGAGGCGCATGTCTGGATCGTATCGAGTCGCCGATGCCATTCCCGCCAGCGCGGCCGCTCTGTATCACCGTCGTCCGCGGCTGGCCACCCCCTGGCGACGCCCGGAGCCCTGCGAGAGGGTCGAGGAGTCCCCGGAACAGGGCGACTTCCTACCGAAAGGACGGACCATGACTCTCACCGGAAACCGCGTGGCATTCCTGGCGACGGACGGCTTCGAGGACAGCGAGCTCACGAGCCCCTGGGAGGCGGTGACGACGGAGGGCGCGAGCGCCACACTCATCGCCCCGGACGGAGCAGCGATCACCGGGAAGAACGGCCACGAACAGGCCGTCGACCTGAAGGCCGCGGACGCCAGCGCCGACCAGTTCGACGCGCTCGTGCTGCCCGGCGGCGTGGTGAACGCGGATCACCTCCGGATGGATCACGCCTCCATCGACCTGGCACGTGCGTTCTTCGAGCAGCACAAGCCGGTGGGCGTCATCTGCCACGGCGCCTGGATCCTCATCGAGGCCGGCGTCGTCGACGGCCGGACGATCACGAGCTACCCGAGCCTGAAGACCGATCTCCGCAATGCCGGCGCGAGCTGGGTGGACGAGGAGGTCGTCGTCGACGAGGGGCTCGTGTCGAGCCGCACCCCCGATGACCTCCCGGCGTTCAACGCCAAGCTGGTCGAGGAGATCGGCGAGGGCAAGCACGCGGGACAGACCGCCTGACCATCAGCTCACGCGCGCCCGATGGCGCCGCACGGCCGCCCGGTTCGCGCACCTCACGGAGCAGAACCGCTGGCGGCCGTTGCGCGTCACGTCCGCGACGACGTTGGTGCACGGCGGCGCGTCGCAGCGCCCGAGTCGGTTCATCCCCCGGGTCACGAGGTGCAGCGCCGTGCCGAGGTTGATGATCGCGCGCAGCACGAAGGGCAGCGAGCGCACGTCGTCCCGGTAGTGCAGGTGCCAGCCCTCGTCATCGTGATTGGTGAGCCGCGGATAGGCGCCCGCGGTGGCGAGCTGATCGTTGAGCAGGGCGGCCCGCGCATCGGGGTCCGGTTCATCCACGATGGCCAGCCAGTCGTCGATCACGGCGCGCACCTGCGCGTGGTCGTCGGGGGCCGGCGGAAACGTCTGCGTCATCCCCAGCGCGAGCGTGCGTTCCTCGATCCCCGCGCGGTCCTCCGGCCAGTCGTTCGCGAGGGAGGCGGCGAGGAGCACCGCATACTCCCCGTAAGGGTTGAGATGCATAAGACCATTACATCACGCTGGTCCCATGGCCTCCTCCGACACCCTCCCGATCCCCCGTCTCACCTTCCCCGACGACACCCACGAGCACGCCTGGCTCGTGGAGTCGCGCCATCCCACGAGCGAGGGCGTCGTGCTGTACGTCCGGTGCCCGGACTGCGATTCTCGTCGGGTGGACCTCGCCCCGCATGCCCAGATGCCGCCGACCGCGCTGAGCCGGGCCGTGGTCACGCCGTCAGCGCGATGAGCTTCCGCACCGTGCGCAGGTTGCGCGCCGTGCCGGGAACCCCGAGCGCCCGGTCGAGCACGGCTTTCGAGAGCTTCGTCGTGTGCACCCCGCCGGGGGCGTAGTCGATCCACAGATCGTGTCCGACCAGGGCGAGGCGCTCCCCCGGCATCAGGCGCTCGTGCAGAGCCTCGAGAGCCCCGGGGGCGGGCTCACCCTCGAGGAACATCGCGTGCACGAGCTTCAGCTCCCCCTCCGGGAAGGGCTGGGCCGCTTCGGACTCGGCGAGCTCGGCGTGCGTGCGATGGATGACCGGTGTGTCGACACCGAACTCCGCCGCGATGAGCGCCCGGACCGTCGCGCAGGCCGCCGCGGGTTCTCGCGGCGTCGCGCAGAGGATGTTGCCGCTCGCGATGTAGGTGGAGACGTCCCCCAGGTCGGTCTCAGCGGCGAGCAGCTCGCGCAGCCGCATCATCGGCACACTGTTGCGTCCGCTGACGTTGACCGCGCGGAGGAGGAGGACGCTGCGACTCACGTCTCCGCGCTCTCCAGCAGTTCGGCACCGGCGTGTGCAAGCTCGGCGAGAGCAGCGGCACTGGGTTCGGGGGCGACCCCGGCGATCAGGTCGGTGAGCACACGGACGTGGACGCCGTGGGCGATCGCGTCGAGCGCAGAAGCCCGGACGCAGTGGTCCGTGGCGATGCCGACGACATCGGCCGTCACGACGCCGGCCGCACTCAGCACCGCGGCGACCGTCGCACCGTCGTCGGTCACCCCCTCGAACATCGAGTAGGCCGGGCGGCCCTGGCCCTTGCGCACGTGGTGGGTGACACGGTCGGTCACGAGCAACGGATCATACTCGGCTCCGGCCATGCCGGCGACGCAATGCACGGGCCAGGAGTCGGTGTAGTCCGGGGTCGTGGAGAAGTGGCCGCCGTTGTCGCCGTCGGCATCGTGCCAGTCCCGGGAGGCCACGATCACCTCGTAGTCGTCGGCGTGGGACGCGAGGTAGGCGGAGACGGCGGAGGCCACCGCGTCACCGCCCGGAACCGCGAGGGCACCACCCTCGGTGAAGTCGTTCTGCACGTCGACGATGAGAAGCGCTCTGCTCATGCTCCGAGAGTACGCCCCGCGGCCGGGCCCGGAGACGAGGAAACCCCCGGGACCACGAGGGTTCCGGGGGTTTTCCTGAGCCGCTTGTCAGAATCGAACTGACGACCTTTTCATTACGAGTGAAATGCTCTGCCGACTGAGCTAAAGCGGCGTGCGACGCGTGAGCGGCGCGATCACCGATATTACCCTGTCTCGCGCTCACTCGCGAATCGAGGCGCGATCACTCGCAGCGCAGGCCGTCTTCCGGCACCACGCCTTCGAGGAGGAAGGCCTCCACCGCCTCGTCCACGCAGACGTTGCCCTTGTTGTAACCGGTGTGGCCCTCGCCCACGCGGGTGATGAGGACGCCCTCGGAGAGCTGATCGGCGAGCGACTCCGACCACTCGTACGGGGTCGCGGGATCGTTGGTCGTGCCGACGACGACGATGGGCCCCGCGCCTTCCGCGGTGATCTTCTCGCGGGTCCCGGTGGGCGGATACGGCCACACCTCACACGGGTCCGGTCCGGACCAGTACGGGGCGATGGTCGGCGCCCCCTCCGCGATCTTCTTCTCGGTGGCCGCCTCGGCGGCAGGGTCGTCCTCGACCGGGTAGTCCATGCAGTTGTACGCGCGGAACGCCTCGGTCGAGTTGTCGATGTAGGTGCCGTTCTCCCGACCGTTGTAGAAGTCGGCGAGGCGGAAGGCCGTCGACGGGTCGCCCTGTAGCGCCTCGTCCAGGGCCTGGGTGAGGATCTCCCAGCTGTCCTCCGAGTACAGCGCCGCGATGATCGCCGTCATCAGGGCGTCGGCGCCCATGAGGCGGCCGTCCCCGTTCTTCAACGGCGTGCGGTCCGCGCTCGCCAGGAGCGCGCCGAGATCGGCCATCGCCTCATCGACCGTGCCGTTGAAGGGGCACGAGCCGGAGTCGAGGCAGTTCTGCATGTACGCCCGCAGCGCCGACTCGAAGCCGAGTGCCTGCGTGGCACCGACCTCGAGGCCGGGGACGGAGGGATCGATCGCCCCGTCGAGCACGAGCCGCCCGGCCTTCTCCGGGTAGAGCTTGGCGTAGGTCGCGCCCAGGAACGTGCCGTACGAGTACCCGAGGTAGTTGAGCTCCTTGTCGCCCAGGACGGCACGGAGGAGGTCCATGTCGCGGGCGGCGTTCACCGTCGTGATGTACGGGAGGATGCCCCCGCTGTTGGCGTCGCACGCCTCGCCGAAGGCGCGGGCTGAGTCGAGCAGCTCGGCCTCCCACTCCGGGGTGCCCCGCGACGCCGAAGGGATGCCGTAGAGATACTCGTCCATCTCCTTCGCGTCGTAGCAGGTGACGGCGGTGGAGGCGCCGACCCCGCGCGGGTCGAAGCCGATGACGTCGTAGTTCTCGATGAGCGCCGGACCCACCGCGTAGTCGAGGCTGCTCTGGATGAGGTCGACGCCGCTGGAACCGGGGCCACCGGGGTTCGTGAGCAGCGAGCCGATCGCCTCGCCCTCGGCGCGATGCCGCACGACGGCGAGCTCGATCTCTCCCGCTCCGGGGTCTTCCCAGTCGAGCGGCGCGGTGACGGTCGTGCAGTCGAAGCCTGGACCGCAGTCGGTCCAGTCCAGCCCCTGGGAGTAGAACGGCAGCAGATCTTCCGCGACACCCTCGGTGTCCGGGGTCTTCTCCACGGCCGGCTTCGAGGACTGCTCCGGGATCATGGCGTAGAGGCATCCGGAGAGCGCGACCGAGGCGGCAGCCAGGCCGGCGACGATGGCCGCGGTGCGACGGAGGCGGGAAAGGGATCGAGTCTTCACGGTTTCCTCCCGCTCGTGACGGTCACGAGCAAACTCTCGAGTGCGAGCAGCGGGGCGACGTTGCGCTCCAGCGCCTCACGGGTCTCGGCCAGGTGGTCGAGCACGACGAGCGTACGCTCCACGCTCCAGGCGCCGGCGAGGCCGGCCAGCTCGGGGCGCAGTTCGCGGTTGATGAGGTCGTCGCCGCGACCGTACTGCAGCATCACGACGTCGCGGAAGAGCGACTGCAGGTCGGTGAGGACCCGGTCGATGCCGTCCCGCAGACTCCGTGTCGCCCGCTTCTTCTGGTCGTCCTCCAGCGCGGACACCTGGGCTCGCAGCGCCGGAGGCACCGCCTGCCCCTCGGCGACCCCGACGGTGCGCAGGAGAGCGGCACGTTCCGCTGCGTCCCGCTCGGCGGTGAGCGCCTTGGCGTCCTCCGTCGCCGCCTGGATGATGCGGCCGGCGACCTCGACGGCGTCGTTGACTCCGCGCACCCCGATCACGGCGCGGAGTGTCTCGTCGCGGCGGCGACGTGCGGAATCGTCGGTGGCGAGACGCTGGGCCATGCCGATGTGACGCTGCGCGTGTCGGGCGGCCTGCTCGGCGACCGCCTCGTCCACTCCCGTGCGGAGACTGATGAGGCGGGACACGTCCGCCACGTCGGGTTCGCGAAGCCGGAGCGACCGCACGCGCGACCGGATCGTGGGGAGGAGGTCGGCCTCGCTGGGCGCACAGAGGATCCAGACGGTCTGCTCCGGCGGCTCCTCCAGCGCCTTGAGCAGCACGTTCGAGGTGCGCTCCACCATCCGGTCGGCATCTTCGACGACGATGACCCGATAGCGGCCGGCGGACGGGGCGAAGTAGGAGCGCTCGACGAGGGCGCGCGCTTCGGCGATGGTGATGATCACCTTGTCGGTGCGGAGCGCGGTCACGTCGGGGTGGGTACCGGCGAGGACCTGCCGCATCGTGGCCTCGTCGTCCGGCCCCTCGGCGATGAGCGCGGCGGCGAAGGCGTAGGCGAGGGTCGAGCGTCCGGAGCCCGGAGGGCCCGTGATCAGCCAGGCGTGCGAGAGCGCGGCGGGATCGGACGCGGCGGCGCGCAGCGTCTCGACGGCGGCCTCCTGCCCCCAGACGTCGGCCCAGGGAAAAGGCGGGGCGAGGGTCGAGGGCATGCACTCAGCCTAATCGCGACCGCCGACGCTCCCACCACCCGCCGGTGGACCGGGCATCCCGTCGGACGGGGCCTTCTCTGTGGAGGATCAGTCGAACAGTGCGGAGACGCGGGCGCGGATGCGATCAGCGATGTGTTCGGGCGACGCCGCAGCGTCGATCACGAGGAACCGAGCGGGCTCCGCGCGGGCCAGTTCGAGATAGGCGTCGCGCACACGGGCGTGGAAGGCCTCCTTCTCGGCCTCCAGCCGGTCGAACGGCTTGTCGGCCGAGTCGAGGCGCGTGCGCGCCGTGGCCGGATCGAGATCGAGGAGCACGGTGAGGTCCGGAAGAGCCCCTTCCGCGGCCCACAGCGACAGATCACGGATCTCCGTGGCGTCGAGGACGCGTCCGGCGCCTTGATATGCCACCGAGGAGTCGAGGTAGCGGTCCTGCAGCACGATCTCGCCGCGAGCGAGCGCGGGTCGGACGACCGTGGCGACGTGGTGTGCACGGTCAGCGGCGTAGAGCAGCGCCTCCGCACGCGGGGCGATGTCGCCGCGATGGTGGAGCACGATGTCGCGGATGAGCTGCCCGACCTCGGAACCACCCGGCTCCCGGGTGCGCACGACCGTCCGACCGCTCTGCTCCAGCCACGTGGCCAGGAGGTTCGACTGGGTGGTCTTCCCGGACCCGTCCCCGCCTTCCAGCGTGATCCAGAGGCCCGGGCCTGCGGTCACGAGTCCGCCTTCTCTGCGGCCTTCGCCGCCGCGTTCGCGGCCCGGGTCGCCGCCGCCTTCTTGGCCGCCGCCGAGCGGGCCGCCGAGGTGGTCGACGTCTTCGCCGCCGTGGACTTCTTCGCGGTGGAGGCCTTCGCCGGGGCCTTCTTCGCCGGCGCCTTCTTGGCGGGGGCCTTCTTGGCCGGAGCCTTCTTCGCCGCTCCGCGCTTGGGCGCGGGACCCTTCGCGCGCTTGTCCGCGAGCATCTGCACGGCGATCTCGAACGTGATGTCGTCCGGGGTCTGTCCGCGCGGGATGGTGACGTTCGTCTCGCCGTCGGTGACGTACGGTCCGAAGCGGCCGTCGCGCACGCGGATGGGCTTACCGCTCACCGGGTCGGCCTCGAACTCGGCCAGCGCGCTCGACGCCCGCCGGGCGCCGTACTTGGGCTGCTGGTAGATCTCCAGCGCCTGTTCCAGCGTGACGTCGAAGATCTGCGACTCGCTCTCCAGCGACCGGGAGTCGGCGCCCTTCTTCAGGTAGGGACCGAAGCGGCCGTTCTGCGCGGTGATCTCGTCCCCCGTCTCCGGGTCGACGCCGACCACGCGCGGCAGGCTCAGCAGCTGCAGCGCGGTGTCGAGATCGATCGTGTCCACCGACATCGAGCGGAACAGCGAGGCGGTGCGGGGCTTGGGCGCCGCTTCCTTCTTCGCGCCGCGCTTCCCCTTCGCGCTGGGTGCCTGAGCCTGCCGAAGGTCGACGACCTCACCCGTGGCCTCGTCGACGGCGGCATCGTCGGAGACCGGATCGTTCTCCTGCACGTAGGGACCGAAGCGTCCGTCCTTGACGACGACGACCTTGCCGTTCTCCGGGTTCACCCCGAGGACGCGGTCGCCGGCGACCGGCGCATCGATCAGCTCCTGGGCCTTCTCCGCCGTGAGCTCGTCAGGCGCGAGATCTTCGGGGACGTTGACGATCCGCGGCTTGGCCTCCGGATCCTTCGGGTCCGTCACCTCGAGGTAGGGGCCGTACTTGCCGAACCGGAGGGTCGCGGTGTCGGTGATCCGCGTCGAGTTCAGCGCCCGGGCGTCGATCTCCCCGAGGTTGTCGACGACCTGGCGAAGACCCACGTGCGAGTCGGAGCCGAAGTAGAACGACTTCAGCCATTCCACGCGGTTCTGCTCGCCGCGTGCGATGGTGTCGAGGTCGTCCTCGAGCGCCGCGGTGAAGTCGTAGTCGACGAGCTCGGCGAAGTGCTCTTCGAGCAGACGCACCACGCTGAACGCGAGCCACGTCGGCACGAGGGCCTGTCCGCGCTTGACCGCATACCCGCGATCGAGGATGGTCTCCGGGATCGTGGCGAAGGTAGACGGACGGCCGATGCCCTTCTCCTCGAGCACCTTCACCAGCGAGGCCTCGGTGTAGCGCGGCTTCGGCGTGGTGCGGTGCCCCTTCGCCTCCGCGGCGGACACCGCCAGCTCATCGCCGACGGAGACTGCGGGAAGGGACTGGTTCTCCGCGGCGTCGGCATCGCTGCGCTTCTCGTCGCGGCCCTCTTCGTAGGCCTCGAGGAAGCCCTTGAACGTGTACACCGTGCCGGAGGCGGTGAACTCCGCCGTCTGGCCGTCCGCCTCGACCGCGATGGTGACGGTCGTCGTCTCGTACTTGGCGTCCGACATCTGGCTCGCGACGGTGCGCTTCCAGATCAGGTCGTACAGCCGCTGCTCCTCGCGGTCGAGCTCGCCGGACAGCGAGGACGGCGTGCGGAAGTTCTCCCCCGAGGGGCGGATCGCCTCGTGCGCCTCCTGCGCGTTCTTGCTCTTCGACTTGTAGACGCGCGGCTTGAGGGGCACCGCGTTGTCGCCGTAGAGAGCCACGGCCTGACTCCGGGCCGCCTGCACCGCCTGGGTGCTCAGCGCCGTGGAGTCGGTACGCATATAGGTGATGTACCCCTTCTCGTAGAGGCGCTGGGCGACGCTCATCGCCTGCTTCGCGCTCATCGAGAGTTTGCGGCCCGCCTCCTGCTGCATGGTGGAGGTCGTGAAGGGCGCGTAGGGGCTGCGGGTTCCCGGCTTGGCCTCGACCTTGGTGACGGTTCCCGCCCCCGCGGCGTCGACGGCGCGCGCAAGGGCTGCCGCCTTCGCCTCGTCGAGGACCACGACCGCCTTCTTGAGCTTCCCGGTGTCGTCGAAGTCGGAGCCTCGGGCGAGCTGGCCGCCGTCCACGCGCACCAGGCGGATGCGGAAGGACGTGCCGGTCGCGGCCGCGTCGGCATCGACGTCCCAGTACTCCGCAGAGACGAACGCCATGCGCTCACGCTCGCGGTCGACGATCAGGCGGGTCGCGGCGGACTGCACCCGGCCGGCCGAGATCCCGGTCTTGACCTTGTACCAGAGCACGGGCGAGACATCCCACCCGTAGAGGCGGTCGAGGATGCGCCGGGTCTCCTGCGCGTCGACGAGGGCGTGGTCGAGTTCACGGGTGTTGCCGACGGCGGCCTGGATCGCGTCCTTGGTGATCTCATGGAAGACCATGCGCTTGACCGGCACCTTGGGCTTGAGCGTCTCCAGCAGGTGCCAGGCGATCGCCTCGCCCTCGCGGTCCTCATCAGTGGCGAGCAGGACCTCATCGGCGTGCTTGAGCGCGCGCTTGAGCTCGGCGACCGTCTTGGTCTTGCGGTCCGAGACCACGTAGTAGGGGTCGAAACCGTTGTCGATGTCGATGGAGTACTTGCCGTACGCCTTCTTGTCCTCGGCCGGGATGTCCTTCTTGTCGGCGAGATCGCGGATGTGCCCGACGGAGCTGAGCACCTCGTAGCCGTCGCCGAGGTATCCCTGAATAGACCGCATCTTCGTCGGGGACTCGACGATGACGAGCTTCTTGCCTTCAGCCAAGGGGCGTCCTTTCTTCGAAGCACACCATACACACCGCTATCAGGGGTCGTTCACAGCGGGCGAGGGGTAGAGCCGCCGTCATGGTTCCTCGGGTGGCCCGGCACGAGCGCGGGAGACGGCAGCGAGTCCAGCGTACGCCGCCTCAACGGACACGGTCGCCACATACCCTTCCAGCGAACAGCTCATCAGGGCCGCCCCGCCCGCCGCGGCGACCCTGGCGGCCAGCGCACAAGGCTCGTCGGCCGTCGGCACCGCGCCGCTCGCGGCATCCGCGGCGGCGAGCGCGGCGGCGTCGGCGGCGCCCGCCGCACGCTGTGCTGTGACCGCCGCACCGCCCACCGCCGCAAGACCGACGGACAGCGTGGCGCTCACCACGAGGAGCGCGGCCGCCAGCGCCGAGCCCGCCATCATCGGCCCCCGTCCAGCGCACAGCTCGAGGCGCGCAGCGGAACGCTGATGACCGCTCCGAAGGAGACCCGGAGCGTCGTCGTGGCGCACACGAGGTCGCCCGCAGGGGCGAACGCGGCACCGGCGCCCGGGATCGCCTCGTGGACGACCCGGGCTGCCGCCGCCGGGTCCTCGCCGCGGCCGAGCAGCCGTGCGGCGTCGGCGGCCGCATCCTGCAGCGCAACCTGCCTCGACGCCGCCACGAGAGCACCCGCCCCGAGCAGCAGCACCAGCACGATGGCCGGCAGCGCCAGGGCGAGCTCCGCCGCGACGGCGCCACGGTCACCCCGTCACCGCCGGTGTGCCGGGGTCGCATCGGCATCGGGTACGCCGCCCGTCATGAGACGGTCAGAGCTCGACGGACGAGGCCGGTGAGGATTCCCCGCACCTCGTCCGAGCGCATGATCGCCACGAGCAGACCGGCGAAGGCGACCGCGGCCATGGTGGTGATGGCGTACTCAGCGGTCGCTGCGCCGGTGTCGTCTCCGAAGAGAGCCCGGGCGCGGCGCCGGTCCAGGGTGGGCAGGGTGTCGTTCATCTTCATACCTCTTTTCTTTGGGTGATCACGGAAGGGTCAAGTCGGCAGGGGCGTGGAGGCGAGCACACTGAGCAGGAGGGGCGCCACACCGAGCAGGAGGAACGCAGGCAGCGTGCAGACGCCGAGCGGAAGCAGCAGCCGCGTGGAGAGGCGCGCGGCACGAAGACGCCCCTGGACCCTCGCACGATGCCGGTCCTGTGCCGCCGCCGCGCGCAGCAGCTCCACGGCGGGGACGCCGGCTGCACGGGAGAGCTCGAGCACCTGGCCGACGCGGTCGCGCTCGGCGGGATCGACGACTCCGGTCTCGGTGACGAGCGCGACGGCGCGGTCGATCGGTGCACCACCCGTGAGCGCGACCGCGACGAGCTCCGCCGTCATGCCCGGCGTCCCCGACTCGGGACGCGCACGGCGCAGTAGTCGTCTCGTCCACAGTCGGGCGATCACGACCAGCAGGAGGCCGGCGACGACGCACGCACCCCCGAGGGGGTTACCGATGATCGCGCCCAGGGTGTCGAAGCCCAGCGCCACGCCGAGCAGCAGGCCGGCCAGCGGCATCCAGAGCAGCAGTCGCGCCGTGCCCGCCGGCTCGGCCAGGGCCACCCGGACGTCGTCCGCCGCCGACGCGGCATCGCGCAGCGCCTCGGCGATGGTGCGGAGCACGTCGGCCAGCGGCGCTCCCACCGTCGTGGCGACCTCCCACGCCGCCGCCAGCTCCGTCCACATGCCACCCTGCGCCTCGATCGCCGCGACCAGGGGCACCCCCTCATCCGTTCGTTCCAGCACCGCCGTCGCGGACGGGTCTCCTGTGCCCGCGAGATGCCGCCAGGCGACGAGGGGGATCGCCCCGGCCTGCAGGAGCACCGCGAGCGTCTGGACGGAATCGGCGACATGCGGACCGGCCGCCGACGCCGGACGCGGCACACGGAGCGTCACCACGGTTCGACCTCCTCGATCGCCAGACGGTCGCCTGCGAGCACGAGACGACCGGCCTTCGCGATGCGTCGCGCCCCGGCCGGAGTGCGCTCCAGGTGCAGCACGATGGTGAAGGCGCTCACCGCCTGACGCGCGAGGGCCACCGCATCCATGCCGGCGAGCGCGCCCAGAGCCTCCAAGCGCGCGGGCACGTCCGCCAGACCGCTGGCGTGCAGGGTGCCCGCACCGCCGTCGTGCCCGGTGTTGAGCGCGGTGAGCAGCTCGCGCACCTCCTCCCCTCGGCACTCGCCCACCACCAGACGGTCGGGCCGCATGCGCAGGGACTCCCGCACCAATCGCGCCAGATCGATCTCCCCGGCGCCTTCGAGATTGGCCTGGCGAGCCTCCAGAGCCACATGGTGCGGGTGCCGGGGCCTCAGCTCCGCGACGTCTTCGATGGTGACGATGCGCTCATCGGGCGCGACCTCCGACAGCAGAGCCGACAGCAGCGTCGTCTTGCCGGAGCCCGTTCCCCCGGTGAGCAGGAGGTTCGCCCGGTCGCGGACGAGCGCGCCGAGCCAGCGCCTCTGCCGCGCATCGAAGGCCCCGCGCGCCGCGAGCGCATCGAGGTCGGCCGCGTGTACGCGAGGGACGCGGATCGACACGGCTGTGCCCAATGCCGACACCGGAGCCAAGGCGGCGTGCACCCTGACGCCGGAGCCGAGCCGCACATCGACGCACGGCGTCTGATCGTCGAGGTGTCGCCCTCCGATCGCGACGAGCGCCACGGCGAGTTCGCGGACCTCGCGTTCCGTGGCCCGCCAGTCCGGCACGCGTTCCGCCCCGCTCCCTCTATCCACGAACAGCGCGTCCGCGCCGTTCAGGAACACGTCCGTCACCTCGTCGTCGATGAACGGCACGAGCGGGGCGAACGCCGGCTCACTCCGGAGCGCCTCCTGCGGAGCGCGCGATGCGGCACGACTCCCGGAAGGGCGAGGGCGGATGACGAATCGATCAGGCATACGGCGAAGGTAGGCCGCGGCTGTGCGCGTCGCCCGCGCGGGGCACATGTTCCGTCGGACCCTGTGCACAACCAGACGCCACCCGCGGCGGTGCAGGAGCCGACCGCGGCGGACGAGGAGGCGGGAGCGCTCCCATGAGAAAGGGCGGCACCTCACGGGGGGAATGAGATGCCGCCCACGGCGGCTCTCGATCGGGGGAATCGGGCACGCCAAGGCCGGAATGAGATTTCGGCTGTCGTCGAGTGTACGCAAGGCGACCGTCCTGACAAAACCCACTCGACTACCGACTTTCGGCAGTATTCGAGGGTCAGGGGCGGGGATAGATTCACCCTGACCTGGTCGCACTCCCCCTGCGGCCATGCCTGCACGACCCGAACGCCGCAAAGGAGCGCCTGCCGATGAGCAGTCAGATCGATCACCTTCTCGACGAGACCCGGCGCTTCGCGCCGTCGGAGGAGTTCGCCGCCCAATCCGTCGCCTCGCAGGAGCTCTACGAGCGCGCCGCCGCGGACCGCGAGGGCTTCTGGGCCGACCAGTCGCGCGAGCTCGTCCACTGGCACAAGCCCTTCACGCAGGTCCTCGACTGGAGCAATCCGCCCTTCGCCAAGTGGTTCGACGACGGAGAGCTCAACGTGGCGTACAACTGCCTCGACCGGCACGTCGAGGCCGGCAACGGCGACCGCGTCGCACTCTTCTGGGAGGGTGAGCCCGGCGACAGCCGCCGCATCACCTATGCCGAGCTGACGGACGAGGTCAAGCGCGTCGCGAACGTGCTCGACGAGCTCGGCATCGGTCAGGGCGACCGCGTCGCGATCTACCTGCCGATGATCCCCGAGGCGATCGCCGCGATGCTCGCCGTGGCGCGCGTCGGCGCCATCCACTCGGTCGTCTTCGGTGGTTTCAGCGCGGACAGCCTCCGCTCCCGGATCGACGACGCCGGCGCCAAGCTCGTGATCACGGCGGACGGCGGGTACCGCAAGGGCCGCGTCTCCCCCCTGAAGCCGGCCGTCGACCAGGCACTGGCCGACCGCGGCGAGGGCGAGCAGCAGACCGTCGAGCACGTGCTCGTCGTCAAGCGCGGCGAGAACGAGGTGGAGTGGACCGAGGGCCGTGACCTGTGGTGGCACGACGTCGTCCCCGCCGCCTCCTCCGACCACACCGCCCAGGCGTTCCCCGCCGAGAACCCCCTCTTCATCCTGTACACCTCGGGCACGACGGGGAAGCCGAAGGGCATCCTGCACACCTCCGGCGGCTACCTCACCCAGGCGGCGTACTCGCACAAGAACGTCTTCGACCTGAAGCCGGAGACCGACGTCTACTGGTGCACCGCCGACATCGGCTGGATCACCGGACACAGCTACGTCACCTACGGACCGCTGGCGAACGGCGCCACCCAGGTGCTGTACGAGGGCACGCCGGACACTCCGCACCCCGGCCGCTGGTGGGAACTCATCGAGAAGTACAAGGTCTCGATCTTCTACACGGCCCCGACCGCGATCCGCTCGTTCATGAAGATCGGTCGCAGCGTCCCGCAGAAGTTCGACCTGTCCTCGCTGCGCGTGCTCGGCTCGGTGGGCGAGCCCATCAACCCTGAGGCCTGGATGTGGTACCGCGAGGTCATCGGCGCCGGCTCGACGCCGATCGTCGACACGTGGTGGCAGACCGAGACCGGCGCGATCATGGTGTCGGCGCTCCCCGGGATCACCGCCACGAAGCCCGGCTCGGCGCAGGTGCCCCTGCCCGGTATCTCGATCGATGTGGTCGATGAACAGGGCGTCGAGGTCGGCAACGGCAACGGCGGCCTCCTCGTGATCACCGAACCCTGGCCGAGCATGCTGCGTGGCATCTGGGGCGACCCGGAGCGTTTCCGCGAGACGTACTGGGAGAAGTTCGAGAAGCAGGGCTACTACTTCGCCGGCGACGGGGCCCGCCTCGACGAGGACGGCGACCTCTGGCTGCTCGGCCGGGTCGACGACGTCATGAACGTCTCCGGCCACCGGCTGTCGACCGCGGAGATCGAGTCCTCCCTCGTCGCGCACGAGGCCACGGCGGAAGCCGCCGTCGTCGGCGCCTCGGACGAGACCACGGGTCAGGCGGTCGTCGCGTTCGTGATCATCAAGGAGAGCTACCTCTCGGCGCACGACCCGGCGGGACTCGCCCAGCAGCTGCGGCTCTGGGTGGGCGAGCAGATCGGCGCGATCGCCCGTCCGCGCGACGTCTACATCGTCGGCGAGCTGCCGAAGACCCGTTCCGGCAAGATCATGCGGCGTCTGCTCCGCGACGTGGCGGAGGGTCGCGAGGTCGGCGACACGACGACGCTCGCCGACACCGCCGTGATGAGCATCATCTCCGCCCAGGTCAAGTAACGCGAGACCCCGGGTTCACGTCGAGACCCCCTGCTGCAGGCGTCTGCAACAGGGGGTCTCGGCGCGTACCCGGGGTCTCGGCGAGCCGGGGCACGGGAACTATGCGAGGCGGAAGGTGACCTCGACCTCGACGGGGCTGCCGAGCGGGAGCTCCGCGACGCCGACCGCGGCGCGGGCGTGCCGGCCCTCCTCGCCGAAGATCTCGCCGAGCACCTCGCTCGCGCCGTTGATGACGGCGGGCTGTCCTGTGAAGCCCTCCGCCGAGCCGACGAACCCGCCGACGCGGACCACACCGGCGATCCGATCGACACCGCCTGCGACATCGGCAGCCGCAGCGAGCGCGTTCAGGGCGCAGGTCCGGGCGAACGCCTTGGCGTCCTCCGCAGAGACCTCCGCACCGACCTTGCCGGTCGCCGGGAGGGCGCCGTCGACGAACGGGAGCTGGCCAGACGTGTAGACGAGGCCACCGTGCACGACGGCCGGCACGTAGGCGGCGACCGGGGCGGCGACGGCGGGCAGCTCGATGCCGAGCTCGGAGAGTCGGGCGGCGACGCTCATGCCTGGCCCCCTTCGAACTGGCGGGAGGCCTCGGCGGCGGCGGCGAGCCCGGCGTTGGCCGAGCCGTCCGTGGTCACCGGGCGCTTGAAGTAGGCGACCAGACCGCCTTCGGGGCCCTGCACCACCTGCACGAGCTCCCAGCCCTGCTTGCCCCAGTTGTTGAGGATGGCCGCGGTGTTGTGGATCAGCAGCGGCGTGGTGAGGTACTCCCACGTGGTCATGGCACTCCTGTCGATCAGGGCGCGTCCAGGGCAGACCGGGCCGCGCTCGTCAAAGCGGGTATTCAGGGAACTCCCCTACGATCAAGCGTATGCCCCAAAAGAACCGCACGGTGAAGGGCGTGCTCGGCGGTCTCGTCGGGCTCGTCGGATTGAGCGCCATCGCCGGTCTGCTGGTCACCGCCAGCGTCACCCCCGTCCTCGCGATGACCGGCGTCGCCGGCTCCACGGCGCTGACCATCTTCGATGAGCTGCCCGAGGTCCTCAAGGTCGACACCCCGATGGAGCAGTCGACCATCTACGCGACCAACCCCGAGGGCAAGCCGGTCGTGCTGGCGTCGTTCTACGAGCAGAACCGGGTCCCGGTCACCTACGAGCAGGTCGCCCCCGTCCTCTACGACGCGATCCTCTCCAGTGAGGACAAGAACTTCTACACCCACGGCGGCGTCAACCTCGGCGCGACCGTGAAGGCCCTCGTCGACAACGTGCGGGGCACGTCCAGCCGCGGCGCTTCGACGATCAGCCAGCAGTTCGTGAAGAACGTCCGCATCCAGCAGTGCGAACAGAACGTCAACACGGCCTCCGAGACCTACGCGGACGAGCTGCAGCAGTGCTGGCAGGACGCCACCAACGCCTCCGGCGTCGACGGCATCGAGCGCAAGCTCCAGGAGATGCGCTACGCCATCCAGATCGAGAAGGACTACTCGAAGAACGACATCCTCCTCGGATACCTCAACATCGCGAACTTCGGCGGCACGGTCTACGGCATCGAGGCCGCCGCGCGGTACTACTTCTCCACGACCGCCGCGAAGCTCACCGTCGGCCAGGCGGCGACGCTCGCCGGCATCGTGCAGAACCCGAACACGTACCGCATCGACAAGCCCGGCGGCACCTACACGACCGACGACGGCGTCGCGCACAACTCCGCTGAGGACGGGTACAAGGACGCCAAGGACCGCCGCGACTACGTTCTCGGCCGTATGCTCACGGACGGCAAGATCACCCAGGCGCAGCACGACGAGGCAAAGGCCGCCGCGATCACTCCCGCCATCAAGGTCCCGACCCAGGGCTGTGCCGCCGCCGGACGCAACGCCTACTTCTGCCAGTACGTGAAGTCGATCGTCGAGAACGACGAGGCGTTCGGTGCGGACATCCAAGAGCGTCGCGACCTGCTGCGCCGCGGTGGTCTGAAGATCTACACCACCCTCGACTTCCGCGTGCAGGACCCGGCAGCCGAGGAGATGGCCAACGTCGTCCCGGCGAACTTCGACAACAAGTACTTCGGTGCTGCCGGCGTCTCGATCGAGGTCGGCACGGGTCGCATCCTCTCGATCACGCAGAACACGAAGTTCTCGGAGACTCCGACCAGCGACCAGCAGTACTCATCGCTCGTCTTCGCCGGCGACCAGAAGTACGGCAACTCCGGCGGCTTCCAGGTGGGCTCGACCTACAAGCTCTTCACCCTCATCGACTGGCTCGAGAAGGGCCACTCCGTGCGGGAGTCCTTGAACGGTGCGGTGCAGACCAACCTGCAGATCCCGGTCTGCGGCAGCCCGCAGACGACCGACACGGCGAAGATCGGCAACTTCAACCGCGTTCGCGGATTCACGGGGACGCCGATGGCCTTCACGGCGCAGTCCCTCAACAGCGGGTTCTTCGCGATGGCCGCCAAGCTCGACGTCTGCGACATCAACAAGGTCGCCGACAAGATGGGCGTCACCCTGGCCAGCGGCGAGAAGGTCACGGAGGAGAACGTCCCCTACGACGTCCTCGGACCGAAGAACATCTCCCCCATCGCGATGGCCAATGCCTACGCGACGGTCGCCAGCGGCGGCACGTACTGCACACCGCGCGCGATCGACAAGGTGATCGACGCCGAAGGCAAGGAGCGTCCGCTCCCCAAGGCCTCCTGCACCGAGGGCGTGCTCTCGAAGGAGGTCGCGGCGACCGCGGCCTATGCACTGCAGGGCGTCATGGCCGGCGGTGGCACCGGCGCGCGAGCCAACCCCTTCGACGGCACCCCGCTGATCGGCAAGACCGGTACGCACGACCTGTGGTCGACCATGATGATCGAGTCCAGCACCAAGGTCGCGACCGCGGTCTGGGCCGGCCGCTCGAACGGCAACCACGACAACGTGTTCAACGTCTGGACCGGCAGCCACCTCCTCAACGAGGTGCGGTACCCGCTGGCCCGCGCCGCGCAGCACGCCGCGAACCAGGCCTACGGTGGCGATCGGTTCCCGGAGCCGGACGGCAACCTTATCCGACAGATCCGTGTCGACGTGCCGGATGTCGTCGGGCAGACCGTCGAGGAAGCGACTGCGACCCTCGAGCGCGCCGGTTTCCAGGTTTCCGTGGGCGATCCGGTGGACAGCGACAAGGCGACGAACATCGTCGTCGAACAGAGCCCGTCCGGTCAGGCCGCTGCCGGGGCCACCATCACGATCTCGCCCAGCAACGGCAACGGCGCGACCGTTCCCGATGTGACAGGGCAGAGTCCGACCGAGGCCAACGCCGCGCTCGTCGCCGCCGGCTTCACGACGGTCGAACGAGAAGGCTCCTGTAACGCGGAAGACGCGACGGTGACGGCGACGACCCCGGCCGCGAACTCTGCGGCGACGAAGGCCACGCCGATCCGAGTGTCGTGCAAGTAGGCACGTCCCGCGCGGCGCACCCGGCCCTCATCGCGCTCGGCGCGGTGGGGGCCGTCGGTGCAGCCACCGCGATCTGGGGCATCGGCATCGAGCGGTACCTGTTCACGGTGCGGGAGGTCTCGGCGGAGGCACTTCCGGCGGGCGCGGCGCCGCTGCGCATCCTGCACCTCTCTGACGCGCATATGGCGCCCTGGCAGCACCGGAAGCAGGACTGGCTCGCGTCCCTGACCGATCTGAAGCCCGACCTCATCGTCAACACGGGCGACAACCTCGGGCACGAGGAGGGCTTGCAGGGCATCCGCCGAGCGTTCGCCCCCTTCGCCGGAGTTCCCGGGGTGTTCGTGCACGGCTCCAACGACGTCAACGGCCCCTCCCCCCGGAATCCGCTGCGGTATTTCGCCGGACCATCGCAGAAGCACCGCGAGCCCACTCTGCTCGACACCGCCGCGATGGACCGCTACTTCACGGACGAGCTGGGCTGGGCCGACCTGAACAACACCGCGACGCGACTCACGGTGCGCGGCGAGGCGGTCGACCTGTTCGGCGTCGACGACGCCCATCGCGACTGGGAGCGCCTCGACGTGCTGCCCGCGGCGCTCGAACAACTCGGGTCGCGGTCGGACGCCACTCCCGTGCTCGGCGTCACGCATGCGCCGTATCAACGCGTGCTCAACGGCTTCGTCGACCTCGGCGCGGACGCCATCCTCGGCGGCCACACTCACGGCGGACAGGTCTGTCTCCCCGGTTTCGGCGCCATCGTGGCCAACTGCGACATCCCCCTGAAGCAGGCCAAGGGACTCAGTACCTGGACGCATGGCGACCGTTCGGTGCCTCTGAACGTCAGCGCAGGCTGCGGGCACTCCATCTACGCGCCCGTCCGCTTCGCGTGCCGCCCCGAGGCGACACTGCTCACGCTGACCCCCCACGCTTGACCCCGCGAACGGTTCCGCCACGCGGGTGGAGTGCTCGATTCGGTGCTGGAGGCATTTCGCTGTAGACTCGGAGGGTTGCAAAACGGGGTGTGGCGCAGCTTGGTAGCGCGCTTCGTTCGGGACGAAGAGGTCGCAGGTTCAAATCCTGTCACCCCGACCAGTGACACGAGAAGGCCGCCCGCAGGGGCGGCCTTCTCTGTATCGGGATGTCGTGCGAGAGGGGAACGCATGGGGAGGCTCCTGCCACCGCCGCGGCGTTCGACGCGCGTGTGGGCCGTCGCCCTCGGGCTCCCCTTCCTCCTCGGCGTCGCCCTCCTCACGCTCACGCCCGCGCGCGTGGAGCAGACGATGCCCAACCTGCTCGACCTCCTCCTTCGCGCGATTCAGCGGCTCGGCTGGACGAGCCTGGACTTCACGCGACTCGAGGTTCTGGCGAACGTCGCCGTCTTCATCCCGGTCGGGGTGCTCGCGTTCCTGCTCGTGCCCCGGCGCGCGTGGATGCTATCACTGCTCGTGGGTCCGGCCCTTTCGCTGGGGATCGAGACGGCGCAGTACCTGGCCCTCCCCCACCGCGCCGCGACCGTGAGCGACGTGCTGGCCAACGCCACCGGGGCGAGCATCGGCGTCGTCCTCGCGATATTCTGCACGCTGCTCGCCGCCACACCGTCCTCCCGGCCGCGAACACCTACAGTGGAGGCATCATGACATCGCCCTCTCTCATCGCCTTCGACCTCGATGACACCCTTGCCCCTTCCAAGGGAACGATCGACCCGCAGATCGCCGCGCTCCTGGGTGAGCTGCTGCGTTCCGTCGATGTCGCGATCATCTCCGGGGGCAACGAGGCACAGTTCCGCACGCAGGTGGTGGCGCAGCTCGCCGACGCCGACCCGACGGCCCTCGCCCGACTGCATCTGCTCCCGACGTGCGGCACGCGATACCTGCGGCATGACGGCAGCGATTTCGTCGCGGTGTACGCCCATGACCTCAGCGACGAGGAGAAGACCGCCGCCCTCACCGCGCTGCGCGAGGAGGCGGAGCGTCTCGGGCTCTGGGAGGCCGAGCCCTGGGGCGAGATCCTCGAGGACCGCGGCTCGCAGATCACGTTCTCCGCGCTCGGCCAGCAGGCCC
Organism: Microbacterium sp. GbtcB4; assembly: GCF_019091465.1. Classification (NCBI taxonomy): domain Bacteria; kingdom Bacillati; phylum Actinomycetota; class Actinomycetes; order Micrococcales; family Microbacteriaceae; genus Microbacterium; species Microbacterium sp. GbtcB4. The sequence continues at coordinate 281,032 of NZ_JAGXJJ010000003.1, forward strand.
CACGCGACGCGAAGCATGGGTGGGATCCGACGGGTTCGAAGCGCGGCGCGCTACGCGATGCCGTCGCCGCGCGGCTCCCGGGCCTCGAGGTGCGCTCGGGCGGCTCGACCTCGATCGACATCACCCGCGCCGGGATCGACAAGGCGTTCGGCATGCAGCAGCTCGCCACCCACACCGGCATCGATCTGACCGCGATGCTGTTCTACGGCGACCGTCTCGACGAGGGCGGCAACGACTACCCCGTCCTGGCCCTGGGTGTGCCGTCGGTGGCCGTCGAGGGTTGGGAGGACACGGCCGCGCGTCTGCGGGAGCTGCTGCCGACCCTCTCCACCCGGGTCTGACGGGCACAGCCGCACTACCTCGGTCCGCCTGCACGACGGGAGGAGCGAATCCGTCGTGCAGGCGTGGTCTGGTCGTGCAGGTGGGTCAGTGCACCTCGACGCCGGCCGCGCGGGAGACGGGCACCAGACGAGTGAGCTGAGTCACGTGCCCGGGCTCGAGCTCCGCCAGGGACGCGACGCCCAGCAGCCGCATCGTGCGCTCGATCTCGCCGCGCAGGATGGCGATGGTGCGGTCGACGCCCTGGCGACCTCCCGCCATCAGGCCGTACAGGTACGCGCGCCCGATCAGCGTGAAGTCGGCACCGAGCGCGACGGACGCCACGATATCGGCGCCGTTCATGATGCCGGTGTCGATCATGACCGTGAAGTCGTCGCCGACCGCCCGACGGACCTCGGGCAGGAGGTGGAACGGGATCGGGGCGCGGTCGAGCTGGCGGCCACCGTGGTTCGACAGCACGATGCCGTCCACGCCCGCGTCGCGCAGGCGCACGGAGTCCTCGACGTTCTGCACGCCCTTGATGACGATCTTGCCGGGCCAGATGTCGCGGATGACCGCGAGGTCGTCGTAGCTGATCGTCGGATCCATCGCCGCGTCGAGGAGCTCGCCGACGGTGCCGCCGGTCGTGCTCAGCGAAGCGAACTCGAGCTTCGGGGTGGTCAGGAAGTCGAACCACCACCAGGGCCGCGGGATGGCGTTGATGATCGTGCCGAGGGTGAGCTGCGGGGGGATGCTGAAGCCGTTGCGCTTGTCGCGGAGACGGGCGCCGGCGACCGGGGTGTCGACCGTGAACTGGAGGGTGTCGAAGCCGGCCGCGGCGGCGCGACGGGCGAGCTCGTACGAGATCTCGCGGTCGCGCATGACGTAGAGCTGGAACCAGTTCCGACCGGGCACGGGGCCCTGCGGCTCCCGGACCGTCGCCGCCTTGACGTCCTCGATCGAGGTGGTCCCGAGGGTGGACAGCGTGAACGGGATACCTGCGGCGGCCGCGGCTCCGGCGCCCGCGACCTCACCCTCGGTCTGCATGAGCCGGGTGAAGCCGGTCGGCGCGATGCCGAACGGGAGCGCAGACGGACCGCCGAGGATGTCGACGGCCGTGTCGACGTCCGGCGCCGGCTTGAGGATGCCGGGGTGGAACTCCACGTCCTGGAACGCCTGGCGTGCCCGGCTCAGCGACAGCTCGCCCTCAGCGGCGCCGTCGGTGTAGTCGAAGGCAGCCTTGGGTGTGCGGCGCTTGGCGATCGTGCGCAGATCGTCGATGGTGAGCGCGGCGTCGAGGCGGCGCTTGCGCCCGTCGAGCTCGGGCTTCTTGAACTTCATGAGCTCCAACAGCTCGGCGGGGTTGGGGAGCTGGCGCTGGACCATGTTCTGCCTCTCAGTTCTGCGGGGTGATGGCGCGGGTGAGGCCCGCGGCGGTGTAGTAGCCGGTGATGTGGGCGCGCACCAGGCGCCGGGCGGTGTCGATCTCGCCGGCGTCGATCGCTGCGACGAGGGCACGGTGCTCGGACCGCAGGCGGTCGGCCATGCGGTCCCAGTCATCGACGGTCGCCGCGCCCGCGAGCACGTACGACTCGATGGCGGAGCGGAGTCCCGCCATCATCGCCGCGATGACCGTGTTGCCGCTGCCCTCCGCAAGGGAGAGGTGCAGCTGCGCGTCGAGGGCCAGGAACTCGGCCGGAGTGAGGGCGCCGTCGTCCATCGCGGTGAGCAGCTCGTGCGCCCGCACGGTGTCCCGCTGGGCGGCGCCTGCCATCGCCTCCACGACCGCATCCTCCAGGACCAGTCGCGTGCGGACGACGTCGTCGAGGGGGAAGCCCTGCGCGGCCACCTGGAGCCTCAGGAGCGCGGACATCCCGCCAGTGGGGGTGGCGATCACGATGGCGCCCGCCTGGGGGCCCGAGCCGGTGGCGGTGCGGATGAGTCCGAGCACCTCGAGCACGCGGAACGCCTCCCGGACGCTCGATCGTCCGACGCCGAGGTCGCTCGCGAGGTCCCGTTCGGACGGCAGCCGGTCCCCCGGGCCGAGACGACCGTCGAGCAGGTCACGCTCGATGTGCTCGAGCACGAGTCGCCATGCGCGCGCCGGCTGCTCCGTCATCTCGCCTCCTGTGGTCAGACCACAGGTTAGCGTGTGTGGTCAGACCACGCAACGCGGCGATGCCGCGCGCGAGCCGCCCCTTTTCGCGCGTCCCGGCCCGGTGCGTACGCACGCAGAGGGGTGGGGCGAGCGGAAGGGGGTGGGTCAGCGGGTCAGCCGAGGCGGCCGCCGGACTCCTCCAGGTAGCAGGTGCCGCACAGCGACTCGTAGGTCGTGAGCTCGGGCGAGGCGGAGCCGTCGGCGCCCTCGTCGATCGCGACCTGGTCGCCGTCGAACACGAAGCGGCCGCCGACCACGCGGCCGTTGAACACCGCCTTGCGCCCGCAGCGGCAGATCGTCTTGAGCTCTTCCAGGGAGTGCGCGATGGCCAGAAGACGGGCGGAGCCGGGGAACGCGTGGGTGCGGAAGTCGTTGCGGATGCCGTAGGCCATCACCGGGATGCCGTCCTCCACCGCGATACGGAAAAGGTCGTCGATCTGTGTCGGCGTGAGGAACTGCGCCTCGTCGATGAGGAGACAGGCCACGTCGACCGGGCCCGTCGGGAGGAGCTCCTCCTCCGTGGACCGCCGCATGCGCTCGCGGTGGACCGCGAAGAGCGCGCGGGCGTCATCGTCCGGACCGATGAGGAAGTCGACGGGTCGCGTCACCCCGAGGCGACTCTCGATCTCGCCGGCGCCCTTGGTGTCGATCGCGGGCTTGGCGAGCAGCACATGCTGGCCGCGTTCCTCGTAGTTGTACGCAGCCTGAAGCAGGGCAGTCGACTTGCCCGAGTTCATCGCGCCGTAGCGGAAGTAGAGCTTCGCCACGGTCAGGGGTCAGGCGTTGATGCCGAGGACGGCGGCGGTCGCGGTGGTCGACTCCTCCGCGAGCTCCGCGTCGCCGTTGAGCTTCCGGCCGAAGGTGGGGATGAGGTCGCGCAGCTGCGACTCCCAGCCCGGGTACTCGCCGGGGAAGCACTTCTTCAGCAGGTCGAGCATGATCGGCACCGCCGTCGAAGCCCCGGGGGATGCTCCGAGGAGACCGGCGATCGAGCCGTCGCCCGAGGCGACCACCTCGGTGCCGAACTGCAGCACGCCACCCTTCTTCGGGTCCTTCTTCATGACCTGGGCGCGCTGACCGGCGTCGATGAGCGTCCAGTCCTCGTCCTTGGCCGTCGGCATGAACGTGCGGAGGCTGTCGACCTTCTTGCGGTGGTTCTTCATCAGCTCGCTGATGAGGTACGTGATGAGGTCGGGGTTGGCGAAGGCGACCCGCAGCATCGGCCAGAGGTTGTGCGGCCGGACCTGCGTGACGATGTCGAGCATCGAGCCGTTCTTGAGGAACTTCGGGCTGAACGTCGCGAACGGCCCGAACATCAGCGACGCCTCGCCGTCGACGACACGCGTGTCGAGGTGCGGGACCGACATCGGCGGCGCGCCGACCGAGGCCTGCGAGTAGACCTTCGCCTTGTGCTGCGCGACGATCTTCGGGTTCGTCGTCTTGAGGAACTGGCCACCGATCGGAAAGACGCCGTAGCCCTTGATCTCAGGGATGCCGGAATTCTGCAGGAGCTTCAGCGCCCAGCCACCGGCGCCGACGAACACGAACTTGGCCTTGATCTCGTTCGGGGTGCGGCCGACCGTCGTGCGGTACTTGATGAGCCAGGTGCCGTCCTTCTGACGCTTGAGCGACTTGACCTCGTGGTTGGTGCGCACGGCGACGCCCGACTCACGCAGGTGATCGAACAGCTGGTGCGTGAGGGCACCGAAGTCGACGTCGGTGCCGGCGGGCACCCGGGTCGCCGCGAACGGCTCGCCCTTCCGCCGCTTCTGCATGAGGAGCGGCGCCCACTGATTGATGACGCGGGAGTCTTCGCTGTACTCGATGCCGGCGAACAGCGGCTGCTCCTTGAGCACCTCGTAACGCTTCTTGAGGTACGCCACATCCTTCTCACCCCGCACGAACGTCATGTGCGGCGTCGCGTTGATGAAGGTCGACGGCTCGTCCAGCACGCCCTTCTCGACGAGAGAGGACCAGAACTGGCGGCTCTGCTGGAACTGCTCGTTGATCGAGATCGCCTTGGCGGGGTCGAGCGGAGCGTCGCCCTGCTGCGGCATGTAGTTCAGCTCACACAGCGCGGCGTGCCCGGTCCCGGCGTTGTTCCAGGGGTTGGAACTCTCCTGCGCTACGTCCGACAGCCGCTCGAAGGCGACGATCTTCCAGTCCGGCTGCAGCTCGTGCAGCAGGGTACCCAGGGTGGCGCTCATGATGCCACCGCCGATCAGGACGACATCGACGTTTTCAGTCACCCGAACAGTCTAGTTCGCGGCCAGGACACCGCAGACCATGCGGCCCTCAGGAGACCGGAGCGAGTCGCTCCGCGAGGACCTCGGCGATCTGCACCGCGTTCAGCGCCGCTCCCTTGCGGAGGTTGTCGTTGCTGATGAAGAGCACGAGCCCCTTGCCCTCCGGAGCCGACTGGTCGGCACGGATGCGACCCACGAAGCTCGGGTCCTTGCCCGCGGCCTGCAGTGGGGTCGGCACCTCGTCGAGCACGACGCCCGGCGCCGCGCTCAGCACCTCCGTGGCGCGCTCCGGAGTCAGGTCGCGGGAGAACTCGGCGTGGATCGACAGCGAGTGACCCGTGAACACCGGCACACGGACGCAGGTGCCGGCGACGCGCAGGTCGGGCAGCTCCAGGATCTTCCGGCTCTCGTTGCGGAGCTTCTTCTCCTCGTCGGTCTCGTTGTCTCCGTCGTCCACGAGGTTGCCCGCGAGCGGGATCACGTCGAAGGCGATCGGCGCGACGTACTTCTCGGGCTCGGGGAAGTCGACCGCGGAGCCGTCGTGCACGAGGCGGAGGGTGTCGCCCTGCGCGAGCACGCCTTCGACCTGGCCGAGCAGCTCCTGCGCGCCCGCGAGTCCGGAGCCGGACACCGCCTGGTAGGTCGACACGATCAGGCGCTCCAGGCCGGCCTCGGCGTCGAGGACCTTCAGCACCGGCATCGCCGCCATCGTGGTGCAGTTCGGGTTCGCGATGATGCCCTTGGGCCGGTCGTCGATCGCGTGCGGGTTGACCTCGCTGACCACGAGGGGGACCTCGGGATCCATCCGCCATGCGCTCGAGTTGTCGACGACCACGGCACCGGCCTCGGCGAAGCGGGGGGCGTAGGCGCGGCTGGCAGTGGCACCGGCGGAGAACAGGGCGATGTCGATACCGGACGGGTCGGCGGCCTCGACATCCTCGACGATGACCGTCTGTCCGCCGAACTCGATCGACGTTCCCGCGGAACGCGCCGAGGAGAACAGCCGCAGCTCGCGGATCGGGAACGAACGCTCCGCGAGAATCTCGCGCATCACGGTGCCCACCTGGCCGGTGGCGCCGACGATGGCGACGGAGAGTCCTGATTCGGAGATGCGGGTCATGATGTTCCTTGGCTTCGTGCGGTACGGCGTACGAGGCTTCGGGCGCGGCGTCGGGATGCTGATGCTGCGCCTGGCGCCGGTGTCAGGGTTTCCGCGAGTCTATCGCGCTGCGACCACCCCGAAGCCCGTCGGTTTCACGAAGGCAGGCGCCCCCGGCGAATCAGGCGAACGCGGGACAACAGGCACGCGCACAGCACAGCCTGAACCCGCGCGAACGCCTGTGCTGGCGTGGACCCCGGGACAACAGGCAGACCCGCGACAGCAGGCGAACGCGGGACAACAGGCACGCGCGCACAGCACAGCCTGAACCCGCGCGAACGCCTGAGCTGGCGTAGCGCGCTGGCGTGGGGGTCAGCGACCGGTGCCGGCGTGGACCGTGGCCTCCGCGTCGCCGTCGAGACCGTAGGCGGTGTGCACGGTGCGGGCGGCCTCGGTGAGGTCGGTGTCGCGGAGCACGACCGAGATGCGGATCTCCGACGTGGAGATCATCTCGATGTTGATGCCGCCGGCGGACAGCGCCTCGAACAGGGTCGCCGAGACACCGGAATGCGTGCGCATCCCCGCGCCGACCACGGACAGCTTGCCGATCTGGTCGTCGTGGATGAGGTTCTGGAAGCCGACCTCGGTCTGCTCGCCGGCGAGCGCCTTGAGCGCGGCAGCGGCGTCGGCCTTCGGGACCGTGAAGGAGATGTCCGTGCGCCCCGTGGCCGAGACGTTCTGCACGATCATGTCGACGTTGGCGCCGGACTTCGCGACGATCTTGAAGATCTCGGCGGCCTTGCCCGGGACGTCGGGCACCCCGGCGACGGTGATCTTGGCCTGGCTGAAGTCGGTGGCGACGCCGGCGACGATCGGTTCTTCCATGACTGCTCCCTCGGCTTCGCGAGGGTTCTTCATGCCCTCGCCCAGAACGTATGTACCCTCGGCCGACGAGAACGTCGACCGGGCGTGGATGAGGACGCCGTGCCGGCGGGCGTACTCCACGGCACGGATGTACAGGACCTTGGCGCCGTTGGCGGCGAGCTCCAGCATCTCCTCGCTGGAGACGTGGTCGAGCTTCTGCGCCTTCGGGATCACGCGCGGGTCGGCGGTGAAGATACCGTCCACGTCGCTGTAGATCTCGCAGACGTCGGCCGACAGCGCGGCCGCCAGCGCGACGGCCGTCGTGTCCGACCCGCCCCGGCCGAGCGTGGTGATGTCGCGGGTGTCGCGGTTGAACCCCTGGAAGCCGGCGACGATGACGATCGCGCCCTCGTCGAGCGCTTCGCGGAGCCGCACGGGTGTGACGTCGACGATGCGCGCCGCCCCGTGCTGCGAGTCGGTGATCATGCCGGCCTGGCTGCCGGTGAACGACCGCGCCTCGAAGCCCATGGAGTGGATCGCCATCGCCAGCAACGCCATCGAGATCCGCTCGCCGCTGGAGAGGAGCATGTCGAGCTCGCGCGGGGCGGGGATCGGCGCGACCTCGTTCGCGAGGTCCAGCAGCTCATCGGTCGTGTCGCCCATGGCGCTCACGGCGACGACGACGTCGTGACCGGCGCGACGGGTGTCGACGATGCGCTTGGCGACGCGCTTGATGCTCTCTGCGTCGGCGACGGACGAGCCGCCGTACTTCTGCACGATGAGGGCCACGTTCACTCCCTGGGATGTCGGGCGGATCCGCCCACGGTCATTCTACGATCGGCGCGCATGCCGCCCCGCGCATGTGACGACTCAGGCGGGGGCGGGCGGGACGGGCGTCATCGGGCGCAGCCGCCCTCCGGTGGCGGCGAACCAGCACCCGATGATGATCAGCGGGAATCCCAGGAGGAGACCAGGGGTGAGGGGTTCGGCGAGCACGATCGCGCCGAGGACGATCGCCACGACCGGGTTCACGTAGGTGAACAGCGGTGCCCTGACCGGTCCGACCTCGCGGATCAGCGCGAAGAAGGCCAGGAACGCCAATGCCGTGCAGATGACGGCGAGAGCGAGCAGCGCGCCGATCGACGGGAGCGTCGGCACTTCGTGCTGTGTGAGCAGACCGATCGGGAGATAGAAGATGCCGATCATCAGCAGGGACAGCGTGATCGTGCCGAGCGAGGGCACGTCGTTCAGCTTGCGCGCCACGATGAACGGCGCGATCGCGTACAGCACCGCGACGAGCAGCACCTCCCCGGCCGCGAGCAGGCTCACCTCTCCCCCGAAGAGCCCCGGCCCCGCCACGACGATGGCGACGCCGACGAAGCCGACCAGCAGGCCGATGCCGCGGGCGGGACGCAGCACGCCGCGGTCGCCACCACCCAACGCGATGAGTGCGGCGAACAGCGGCACCGTGGCCACGAGAAGTCCGGTCATGCCGGAGGGCAGTGTCATCTCGGCGTGTCCGAGGAGGAGGAACGGTCCGGCCATCTCCACAGCCCCGAAGGCCAGCACCCACGGCCAGTGCCGCAGCGCCGCACGGAGGGCGCCGCTGCGCAGGGCGAACGGCAGCAGGAGGAGCGCGGCGATCAGCGTCCGTCCGGCGACGATCGCCGGCGGGGAGATCGAATCCACCGCCACGCTGATGAAGAGGTAGGGCACGCCCCAGAGCAGGGCCATGACCCCGAAGAGCAGCCAGCCCCGGCGGGAGAAGCCGGACTGCGGGGTCACAGCACGCGCCGGCCCTCGAAGGCCCGGCCGAGCGTCACCTCGTCCGCGTACTCGAGGTCGCCGCCGACCGGGAGGCCCGAGGCGAGCCGCGAGACCGTGATCTGCATCGTCGTCAGGAGTCGGCTCAGGTAGCTCGCCGTCGCCTCCCCCTCCAGGTTGGGGTTCGTGGCGATGATGACCTCCTGCACGGTGCCGTCGGCGAGCCGCGTCATGAGCTGGGCGATCCGGAGGTCGTCCGGCCCGATGCCCGCGATGGGGCTGATCGCGCCGCCGAGCACGTGGTACAGGCCGCGGAACTCCCGCGTGCGCTCGATCGCCGCGACGTCCTTCGCGTCCTCGACCACGCAGATCAGCGCCTGGTTGCGGCGGGGGTCGCGACAGATCGCGCAGCGTTCCTGCTCCGCGACGTTGCCGCAGATCTCGCAGAAGCGCACCCGGATGCGGATCTCGGTCAGCAGCTCGGCGAGACGGGCGACGTCGAACGTCGGCGTCTGCAGGATGTGGAACGCGATGCGCTGCGCCGACTTCGGGCCGATGCCGGGAAGGCGGCCGAACTCGTCGATCAGCTCTTGGACGATGCCGTCGTACATCAGGAGAACCTCGTGGGGGGCTCGTAGGGCTCTTCGCGAAGGAACGTCGCGCCGAGCACCTGGCGGATCACGGCCTCTCCGTAGCGCTGCACGCCGCCCGCGGCGGGGGTGCGCTCGACGACGACCGGTGGAGCGGCCGCGGGGGTCGTACGGGCGGCCGCCTGCGGGGCCGCAGCCGGAGTCGCACGTGGGGAGGGAGGGCGGTCGTACGGAGCCGGGGGCTCGTAGGCCGGATCGTACGGCGGCTCCTCGTCGAACGCAGGAGCGTCGTCGTCGCCGGGCAGCGGCGGCTCATCGCGATCGATCCTGCCGTCGGTCGGCGGGGTCGGGGCGGCGGAGGCGGCCTCGACCTCCTCCGGCTCCTCGTCGACGGCGAGGGGCGCGGCGGGCGCGGCGGCCGCTGTCGTCGGGATGGGTGCGACCGCCCACTCCGTCACGGGGGCGGCGGCGGCGCGGGTCTGCGGGCGGGAGGGACGCGCTGACGCAGGCTCCGATGCGGGAGCGGTGTCGGCCGGGGCGCCGGACGCCGAGGAGGCGGGCTGCCGCGGCGCACCGCCGGACGGCATCGGGGCCGGCAGGTACTTGACCCGCACCCCGACCTCCTGCTCGATGGCCGTGCGGAGGTGGTCGGACGGTCCGGAGCCCGGCGTGGTCCCCTTGAACTTCGCGACGTCGTGCTGACTCGTGAATCCGAGGGTCAGCACCTCGGACTCGCCGTCGTAGGCCAGCGGCTGCACGGCGGTGGCGAGCAGCCAGGACGTGCGGCTGATGCCTTCGAGGCGCTTCAGCACGGCGGGCCAGGCGTCGCTGACACGGTCGAACGTGACGGGGGCGGACGGCGCGGCGGACGACTTTGGGGCCGGAGCGGGCGCAGGTTCCGGGGAGGGCTCGGGCTCTGCGGCCGGCGCAGGAGCGGAGGCCGCCGGCGCAGGAGCGGAGGCCGCCGGCGCAGGAGCGGACGGGGCCGGCGCGGACGCGGACGGGGCCGGTGCGGACGAGGTCGCTGCCGATGCCGTGGGCGTCGCCGTCTCGGGCGCCGACGCGGTCTCGGGCTCGGGCGGGACAGCCGCCGAGGGCGGGGCGGACACCGGCGGGATCACCGGCGGATGCGTCGTCGCCGGCGGGTGCAGCGCGCCCGACGCCGAGGAGCCGGACAGGGCCGAGCCACCGGGAGCGGCAGCGAGCACCCGGGCGACCATGAGCTCGAGGTGGAGTCGCGGTGACGTGGCGCCGGACATGTCGTCGAGCGCCGCGCTGACCACGTCGGCCGTGCGGGAGAGCCGCGCGGCGCCGAAGGACTCGGCCTGGCGGCGCATCCGGTCGAGCTCGTCCTCGGCGATGCCGCGGAGCACGGCGGAGGCGCCGGAGCCGACGGCGGCGATGACGATGAGGTCGCGCAGGCGCTCCAGGAGGTCGTCGACGAAGCGCCGCGGGTCCTGTCCGGTCTGCACCACGCGGTCGATGGCCGGGAAGGCGGTCGCGGCGTCGCCCGCGGCCAGCGCATCGACGATCTCGTCGAGGAGCGCCCCGTGGGTGTACCCGAGCAGCGCCACCGCGCGCGCGTAGCCGACCGTGACGGTCTCCGAGCCGGCCGGGGCGTCCGAGCCCGCGATCAGCTGATCCAGCAGCGACAGCGTGTCGCGGGGAGAGCCTCCCCCGGCGCGGACGACGAGCGGCAGCACACCCTGCTCGACGATGACGCCCTCTTCCGCACACAGCTTCTCGACGTACTCGAGCATCGCGGCGGGCGGCACCAGCCGGAACGGGTAGTGATGCGTGCGCGAGCGGATCGTGCCCAGCACCTTCTCGGGCTCCGTCGTGGCGAAGATGAACTTGACGTGCGGCGGGGGCTCCTCCACCAGCTTCAGCAGCGCGTTGAAGCCCTGCGGGGTGACCATGTGTGCCTCGTCGAGGATGAAGATCTTGAAGCGGTCACGGCTCGGGGCGAAGGTCGCCCGCTCGCGGAGGTCGCGGGCGTCGTCGACGCCGTTGTGGCTCGCCGCGTCGATCTCGACGACGTCGAGCGATCCGCCACCGGCCCGGGACAGCTCGACGCAGCTCGGGCACGTCCCGCACGGGGTGTCGGTCGGCCCTTCCGCGCAGTTGAGGCAACGGGCGAGGATCCGCGCCGAGGTGGTCTTGCCGCAGCCGCGAGGGCCGGAGAACAGATAGGCGTGACCCACACGGTCGCCGCGCAGCGCGGTCATGAGCGGATCGGTCACCTGAGACTGCCCGATCATCTCGCCGAACGTCTCGGGTCGGTAGCGGCGGTAGAGGGCTGTGGTCACCCCTCCAGCCTACGGCGTGCCACCGACGTTGCTCCCCTCTCACTCGACCCGGCCCCTTTCACGCGAGCCACCCCCTTGCGGACGTCCGCAAAGGGGTGGGGCACACGCAAAGGGGTGGGTCGGCGGTCAGTCGATCGTCTCGATGACGGGGATCGCGCTCGTGATCACCGGAACCGAGGCGGAGAGCCGCGTACCGTCGTCGCGGCGGGCGTCGGCGAACTCCTGCAGGGTCGGGCGTCCGGGGATCACGGGTCCCTGGTTCGCGAGCGGGACGATGACCTCGTCCTCCAGGGTCGCGATGTACGCGTTGTCCCGCACGCTGAACGGCACCGGAGGTCCGCTGCGCACCTCGACGCGCAGCTCGTGCCGTGTGACGGTCACCTGCATCGCGGTCCCCTGCCACTGCAGCGGGAACGACAGCGACGGCCAGGACTCGGGGAGCCGCGGGTCGAAGCTGAGGTCGCCGCCGTAGTCGCGCATGCCGCCGAAGCCGCAGACGAGGGCCGTCCACACACCGCCGGCCGAGGCGACGTGCACGCCGTCGGCCGCGTTGTGGTGCAGGTCGTGCAGATCGACGAACAGCGACTGCTCGAAGTACTTCTGCGCGAGGTCCTGATAGCCCACCTCGGCCGCGAGGATCGACTGCACGACCGCCGACAGGGTCGAGTCACCCGTCGTCAGCGGGTCGTAGTAGTCGAAGTCGGCCTTCTTCTCCTCGGGCGAGAAGTGATTGCCCTGCAGGAACAGCGCCAGCACGACATCGGCCTGCTTGAGCACCTGGAAGCGGTAGATCACGAGCGGGTGGAAGTGCAGCAGCAGCGGGCGCTGGTCGGCAGGGGTGTTCGCGAGGTCCCAGACCTCCCGCTCCAGGAACAGCGAGTCCTGCGGGTGGATGCCGAGGCTCTCGCTGTACGGGATGTACATCGCCTCCGCAGCCCGCTCCCAGGACTCCGCCTCACCGGAGCCGAGGCCCGTGCGCTCGACGAGGGCCGCGTAGTCCTCGGGGTAGCTGTCGCGGATCTCCCGCACGACCTTGGCCGCGTACCGGAGGTTGTATCGCGCCATGACGTTCGTGTACAGGTTGTCGTTCACGACGGTCGTGTACTCGTCCGGGCCGGTGACGCCGTGGATGTGGAACGTCTGGAGGCCGTCGCCGGCGCCGGACTGCTCGACGAGCCGCGACCCCCGCCAGAAACCGAGGGTGGCCCAGAGCCGCGCGGTCTCGATCGCGACGTCTGCACCCTCGCGGCGCAGGAAGGCCTCGTCCCCGGTCGCCCGCACGTACTTGCCCAGCGCGAAGCTGATGTCCGCGTTGATGTGGTACTGCGCGGTGCCGGCGGCGTAGTACGCCGACGCCTCCTCGCCGTTGATCGTGCGCCACGGGAACAGCGCTCCGGCCTCGTTGAGCTGGGCGGCCCGGCGGCGCGCCGCGGGGAGCATCTTCACCCTGGCTCGCAGCGCGTTGTAGGCCCACCGCGGCGTCGTGTAGGTGAGGAACGGGAGCACGTAGATCTCGGTGTCCCAGAAGTAGTGGCCGCTGTAGCCGGAGCCGGTCAGCCCCTTCGCGGGGACACCGGCGCCGTCCGCCCTGGCCGAGGCCTGCGCGAGCTGGAACAGGCACCACCGGGTGGCCTGCTGCAGGTCGTCGCGCCCGCCGATCTGCACGTCGCTGCGCTCCCAGAACGCGTCGAGCCACTCGCGCTGACGACGGAACACCGTCTCCACGCCCTCGTCCGCTGCCCGGTCGAGCGAGCGACGGCAGCGGTCGACGAGCTCCCGCGGGGGCACCCCGCGGGACGAGTGGTAGCTGACGAGCTTGGTGATCGTGATGGGGACGCCGGCCTTCGCCTGGACGCGGAAGACGTTCTTGGCGATGTCCGGCTCGATGAGCGTGCGGACGTTGTAGTCGTTCTCCGTCTCGATGATGTGATCGGCGACGACGGCGACGGTCATCCCGGACGCGGCGACCCGATACGACAGCGCGGAGCGCAGCCCGTCCTGCCAGTGCTCCGCCGGCTCCAGCACGCGGTCCGCGATGCGCTCGGCCTTGCGCGGGTCGAAGGCGGCGCCCTTGGTCGTCATCGGGGAGCCGGCGTAGACGCCCGCCCCGTCCTGACGGTTGAGCAGCTGGCAGCTGATCGTGACGGGGGCGTTGGCGTTCTCGACGACGACCTCGAGCCGCAGCACGGCGAGGTGGCGCTCCTCGAAGCTCACGAGACGCTGATCCCGCATGCGCACCCGCTTGCCGGACGGGGTCTCCCAGACCACGCGCCGTTCCAGCACGCCCGTGCGCATGTCGAGCGTGCGGGCGTACTCGCGCACGTCCGCGTCGTCGAGGGAGATCGGCTCGTCGTCGACGTAGAGGCGCATCACCTTGGCGTCGGGGGCGTTGACGATCGTCTGGCCGACCTCGGCGAAGCCGTAGGCCTGCTCGGCGTGCCGGATCGGCCACGTCTCGTGCAGGCCGTTGATGAAGCTGCCGTGCTCCTGCGCGCCGCGCCCCTCGATGTGGTTGCCCCGGAGCCCGAGGTAGCCGTTGCCGACCGAGAACAGCGTCTCGCCGACACCCTCCTCCGAGTAGCGCGTCTCGATGAGACGCCACGGGTCGACGGGGAAGCGGTCGCGGTCGATCATGCGGTCTCCGGGGTGTCGGTGCGGGCGGCGGGAAGCAGGACGCCGAGGTCGTCGACGACGTGGGTCGCGCCGGCGGCGCGGAGTGCGTCGGCGCCGGCGCCGCGGTCGACGCCGATGACGACGGCGTAGCCGGCGGCGGCGGCCGATGCGGCACCGGAGGTGGCGTCCTCGACGGCGATGCTGCGGGCCGGGTCGACGCCGAGGGCCGTGGCGCCGGCGGCGAACATGTCGGCCGCGGGCTTGGAGGCGAGGTGCTCGCGCTCGGCGACGACGCCGTCGATCACGACGCGGAAGAAGGACCGGATGCCGGCGGCCGCCAGCACCTCTTCGGCGTTCTTGGAGCTGGAGACGACGCCGAGCGGGATCCCCGCGGCGTGCAGCGCCTCGACGACGGCGAGGGAGCCGGGGAACGGAGCGATGCCCTGGCTGCGGAGGGACGTCGCGAACGCGGCGTTCTTGCGGTTGCCGATCCCGCAGATGGTCTCGGCGGACGGGTCGTCGTCCACGGATCCCCAGGGCACCTCGACGTTGCGGCTGCGCAGCAGGCTCGCGACGCCGTCGTAGCGCTTCTTGCCGTCGACGTAGGCGAAGTAGTCCTCGTCGGTGTACGGCGGCGTGATGTCCCAGCGGGCGAAGACGTCATCGAAGACCGCCTTCCAGGCGCGCATGTGCACCTCGGCGGTCGGCGTGAGGACGCCGTCGAGGTCGAACAGCACACCGTCGGCGTGGAACAGGTCGGGCAGCGCGTCTGGCACAGAGCCTCCAGGAGAAGGACGAGGGTCGGGTCGGCACCTCTCCGTGCCACTGTGCAAGCGTAATGGCGGTGGCGCGCGCGGGGTAACCCCGGACCGCGATCAGAGCAGTTCGGCCGTCTGCCTGGCGATCTGGAGCTCCTCGTCGGTGGGGACGACGAGGACCGTCACGGCCGAGGCGTCCGTCGAGATGACGCGGACGCCGCGCTCCTTCGCCTCGTTGCGGGCGGGATCGATCTCGATCCCCGCGAAGCCGAGCGTCGCCATCGCCGCCGCCCGCACGGGCGCCGCATTCTCACCGACGCCGGCGGTGAAGGACACGACGTCGACCCCGCCGAGCTGGGCGATGTAGGCGCCGGCATAGGCCCGCAGGCGGTGGACGTACACGTCGAAGGCGAGCGTGGCGGCCTCCTCCCCCGCGGCGACGCCGGCGAGGATGTCGCGCATGTCGCTGCGTCCGGCGAGTCCCGCCAGCCCGCTGCGGGTGTTCAGCAGCGCGTCGAGGTCGTCGATGGTGTAGCCGGCGCGACGGGACAGATGCACGAGAGCGGCCGGGTCGATGTCACCCGACCGCGTGCCCATGACGAGGCCCTCGAGCGGCGTGAGGCCCATCGAGGTCTCGACCGAGCGACCCCCGTCGATCGCGGTGACCGAGGCGCCGTTGCCGAGGTGGAACACGAGCTGCCGGAGGGTCCGGAGGTCGCGCCCGAGGAACCGTGCGGCGGTCTCGCTGACGTACTGGTGGCTCGTGCCGTGGAATCCGTACCGGCGGACCCGGTGCTCGGCGGCGAGCGCCGCATCGATCGCGTAGGTGTAGGCCGCCGGCGGCAGCGTCTGGTGGAACGCGGTGTCGAACACCGCCACGTGCGGGACGCTGTCGAACACGGCGCGGGCCGCCCGGATGCCGGCGAGGTTCGCCGGATTGTGCAGCGGCGCGAGCACGGCGAGCTCGTCGATCTGCCGCTCGACGTCGGCGTCGATCAGGGTCGGCGCGTAGAAGCGCGCACCGCCGTGCACGACCCGATGTCCGACCGCGACCGGCGGATGCGCGTCGAGGGAGGGGCCGTGCGCGGCGAACTGCGCGCGCATGACCTCGAAGGCCGCGGCGTGGTCGGGGATGGCCTGTTCGTCGCGGTAGGTGGCGTCGAGCATCGTCGCCGACGGTCCGTCACCCGGCTCCGGGCGCACGGTGTGGGCGACGGGGCTGGAGTCCTGGCCGATGCGCTCGATGAGCCCACTGGCGAGCTCGTCCTCGTGCGCCGTGTCGATGAGGCTGTACTTCAGCGAGGACGACCCGCTGTTGATGACGAGGATCGCGCTCACGCCTTCTCCCCCGCTCGTTCGGCGCCCTGGGCCTGGATCGCCGTGATGGCCACCGTGTTCACGATGTCGTCGACGAGCGCGCCGCGGGACAGGTCGTTGATCGGTTTGTTGAGCCCCTGCAGCACCGGACCGATGGCCACGGCGCCGGCGGAGCGCTGCACCGCCTTGTAGGTGTTGTTGCCGGTGTTGAGATCCGGGAAGACGAACACGGTCGCGCGCCCCGCCACGGCCGAGTCCGGCAGCTTGGCCTTGGCGACCGCCGCGTCGGCGGCGGCGTCGTACTGGATCGGACCCTCCACGAGGAGTTCGGGAGCGCGCTCGCGCACGAGCGCCGTCGCCGCCCTGACCTTGTCGACGTCGGCCCCGGACCCGGACTCGCCGGTGGAGTACGACAGCATCGCCACGCGGGGGTCGATGCCGAACTGCCGGGCGGTGGTGGCGGACGAGATCGCGATGTCGGCGAGCTGCTCGGCCGTGGGATCGGGGATGACCGCGCAGTCGCCGTACACGAGCACGCGGTCGGCGAGGGCCATGAGGAACACGCTGGAGACGACGTTCACCCCCGGCTTCGTCTTGATGATCTCGAAGGACGGCCGGATCGTGTGCGCCGTGGTGTGCGCGGCACCGGAGACCATGCCGTCGGCGAGCCCGAGATGCACCATCATCGTCCCGAAGTAGGAGACGTCGGTGACGGTGTCGGCGGCCTGCGCGAGCGTGATCCCCTTGTGGGCGCGCAGCCGCGCGTACTCGGCGGCGAAGCGCTCAACGAGGGCCGGGTCGGTGGGACTCAGCACCTGCGCGCCGGCGATGTCGAGGCCGAGTTCCGTCGCCCGCGCGCGGATCGCGCCGTCGTCGCCGAGGATCGTCAGCTCCGCCACCTCGCGGGACAGCAGCGCCGCCGCCGCCCGGAGGATGCGGTCGTCGTCGCCCTCGGGGAGGACGATGTGGCGGCGGTCGGACCGCGCGCGTTCCATCAGGCCGTACTGGAACATGAGCGGCGTGACGACGTGCGCCTCCGCGAGCCCGAGCTGCTCGGTGAGCTCGGCCACGTCGATGTGCGCCTGGAAGAGTCCGAGCGCCCGGTCGTAGCGACCGCGCGAGTCGGCGGAGATGCGTCCGCGGGTGCCCATCACCCGCACCGCCGTGTCGTAGGTGCCGAGGTCGGTGGTGATGATCGGCACCGAGGAGGCGAACCCGTCGAGCAGCTGGAGGATCGGGTCCGGCAGCGGGAACGGCCCGTTGAGGATGATCCCGGCGATCCGCGGGAACGTGCCGGAGGAGTCGGCGAGAAGGGCGGCGAGCAGCACCTCGGTGCGGTCTGCGGGGATCACGACCACGGCCTCGTCGGTGAGGCGCGGCAGGACGTTCACCATCGACATGCCGGCCACGACGATCGACAGCGCGACCGCGGTCAGACGATCCTCGTCGCCCTTGAGCAGCGTCCCGTCGACCGCGGAGACGATGCCGCGGATGGACGGCGCGACGAGCGCGCGGTCCTCGGGGAGCGCCCAGACCGGCGTGCCCTCGGGGAGGACCGCCCGCACCGCGTCGACGATGGCGTCGAGCCCGTCGGGGTCGGCCCTGTTCACGGCCACCGCGAACAGCTCCGCGCGCTCCTCGGCCAGTTCCGGCAGCGCCAGGGCGGCGATCTGGCCGACGGCGGCGGCCTCCCGCGCCGTGGTCGTGCCGAGCTGCTCGGCCTGCCGCTGCTGGTCGCGTCCGCTCAGCACGAGCAGGACGGGGGCGCCGAGGTTCGCCGCGATCCGGGCGTTGAAGCCGAGCTCGGCGGGGCTCGCGACGTCGGTGTAGTCGCTGCCGACGATGACGACGGCGTCGCACTGCGCCTCGACGGCCTTGAAGCGCGCGACGATGGTCGACAGCGCGCCCTCGGGATCGGCGCGCACGTCGTCGTAGGTGACGCCGATGCAGTCCTCGTACTCGAGCTGGACGCCGTCGTGGGCGAGCAGCAGCTCGAGGATCTCGTCGCGCTCGGCGACCGCGCGGGCGATCGGGCGGAACACGCCCACGCGCGGCGACACGCGCATCAGCGCATCGAGCACCCCGAGGGCGATCGTCGACTTCCCGGTGTGGCCTTCGGCCGAGGTGATGTAGATGCTCCGCGACACGGCTCCAGCTTAGGCGGGCACCCCGACACCGCACCCCGCCGCTGCCGTGACAAACGCGCGCGTCACTCGCACGGGCCGGACAGCACGTCGACGACGGCGGCCGCATCCTCCTGGTACCGCGCGTAGTAGTCCCGGTCCGTGTTCACCTGCACCCGGTGGATGGCGTGCGACGGCGCCATCGACCGCCAGTCGGGGACCCGCGCCAGGCGCTCGAAGAACAACCGGGCCGCGGTGGCGGGATCCATCCGCTGCTCCGCGCTCCCCCACCAGTCCTGCTGCTGGAAGAGGCCGATGCTCGTCGTGCGCGATCCATCCGGATTGGTCCAGCCGCGCGTCTCCCAGTCCCCGTAGTCGATGTTGCGCAGGCTGCTCTCCCCCATCGCGGTCATGACGCCGAGGATCTGGCCGTCCCGCGCGAACCCGAGCTCGTCGGCGGTGCGGATGATGGTCGCGGCGTTCTCGAGCTGTTCGCCGCTCCACCCGGCGACGCCCGCCTGGGGGAAGGTCGACGGCCGGTCGAGGCAGACCGGCGCCGGATCCCTCGCCAGCCCCAGCGGGATGAGCACGAGCAGCACCGCCCCCGCGGCCACCACCGCGGCGGACACGGCGACGCGCCGCAGGATCCGCTTCCGCTGTGCGCGCCGGGCGGCCCGACGGCGGGCCTCGCGGCGTCGGCGGTTGGCGGCCTCGCGCGACGCGGCGGGCCGCCGAGTCGACGTGGTCCGCGTCCCCGTCGTCCTGCTCGTGCGCCGAGCCGTCATCGTCCGACGGCGCGGCGCTGGTCGGGACGCCGTCCGGCGAGCGCGGCTGCACCGCCCCCGATGGCACCGAACAGATGGCCCTGCCAGGACACGCCGTCCGCGACGCCGAACACCCCGGCCAGCATGGTGCCGCCGTACAGGCCGACCACGACGACCGCGATCACCGCGTAGAGGATGCGGTGCGACACGCGCCCGGGGGCGAACACCCGCATCACCACGTAGCCGAAGTACCCGAACACGAGCCCGGAGGCGCCCACGGTCAGCGTTCCGGGGGCGTTCACGAGCCAGGTCCCGAGCCCGCCGACGACCGCGACGATCACGGTGACGGCCCAGAACCGGCGCGTGCCCTCGACCGCGACCAGGCAGCCGAGCACGAGGAACGGCACGGAGTTCGCGATCAGATGCGCCCAGCTCGCGTGCAGCAGCGGGGCGAAGACGATCCCCAGGAGTCCCGCAGGGTCCCACGAGCGGATGCCGAGGCCGCTGAAGGAGCCCGGCAGCACGGCGTCCGCGAACTGCACGGCCCACATCGCCGCGAGCAGGAGCACGGGCGAGGCGAATCGCCGCAGCGGATGCTCGGGCCTGGCCGGCGGAGGAACGGTCACCGCTCGATTCTCGCAGGAGCACCCGGGGGCCGGCTGGACGCGGGCAAAAGAAAAGACCCTCCGCGCACCCAGCAGAGCCCGGTTACCCTTGCTGCGTTTCCGCCCTGGGGGATTTGGCCTGGATGCCGCCACGCGGAGAGCCGTCGTCCACTCTACCCGACGCCGACCGTCGCGATGACACACCCCGCTCGTCGAGAGACTGTGCAGGTCAGGGATCCATCGATGCGCGGACGGAGACGACGGACGGTTCCTCATCTGCTCGTTCGGAGAACCAGTCGACCAACTCCGACGGGCACTCGACGTCCGCGACCTGGACATCGAAGCTCCCCGGCACGCCCGACAACTCGGCGCACCCATAGACGCTTGCCGAATATCCGGCCAGGCCGGACGGGATCGAGACGTTGATGGGGAAGAACACACAGGCTGTGATCGTGTCGCCGGCACGCTGCAAGCAGTACATGGTGTTCGCTGCCCGAGCATCTGGCAGTTCCTCGAGCCCGGACAAGAGTTCGAATGTGGAAACCTCCGCGTAGTGTTCGGGGGCGGGATCGCTGCCGGTGGGGGTCGACTCCACCGCCGTGCTCATCGCAGCCACTGCGGCCCCCACATCGTTTCCGAGACGCTCTTCGGCGATTCCGCCTGTATCAGGTCCACATGCGGTGAGCATCACGGCCATCGAGAGAACCATGCACGCCTGAGCCGCCCGCGTCCTCCTCACCACTGCAGCACACCTGTCCCTGTTTGACCCGACCCCGAGCGACTGTTCACCATCCGAGCACTCAATGCATACCACCCTGCTCGACGGCGCGGTACCGGATCTGGGGCTGACCGCCGGCCCGCTGTCTGCGGGATACCGGGCAGCCCGGCATGGTCCCGTGGGCCGTGCGGAGCGTACGATCGATGCACGCGCATCGTTGCGCCGGACGAGAGGGAACGCATGCCAGAGAACGCCCCCCTGAGCCCGGTCGCGATCGACGCCGACGGATTCGCCGCCCAGACCGCGGCCATCCTCGGCTCGATCAGCCAGGTGATCGACGGGAAGCCCGAGGCCGTGCGCAGCGCCCTCGTCTGCCTTCTCGCCGAAGGCCATCTGCTCATCGAGGACGTGCCCGGCGTCGGGAAGACGATGCTGGCGCGCGCCCTCGCCGCGACCGTCGACGCCACCGTCCGGCGCATCCAGTTCACCCCTGACCTCCTGCCCGGCGACGTCACGGGGGTCTCGGTCTACAACCCCGTCGATCGCGAGTTCGAGTTCAAGCGCGGCGCCGTCTTCGCCCACATCGTCATCGCCGACGAGATCAACCGTTCCTCCCCCAAGACCCAGTCCGCACTCCTGGAGGCCATGGAGGAGGGACAGGTCACGGTCGACGGCTCCACGCATCGGCTGCCCGACCCGTTCCTCGTCGTCGCCACGCAGAACCCGCTGGAGATGGAGGGCACCTACGCGCTCCCCGAGGCGCAGCGCGACCGGTTCATGATGCGCATCTCGATGGGTTACCCCGACCCCGCGGCCGAGGCCCTCATGCTGCGGCAGCGTGACGTCGTGAACCCGCTGGCGACCGTGACCCCGGTCGCGGACGCCACCGCGATCTCGCAGCTCATCGCCTGGGCCCGGGCCGTGCATGTGGCGCCCGCGCTCGAGGAGTACGCCGTCGCCCTCGCCCAGGCGACGCGGAACGACCCCAGCCTGCACCTTGGCGCCAGCCCGCGGGCCACGTTGCAGCTCGTCCGCGCCGCGAAGGTCTGGGCCGCACTGGACGGCCGCGACTACGTCATCCCGGATGACATCACGGACCTGCTGATCCCCGTGTTCGCCCATCGGCTGCTCCCGGCCCGCGGCGCGCATCGGGCGGGCGCCCAGCCGGTCGAGGCGGCGCTCACCCAGATCGCGGAGCGCGTGCGCGTGCCCGTCGCGACCCGTTCCTGAGGACACCGCCATGCGCCGACGTCGACTGCTCACGCCGCGCGGCACCGGTGCGCTCATCGCCGCCCTCGCATGCGTGATCGCGGCCAACGTCCTCGGCGCGCGGATCCTGCTGTACCTCGGGGTGCTGCTGGCCGCGCTCACGCTGTTCGCCGCCCTCGCCGTACGCCTCCCGCGGCGCTCCGGGACGGTCAGTCGGCAGATCTCGACCGACCTGCTCACGGTGTCCGAGACCTCGCGGGTCACGGTCCGCTTCACGTTGCGCGCCCTCCGGGTCCCGCACGGGCTGTGGCACGACGTCCTTCCCACCGCGGTCACCGGAGACTCGAGCGGCGAATACCCCGCGGACACACCCCAGCTCAGCTACCTCGTCGCCGGCGTGCGCCGCGGCGTCTGGCCCCTGGGGCCCCTCGTGCTGCGGACGGTCGATCCGTTCGGTCTCGCCCAGCGCGAGCAGGCGTTCGGCGACACGCGCACCGTCACGGTCGTCCCGGAGGTCTTCGCGCTCACCCCGCTCGCCGTGCGGATCGGCGCCGCGGGCGGGACGGCGCACACCTCGTCCACCCGCCTCGGCCAGGGCAGCGACAACCTCTCGCCCCGGGGGTACGCCCCCGGCGACTCGATGCGTCGCATCCACTGGAGGGCCACGGCACACCGCGGCGAGCTCATGGTCCGGCAGGAGGAAGAGGAATCGAGCCCGGACGCGGTCGTCGTGCTCGACCGCGCCGCCGGCGGCTGGGCGCCGGGCGCCGATGTCGTCGACCCGGCGTTCGAGGCCGCCGTCTCCCTGTGCGCATCCGCCGCCGTCCACCTCGCAGCGGAGGGGTACAGCGTCGACGTCCTGGACAGCGCCGGCACGCTCCTCGGCGCGCTCCGCGGACACGAGGACGACCGGGACGGACTCCTCGTCGCCCTGGCGATGGTGACGCCACGCGGTGAGAGACGCGATCTCGTCGCCCTCCTCGGAGGGACTCCGCCGGGCCCGCTCGTCTACGTGACCGGACGGCTGGACGAGGAGGACGCCGCGCTGCTGCGCCCGGCCGGGGCTGCGGCGCCGCTGCTGTTCAGCACGGATCCGCTTCCGGGAGCGGAGGACGCCGCCCGCCACCACGGCTGGACGGTGACGCGGCTCGGCATCGACGTGGCGGACGCCTGGGACGACGCGCTGTCGGCACGGACGGGAGCCACCGATGTTCCGCGCTGAGCGCCCGCAGCCCGCTCCTGTCCCCGCCGGCACGAGCGCACGCTGGCACCGCGACAGGGAGGAGCCGCCGCCCGGTGTGCTCGCGCCGGCGGCCCTCGCCGGGCTCGCCGCACTCACGGCGCTGTGGCCGTTCACCGCCGTCATCGTCCCGGGGACCTGGTCCTTCGTCGCGACCGTGGTCATCATCGCGGTCGTGGGGGTCGGCGCGCTCGTGCGTCACCTCCTGCGCAGGCGCTCGGAGGGCATCGCCGGGCTGCTCGCCCTCCTGGGGCAGATCATCGTGGCGGTCGGCGTGCTCACGCTGCTCCTCGCGGGGGACACCGCGGCCGTCGGGGTCGTCCCGACGGCCGCGACCCTGAGCCGGTTCCAGGTCCTGGCTGCGGCGGCAGCGGAGGAGATCGTCTTCGGCTCCGCCCCGCTGGAGGCCACTCCGGGGCTCGCAGCGGCCCTCGGCGCGGGCTTCGCGGTCGTCGCGATCCTGCTCGATCTCCTCATCGTGAACCGATCCGCCGTGCTCGCGACCGTGCTGATGGGCGTCACCGGCGCGGTGCCCATGATCATCACCCTGGGTGCCCCGAACCTGGGGTGGTTCGCCGCGGCGGCTGTCGTGGGCCTCCTCGTGTTCCGCTTCACCGCCCGCCGCCATCCGGAGTCGCCGCGCCGATCGTCGCCAGGGGTCGCGGTCGCCGTGGGCGCCGCCGCCCTCGCGACCACCTTCGTCGTGACGCCGCTGCTCCCGGTCGGCTCGACCATCACGGGCACCGGGGTCGGCGTGACGGTCGATGCCTCGCTGCGGCTGGGCGACGATCTGCGGCAGCCGAGCCCCGTCGAAGTGCTGACCGTGGCCGCGAAGGCGGACGCCGCCCCGTACCTCCGTCTCACGACGCTCTCCCGGTTCGACGGCCGCGTGTGGCAGCCCGATCGCGGCGACCTGCAGTCTCAGGTCGACGGCTTCGGCGAACCGGAGTGGGGAGACGACATCACCACCGCCGAGCAGACGACCTCGATCCGAGTGCTGCGCATGTCGAGTTCCTGGCTGCCGCTGCCGTATCCCGCCACCGACGTGCAGGGACTCAGCGCAGCATGGCGCGTCTCGCCCGAGAACCGCACCCTGTTCTCCCGCCGTGCCGATGCGGTCGGCAACGATTACACCGTGACCTCGCTCCGAGTGACACCGACCCTGGAGCAGATCCGCGCGGCGGAGGCCGCCCCGCCCGTCGAGGACGCGGAGCGCGAGGACGTCGAGCTGCCCGGAATCATCTCCGAGTTGGCGTCAGAGGTCACCGCGGACGAGGAGTCCGACTACGACCGTCTGGTCGCGCTGCAGAACTGGTTCCGGTCGGAGTTCGAGTACTCGCTGGAGACGCCCGTCGACGAGGGGTTCGACGGAACCGGCGCTGACGCGGTGGCCCGTTTCCTCGAAGAGCGGTCCGGGTACTGCGTGCACTTCGCAGGCTCCTTCGCCCTCATGGCCGAAAGCCTGGGCATGCAGGTGCGCATCGTGGTGGGGTACCTCCCCGGGTCGCCTACCGATGAGAAGCGCGGAGACGAGTCGATCTTCTCGGTGTCGAGCGACCAGCTGCATTCCTGGCCCGAGGTGCTGTTCCCGGGGATCGGCTGGGTACCGTTCGAGCCGACCGCCTCCCTCGGCGTGCCCACGGCCTTCCGTGCAGGGATCACCGGAGGGGGGACCGGCGGCAGCCCGACCACCCCGGCACCGACCACGGCACCTCAGACCGAGGAGACGTCGGGCCCGGAGGTCGACCGGAGGGACGCGGATGCCGGCTCGACGGACTCCGGGGAGCTGAGACGGCTCGACCCGACGCCCGTGCTCCTCGCCGCGCTCGGAGTCGTGGCCCTCCTTCTGCTTCCGGCGGCCGTCCGGATCGTCGAGCGGCGCGTCCGCATGCGCCGTGCGGCGCGAGGCGACGCGGCCGCCGCCTGGGCGGAACTGCGGGACACCCTCCTCGACCTCCGGATCGCGGTCTCGGATGCGGACAGTCCTCGGATGCGGGCCGCCGGGCTCGTCCGGGAGGCGGGGGCGGACGAGGAGGCGCTGGGGCGGCTCATCACGGCCGTGGAGCGGGCCAACTACGCTCGCTCGTCCGCGGCGGAGGACGATCTCGCGGCGCCCCTGCGGTCCGTGCTCGTCAGCCTCCGCGCGCATGTCGACGGCACGACGCGAGCCCGAGCCGTGCTGCTGCCGCGGTCGCTCTACGCCCCGCGGGGGTCCGACTCGCGGCTCCTGATCTGACGCTCGGCCGCCGGACGCTCAGGTCTGCGACGGAGCAGCCGTCGCATGCGCCGGGCACGTGACGGCCTCGCAGTCCGCGCAGACCACGAACTGCATCCGGCAGGAGAGGTCGGGGCAGTTCGCGGTGCGTTTGGTCGCCGCACCACACCCTGCACACACGCCGATGACGCGCGCGTGATCCGAGAAGTCGACGGACCCGCGCCCGTCGAAGACGTAGAGCGATCCGTCCCAGAGGCCGTCGTCGCCGTACGTCTCGCCGTAGCGGACGATGCCGCCCTCGAGCTGGTAGACCTCGCCGAAGCCGCGGGACACCATGAGGCTCGACAGCACCTCACAGCGGATGCCCCCGGTGCAGTAGGTGACGACGGGCTTGCCCTTCAGGTCGTCGTACACGCCGGAGTCGAGCAGACGCACGAAGTCCCTGGTGGTCTCGGTGTCCGGCACGACGGCGCCGCGGAAGCGTCCGATCTCAGCCTCCAGCGCGTTCCGGCCGTCGAAGAACACGACCTCGTCCCCGCGCTCGGCGACCAGGGCGTGCAGCTGGTCGGGGGTGAGCCGCGCGCCTCCGCCGACGACGCCGTCCGCGTCGACGCGGAGCTCGTCCGGGGCGCCGAACGACACGATCTCGTCGCGCACCTTCACGCTCAGCTTCGGGAAATCGAGGCTGCGGCCCGCCTCGTCGAGTCCGGTGCCCTCGCTCCATTTGATGTCGGTGTCCCGGAAGGGGGCGTAGGAGCGGAACGAACGCGCCCACTTCTTCAGAGCCGGGAGGTCCCCGCCCAGAGTGCCGTTGACGCCGTGCGCCGAGATCAGCAGCCGTCCGCGCAGCCCCAGCGCCTCGCCGAGGTCACGCTGCCAGACGCGGATGGCCTCCGGGTCGGCGAGCGGGGTGAACGCGTAGAAGAGGACGATCTTGGGGGTGGCCACCCAGGAATCCTACGTCGCCTCCTGAAGCGCTACGACACGTCCCTCCGCAGGAAGACGATCGCCCCTGCGCCGCCCGCGAGCAGGACCCATCCTGCCGCGAAGGGCACGGCCGCGGGCCCGAGGCGTCGATCCGCCGGGATGCCGATGACGGACACGTCGAACTGGAAGGCGCCGAGCAGGGCCGGGAGAGGCAGGTATGCGGCGCCTGCGCTCCAGAACAGCGCGACGAGCATCCCGAACCCCATCGTGAGCGCGGCGGCGAAGAGCGCCGCGAGATGCGCCTGCACGACGATGCCGACGCCCAGCCCCCACAGCGCCGCGGCCGCACCGAGGGCGATAGCCGACGCGACGGCCGACGCGTTCACGGGCACGCCGCCCATGGTGACGAGCAGCGCCGTGCGACCGCCGACCACCGCGGCGCCCGCGACGACCGCGCCGCCCAGCGCCGCGGCGGGCACCCGGGCGACGAGCAGCGCCCATCGGGACTCCAGCATCAGCCGCTGCGCGACGACGCCGTCCCGCCGGTCGATCGTGTAGCGGAAGGAGCCGTAGACGGCCGCGAGGATGCCGGCGTAGGTCGCGAGCACGGCGTCGAAGGGGGCGACGAGCTCCTCCCGGGCCGCCGACGGGGCCTCGGCGAGCTCCGCCGGGATGCTCATCGCCAGGGAGAGGGACAGCAGGAAGGCCGCCAGCGCGACCCCGAGGAGGACGACGTCCCCGGCCGCGCCCCGCGCCTGTGCCCGCAGCGCTCGACCGATCACGCGACGCTCCGCCGTCCCCGGACGGCGGCGAGCGCGACGAGGCCGACCGCCCATGCCGTCCCGATGGCGAGGGCGGGCGCGAAGGCGAGCAGTCGGCCCTGGTACTCCGGCACGCTCAGCGCCGCGATGGCCATACCGGGAGAGAACCGCGCGATCTCGGGCGCGGTCCGCAGCATCGCGAACTCCAGCGCCATCGGGAAGACGAGGACGATGATCGCCGTCGCGTAGTAGTTCCGGGTGATCCAGCCGATCGCGCCGCCGATGAGGGCACCGAGGACCACACCGCCCAGAGCCCCCACGACGATGCGCCCTGCCTCCGCCGTGAACACGAGGCTGAGCCCGTGCCGGGCGAGGAAGACGGAGATGCCGAGCGTCCACAGCAGGATGACGGCCACGGCCAGCGTGAGGGCGATGAAGACGCCCGCGACCAGCTTCCCCGGGAAGGCGCGGCGGAACCCGACCGCCGTGAGCGTCCGGTCCATGGAGCCGTAGTAGTACTCCCGCGTCACCGGGTACGCGCCGACGAACGCCGCCGAGATGACCGACCACGCGAGCGGCTCCAGCAGCCGGGCCGTCGCCGTGCCCGCGTCGAGGCCGTCCACCGCGAGACGGGAGCCGTCGGAGAAGAGCACGAAGGCCGGCATGAGGACCGCGACGAGGTACACGGCCAGGATCGACAACCCGCTCACCGCGCGCAGCAGTTCGCCGCGGATCACGCCGCTCATGCGGGGGCTCCTTCGACGAGGTCGAAGTACCGGCTCTCGAGCGAGTCGGCCCCGCCCGTGACGAGGTCGTCCAGCCTCCCGGCGAAGAGCGCGCGCCGTTTGATGACGACCACCTCGTCCACGACCTGCTCGAGCTCGGAGAGCTGATGACTGGAGACGAGCACCGTGCCGCCGCGTTCGGCGAAGCCGCGGAGGAACCGGCGCAGCCACCGGATGCCGTCGGGGTCCAGACCGTTGGCAGGCTCGTCGAGGATGAGCGTCCGCGGCGCACCGATCAATGCCGCGGCCAGGCCCAGCCGCTGCGCCATGCCCGTCGAGTAGGTCTTCACACGACGGCGCGCATCGGCGGCGAGGCCCACCTCGTCCAGCACCTCGTCGACGCGGTCGCGGGGCATCCCGGCGGCGAGCCGGCAGATCTCCAGGTGGCGTCGCCCCGAGATG
Source organism: Microbacterium sp. GbtcB4 (assembly GCF_019091465.1). NCBI lineage: Bacteria > Bacillati > Actinomycetota > Actinomycetes > Micrococcales > Microbacteriaceae > Microbacterium > Microbacterium sp. GbtcB4. The sequence continues at coordinate 308,817 of NZ_JAGXJJ010000003.1, forward strand.
CCGGGCTCGAAGCCGAACCCGTCCATGTGGACGCCGACGTGCGCCGCCGGGTTGTCCAGCGTCCCGAACGGCGCCCCGTCGATGACGGCCTCGCCGCTGGTCGGCCGCACGAGTCCGACGATCGCCCGCAGCGTCGTCGACTTCCCCGCGCCGTTCGGGCCGAGAAGCCCGACGATCGCCCCGCGGGGCACCGCGAACGACAGGTCTTCGACGGCGGTGCGGCGTCCGAACCTCTTCGTGAGGCCACGTACCTCGATGGCGTGCTGATTCATGTTCATCCTCTCTCCTCCTCGCTCGTGAGAGCTGCCAGCGGGGACGCGACCGTCGCCCAGAGCGCCTGCCAGAGCGGGGTCGTGCCGAGGTCGACGCGCGCCTGTCCGGCCGCCGGCAGGGCACCCCGCTCCCCCGTCACCTCCACCTCCGCCACGGCCGTCGCCGGGACCGATGCCTCGGGCATCCTGACCGGGAAGAGCGCCTCGATCGGCACCTCGGTCTCCGTCGCAGGTCGGGTCCTGATCGTCCCCTCGCCGCGGTACTCGCTGGCGAGGATGCCCCGCGTCGACAGGACCACCGGAGCGCCGTCCGGGATGCGGGCGCCGGGATCCCGTCCGCCCTGCACCAGGACCACCCGGTCGTCGTCCACGGAGAACCCCAGCACCGCGGCCGTCGGGACCGGGACGAGGATGCCGGCGGCCACGATTCCGGCCGCGAGCGCGGCGGTCACGCCGACGAGGCGGAACCGCGAGGCACCGGATCGCCACACCCGGAGCAGAGCGCGCACCAGGAGGACGACACCCGCCGCGACCACGACGGCCTCCAGAGCGAGCACGAAGAGGCTCGCCGCCGGGCCACCTCCGTCGAACAGCTGCGCGGTCCGGACGACTGCGAACAGCACCATGACGACCGGGGCCGCCAGGCAGCAGAGACCGAACGGCACGCTCCACCACCGCTCCAGCGCCCGCGGCTGCCGCGGCGCCCCGAACACGAGGCCGGCGAGGAAGCCCGCGCCGTCGCGGATCGACCTCCTCCGGAGATTCGGCTCGTCCAGGGCGCTCATCAGGGCGAGGTACCCGTCGAAGCGCACGAAGGGGATCAGGTTCACGAGCACGACGACCGTGCAGGAGATCGCGAGGAGCAGCAGTGTCTCGCGGGCCGCCGACGACGGCAGGGCGAGAGCGGCGAGCATGGCCACCGCCGCCACCGTGGCGTGGACGGCGGGGCCGGCCAGGGCGATCGCCACACGATGCCGGCGGTCGGGGAGCCGCCAGCCGTCCGTGACATCGACGAAGAAGGCGGGCGTGAGGTAAAGGAGCATGAACCCCGCGCGCCGCGGCCGGCCTCCCAGCCGGGTGAGGGTGAGCCCGTGCGCGGTCTCGTGGATCAGGGTCGCGAGGCCGAGCGCCACGACGACGAGGGCGAAGCCGGCGAGCGGCACAGGACGAGCGAGCACGGCACCCAGCTCGCCGAGGTGCAGGGCCGCGCCGACGATCCCGGCACCGACCACCGCGGCGACGACCGCGAGGACCGCACGACGCGGTACGGGCACGACCACACGGTCGAGACGCGCGAAGAGCGCGGAAGCGCGGAGGGTCGCGAACTGCACGGTGAACGGCGGCCGATACGTGACACGGCCGGGCAGCCGGGACGCGCCCCCGTCCAGGAGCCCGTTGTCGCGGAAGCGCTCCATCAGTCGCAGCACGCTCTCGTCGGTCTCCCCCGGGGCGAAGCGCGTCTGCAACGCCGAGACAGGAGTCCGGCCGTCCATCGCCGTCAGCAGGTCGACCACCGCTCGGGATAGTCGGGCGGTCGGCACGCCCTGGACGGTGGCGAGCCACCCGGACCCCTCCGCCGTCGGCTCGAACGCGACGCCGGCGGCGAGAGACGGGCACGAGTCCGCCGTGAGGGAGGCGCGGCCGTCCCCGCGGCGACGCCGATCGGGTCGAGGTCCTGCCGTCGTCATCGCCGGCCCCTTCCATCCCCGGCGCGGGAGGTCGTGAGGAGCAGGATCTCCACGCCCGCGGGCGTCCGCACGGGAGACCTCTCCGGCGCCGTGAACCCCGCGGCGACGAGCTCACCCGCGAGGACCTCGGGGGTCAGCACGTGCAGGCGACTCGTGAGGACCGGCACCTCCGCACGCGGGGCGATGTCCGCGAGGCGGACCCAGTTGACCAGCCGTGCGGCGCCGTCGTCCTCGATCTGCTGTGCGAAGAGGTAGGGCTCGTCTCCGGCGCTGCCGGGGACCGTGATCTCGCGGTCGGTCGGGATTGCGAGAGCGTCCGCCGACACCCCGTCCGCGATGGTGAGGGCGAAGACGCCGGCGGAGGCCAGATGACGTCGAACGCCCGCGTAGAGACGCGCCCGGTCTTCGCGATCGAGCAGCGTGATGGAGGTCGCCCCGAGGACGACGAGGCCGAAGTGCCCGCCGAGCGCGAGGTCGCGCATGTCCGCCACGACGCACTCGACGGTCGCTCCGTGCGGCACGGCGCCGCGGAGGCGGGCGAGCATGTCCGCGGAGAGATCGACCGCCGTGACGCGGTGCCCGGAGCGTGCGAGCGGGATCGTCAGCCGTCCGCTGCCCGCGGCGAGGTCCAGGACGGGTCCGGGGGCCGTGTGCGCGAGCCCCAGGACCTCGCGGATCTCCGCCCGGTCCGGGCCGACGAGCCGGTCGTAGAAGTCGGTGCCGGCTCCGGCGTACAGGTCCTGTGCCCTGGCGGTCGCGCCGACGAGGTCGAGCCGTGCCGCCACGGTCTCGGTGATCAGGGACGTCATCCGTGCATCGCCTCTCCTCGGCTGGATGGTCGGGGGGGTGCGGGCGGACGATCCCGCCCGCACCCGCTGTCAGGTCGCGATGGCGGCGGCTCCGCCGATGATCGCGATGATGTAGCTCGCGTGCTCCCACCACTCGAGCGGGGTGTCGATCTGTTCGAGTTCCAGGAACTCCAGCGACGTGGACTGCACAGTGCACCTCCTAGGTCAGAGCGAGAATTCCGATGATCACGCCCACAGCGAAGCCGCGGATGTAGTCATCGGCATCGCCCGGCGCGTCCATGGCCTCGAGTTCGGTGAACTCGAGCGCCGGCAGTGCTGCGTTCATGCGTCCCTCCTTCCTTTCTCCGATCGGGTGCTGCCGGACGGCATCACGTGGCGGCTGCCGCACCGATCCCGATGAGGACCAGCGCGCCGATCACGCCCTGGTAGAAGCTGTCCCAACTGGGGGCCTCCATCGGGTCGAGCTCCTGGAACCGGATGCTCATCTCCGTGCTTTCGTTCATTCCCGTCACCTCCTCTCCGCCACTCGGGGCCGGCGATCGCCGACCGGGGACGGGCTCCACCGGGAGTCGTGGAGCACAGCGCGGACGTCCGCGGCGCGGATTCCGCGCAGCATGGGGCGGTGATCACCCCACGCCCTCTCCACGGCGTCGGCGATCCGATCGATCTCCCGTGCGCTCGGGCGCGGCGGTGACGGGAGGCCGCCCTGATCGACGACGACGGCGATGCCGGCGGCCGGATCGCGAGGCAGTGCTGTCCCCGCCGCGACGCCGGCCCAGAAGGCGTCGAGGCTGGCGCGGTCGCCCCAGCGTGGATCGCCCGCACCGATCCGCTGCCAGACGGCGGCGATGACCGCCGCCGTGGCCGTCATCTTGCGGACGCCGAGATGGAAGGCGACCTCGTTCGCGAGGTACCAGTGCCGGGCGCTGTACGGATCGGGGCCGCGAAGGGCGGCCGTGCGCTGGGTCGCGGCGCTGAGCCGTGCGAGGCGCAGGCGTCCCGTCGTCGACATCACGTCCCGCGCGGCCGCCTCGAGCAACGCCCGACCGAGGATCCGCGCGTCGCGGTCGGCCCGCGCCGTCCGTGGACTCGTCGAGGCGCCGGCCACCCGGAGGAACGCCTCCAGCGCTCCCTCTCGCACGGCAGCAGGGGTGAGCGTGGCGAGCTGGTCGGGATCGAGGACGGCGTGGCGCGGACGCAGCGGGCGACCGACGAGGAGCCGGGCTCCGCAGCGGTTCCGGAGGATGGCGACACTGTTCGTCTCCGACGACGTGCCGAGCGTCGTCGGCATCGCGACGATGTCGACCGGCGGAGGCGCGTCGGGCAGGATCGTGAGTGCCGAGGTCGCCGCGTGCCGCAGGGCGAAGTCCAGGAGGCGTCCGGGGCTGAGCGCGAGGGCCGCGATCTTGCTCGCATCGAGGACGCTTCCGCCGCCGACGGCCACGATGACCTCGGGCGGTCGCCGCACGAGCTCCTCGGCGATCAGGAGGATCCCCAGCTCATCCACCGCGGCAGCGTCCACCGTCATGGTCCGGCCCGACTGCGGGGTGGGGAGAGGGTGCGCGACGGCCGCGTCGGCGAGCACCAGCGTGTCGCGTCCCGCTGTCAGACCCACCATCCTCTCTCGTGCGCGCGACCCGTGCCACAGCGTGGGGACGCGTGCGGTGAACGGCACGGTCATGCCACCGCCTCCCGCGCCCGAGCCAGGCCGCCTCGCACGGCCCGGTCGGTCTCGGCCACCTCCGCCGGGGTGAAGCCGTAGCCGGGGATGAGCTGGAAGGAGCTCGGACCGGGGTGCACCACGACACCGCTGTCGGCGATGGCGGACACCACCTCCAGGACGTCGGTCCCGGAGAGCGCAGACCCGTCCGGGCGGCGGAGCCCCACCCCGACGAAGCAGCCGCTGCCGCTGACGTCGGTGACGATCCCGTCCTCCTGCCAGGTCCTCGCGAGGCGATGCAGCGTCGACGCCAGGGCCTGCGTGGTGGCCTCGACGTCGATACGGCGGAGCTCGTCGATCACGGCGAGGACCGCGGCTGCGCAGGCAGGCGTGCCCGCCTGCGTCTCCCCGTGCACGAACGTCCATCCGCCGCGGGCGAACGCCGTCGCGATGCGGTCTCCGACGAGGAGCGCCGCCGCTCCCATCGCCCCGTTCGTCAACGCCTTCGACACGAGGAGGACGTCCGGGGCGGCTGCCCAGCGGTCGGTGGCGAACATCGCGCCGGTGCGCCCGAAACCGGTCGCCACCTCGTCTGCCACCAGCAGGAACCCGTGCCGCTCCCTCAGCTCCAGGAGACGACGGACGAAGGCGGCGGACAAGGCATGGGCGCCGCTGCCGAGGACGGGCTCCACCACGACGGAGGCGACGCGGGAGCCTTCACGCTCCAGCAGCGCTTCGAGCTCCGCCCCCTCGTCAGTGTGCGACACGTGCCGCACCGTGCGCCTGTCGACGCCGTAGACCGACTGCAGCAGGTCGTCGCCGCTCAGCACATGACTGCCGTACATCGTGCCGTGATAGCTGCCGCGCAGGCCGACGACGAGCGACCGCGAGCCCGCGCCCTGCTGAGCCCAGTACTGCCGGGCGAGCTTCATGGCGGCGTCGTTGGCCGCCCCGCCGGAGGTGGAGAAGATCACCCGCCGGTAGCGGTCGGAGCCCGCGAGGGCGATGAGGGCGTCGGCGGCGTCTTCGGCGTACCGGTGCGGGGCGCGGAACAGCGAGAGGTACGACGCGTCGCGGGTCGCCCTGCTCACGGCCTCGGTCACCGCGGGATTGCCGAAGCCGAGGGGCACGTTCCACAGGCCGCTGGTCGCGCAGAGGCGGTCGGAGCCGTCGGCGTAGAAGAGGCGATGACCGGCGGCCCCGATCGCCACCCGATCCGGAGGGAACGCGGTGTCGGCGGGGAGCATCGACGTCCACAGCGCGTGCGGCACGCTCATCTCGCACCGTCCCCCGAGGCGTCCTCGGTCCGCGCACCGAGGTGGACGCCGAGCGCGGCGAGCGCCTCCAGGCACAGGTGCCGTGCGTGGGCATCGGGCACTCCGCAAGCGCGCGCCACGCGCGCCGCCGCCCGCCCGCGTGTGCTCGAGGTCTGGATCGCGTCGACCACCGCGGCGGTCAGCGGCGACAGGAGATGCCGACGGAGCGTCCGGACGTCGGCGAGCAGGAACCCCTCGGCGGTGTCGAGCAGGAACGGGTCGTCGGCCAGGGCCTCCGCATCCGCGAGGTCGTCATCGAGGAGCGCCCACCCGTAGCCCGCGATCCGGGCGGTGCCGTTCGGCAGGCGGAGCATCTTCCGGAGATCGGCGGCGTCCAGGTATCGACGGAGCCACGGCCGGGTGTCGAGTTCGGCGACGAGGTCGGCCGAGCCGGGCACGCCGCCCAGCATCGACGCCCGCGGGAGAGCCCATCCGAGGGCGTCGGGGAGGTCGTCCACGTGGCCGATCGCCTCCCCCTGCAGCCCGAGATGCACACCGCCGTCCCCGTCGATGCGGACGGCGCGCGGAGTCTCCACCTCCTGCGGCCGCGCGAGAGCGGAGCGGTCCGCCAGCAGCACCCGCGGGTCGAGCATCGCGGCGGCGAAGACTCCGGTGCCGCGAGCGAGGTCGGCGTCGTCGAGGAAGGCACGCCAGCTCGCCTCGTCGAAGAAGCGCATGGCCGTCGGTCCGACGATCTGGACGAAGGAGGCCGCGATGTAGTCCTGGAGCTCGACGCCACGCTCCCCCAGGAACAGCTCGTCACCGAGGTCGGCGAGCCGTCCTCCGTAGCCGACGACCCGCGCCGCCGCCGGCCGAGGCGCCGATCCTGCGGGCTCGAGGATCACGTCCTCGGGGTCGGCCGCAGCCGCGAGGGCCTCAGCCCCGGTCTCCGCCTCGCGCAGGAACACGCGACCGCGTGCCGCGTGCCCGCCGGTGACCCACGCCCGCAGGGCGTGCGGCCCGAGGAGCGGATCTTCGCCCGTCGACCCGTCGTCCTGCCGTGCCGTCGTCGCACTCGTCCCCATGATCCCCCCAGAGAACCGGATCCGTCTGACGCCATTGCGTCTTCATATGAAGATATACAGACCTCTGCTGACGCGCAATATAACAGGTTTCGTGGTCGCGGGCCGGCATCGCCGGTATGTCACGAGGCCCCCGGGACATCGGATAGGATGGACAGGTTGTTCCCTGGTGACGTGTCCGAGCGGCCGAAGGAGCACGCTTGGAAAGCGTGTGTTGTGCAAGCAACCGCGGGTTCGAATCCCGCCGTCACCGCCACAGACGAAGAAGACCTCCGCATCGCGGAGGTCTTCTCTCGTTTCGGGCGGCGTCAGCCGTCGAAGCGCACCCCGTACGTCAGACCACCGGGTGCGGACGGGAGCACGGTCATGCCGAGCCGCTCGTAGAACGCGGCCGCGCCGGAGTTCGCGGGATCCATGCCGAGGTGCAGCGCCGGGACACCGCGCCGGCGCAGCTCGGCGAAGAGCGTCTCGATGAGACCGCGACCGAGTCCCTGCCCCTGGGTCTCCGGGAGCAGGTCGATGTGCAGATGCGCCGGGTACTCGGCGGCATGCGGCTCGACCCCCGGCTCCCTGGTGTAGCCGTACTCGATCAGCTTCTCCTCGCGCGTCTGCGGGTCCGCCGCTCGCGGATAGCGCGCGTGCAGGCCGGGCCACCACTCGTCGCGGAACCAGGCGTAGAAGGCGTCGGTGTCGTCGGTGGCGACGATGTAGCCGATGGTGCGCCCGTCCTCCGCCTCCACGACCCAGGCGAGGTCCGGGTGCCGTTCGACGTACGCCACCGCGAAGAGGTTCCCCCACAGCTCGTCATCGGGCAGCACCCCGGTGGCGTCTCCCCCGGCGTCGGCCGTCCGCAGGCAGATCTCGAACATCGCCGGGCGATCGGTCGGACGGTAGGGACGGATGCGCGACACGGGGGCTCCTCGGACGGGTCAGGTTCCGCTCAGCCTATCGGCGCGGGCAGTCGCCTCGACGTCGCGTCGCACCCACGGCACCAGCCAGGCGGCGAGCACGAGCACGACACCGGCACCGACGAACGCCCCGCCGAGGGTGTCCGTCGCCCAGTGCACCGACAGGAAGGTGCGCGACAGCGCCATGAGCACGATCCAGGCCGCCCCCACGATCGCCACCCACACCCGCGGGAAGAGCACCCAGAGCACCAGGGCGATGGTCGCCGCATTCGCGGTATGACCGGACGGGAACGAGCCGTAGTCGCTCACCACGAGCATGTCGTGCGGCCGGGCACGGCCGAAGACGTTCTTCAGGAGCTGGACGGCTCCGGCGCTGACGAGGAAGCACAACGCGGCGAACAGCGCCCCCCGCCATCGGCGCAGCAACAGCAGGACGGCGATGGTCGCCAGCGGCACGGCGAGGATGGCGACCCAGCCACCGCCGATCCAGTTCAGCGCGAGGGCGAAGCTCAGCATCCAGTCCGCGCGGACCGCGGCGATCGTGTCGTTCCACCACTGGTCGAGGCCGGGCGTCTGCGGATACACGAAGACGACGAGAGCGCCGAGGGCAGTGGCCAGGAGGAGGCAGGCGACGCCCCACCACAGCAGCATCCGTCGATTCATCGTCCCATTGTGACGGACGCCCCCGCGATCGCGGGTCGCCGTGCCGGTCAGCGGGCGATGCGGGCGAGACCCTCCTCGAGATCCGCGATGAGGTCAGCCACGTCCTCGATGCCGACCGAGAGCCGCACGACGTTCTCCGGCACCGCGAGCTCCGTGCCGCGGACCGACGCGTGGGTCATCTCCGGCGGGTACCCGATGAGCGACTCCACGCCGCCGAGCGACTCGGCGAGCTGGAACACGTGCGTGCTCTCGGCGAAGGCCCGGGCGGCGTCCGCCCCCGCGGCGAGACCGAGCGACAGCATGCCGCCGAAGCCGCTCATCTGCCGCGCCGCGATCCCGTGACCGGGGTGCGACGGGAGGCCGGGATAGAACACCTGCGCGAACTCCGGCCGCGCCTGGGCCCATTCGGCGATGGCCTGCGCGTTCTCGGAGTGCTGGCGCACCCGCACCGCGAGGGTCTTGATGCCGCGGGTCGTCAGCCAGGCGTCCAGAGGCGCCGAGACCGCCCCCACCGCGAACTGCTGGAACTTCACGGCCTCGACGAAGCGGTCGTCGCCGAAGACGACGGCGCCGCCCAGCACGTCGGAGTGCCCGCCCAGGTATTTCGTCGTCGAGTGCACGACGAGATCGGCGCCGAGCGCGAGCGGCTGCTGCAGAGCCGGCGAGGCGAAAGTGTTGTCCACCACGACGAGGGCACCGGCCGCATGCGCCACCTCGACGATGAGCGCGATGTCGACGACCTTCAGCAGCGGGTTGCTCGGCGTCTCCAGCCACACGATGCGCGTCTCGGGTCGGATCGCCGCGCGGATCACGTCGACGTCGGAGAGCTCGACCGTGGTCGTGTCGATCCCCCAGGGCGCGAGCACCTTCGTGAGCAGGCGGTAGGTGCCGCCGTAGACGTCGTTCCCGAGGAGCACGTGGTCGCCGGGCTTGAGGATGCCGCGCAGCAACGCGTCCTCGGCGGCGAGACCGGACGCGAACGACAGCGCCCCGACCCCGCCCTCGAGAGCGGCGAGCTGCGTCTCCAGCGAGGAGCGCGTCGGGTTGCCCGCACGGTTGTACTCGTAGCCGTCCCGGAAGCCGCCGATGCCGTCCTGCACGTGCGTCGACGACTGATAGATCGGCGGGATGATCGCCCCGGTGATCGGGTCGGGCGCCTGTCCGGCGTGGATGGCTCGGGTAGCGAAGGCGTGGTCGTGGTCGGACATTCCCTCAGCCTACGTCCGGGCCCTCCGACGGGTGCCGGCCTGTTACGTCCCGCGTCACCGGGAGAGGTAGCCGAGCAGGTCCTGTCGGGTCAGCACGGTGTGCGGCTTGCCGTCCTCGGTGACGAGGAGGGCGTCGGCGTCGGCGAGCGCGGCCCGTGCCTGCGCGACCGGCGCGTGGATGCCGATGAGTGGCAGCCGCTCCCCCACGTGTGCGCCGACGGCGTCGCTCGGTTCGGCGTCGCCCCGGAAGAGCAGGTCGAGAAGGCCCTTCTCGTCGACGGTGCCCACGACCTCGCCCATCATCACCGGCGGCTCCGCGCTGAGGACGACGAGCTGCGAGACCTCGTACTCCGTCATCATGCCGATCGCCTCCAGCACCGTGTCGGTGGGGTGCGCGTGCACGAGGTCGGGGAGGCCGTGGCGGGAGGCCCGGGCGGCGAGCACGTCGGCGACCGTCTCCCCCTCCTCCACCTCGCTGAACCCGTAGGAGCGCATCCAGCCGTCGTTGAAGATCTTGCCCAGGTAGCCGCGTCCGCCATCCGGGAGGAGCACGACCATGACCGCGTCCGCCGGCAGGTCCTTCGCCACCCGCAGCGCCCCGACGACGGCCATGCCGCTGGAGCCGCCGACGAGGATGCCCTCCTCGCGGGCCAGGCGCCGCGTCATCGCGAACGACTCCGCATCGCCGACCGCGACGATCTCGTGCGGGACGGCGGGATCGTAGGCACCGGGCCAGATGTCCTCGCCCACGCCCTCGACGAGATAGGGCCGGCCGGTGCCGCCGCTGTAGACGCTGCCCTCCGGATCGACCCCGATGATGCGCACCGCGTCGTCGGACACCTCGCGCAGATAGCGTCCCGTGCCGGTGATCGTGCCGCCCGTCCCCACGCCGGCGACGAAGTGCGTGACGCGCCCGTCGGTGTCGCGCCAGATCTCCGGCCCCGTCGTCTCGTAGTGGCTGCGCGGCCCGTTCGGGTTCTCGTACTGGTTCGGCTTGAAGGCCCCGGGGATCTCCCGTGCCAGCCGGTCGCTCACGCTGTAGTACGACTCCGGGCTGTCCGCCGGGACGGAGGTCGGGGTCACGACGACCTCCGCACCGTAGGCGCGGAGCACGTCGATCTTGTCCTCGCCCACCTTGTCCGGGAGCACGAAGACGCACCGGTAGCCGCGCTGCTGCGCCACAAGGGCGAGCCCGACGCCGGTGTTGCCGCTCGTGGGCTCGACGATCGTACCGCCCGGCTGCAGATCGCCCGCAGCCTCGGCGGCGTCGATGATGCGGGCCGCGATCCGATCCTTCGCCGACCCGCCCGGGTTCAGGTACTCGAGCTTCACGAGCACCGTGCACGCGATGCCCTCGGTGACGTGCTGGAGCTTCACCAGGGGCGTGTCGCCGACGAGGTCGACGATCGAGTCTGCGTACTTCATCTGTTCAGGGTACGGCGCGGGCCGTCGCCTCCGGGGCTGTGTTTCAGCGCCGCTTCGACAGGCTCAGCGACCCAGAAACCTGGGTCCCTGAGCCTGTCGAAGGGCGCTGGGTCCCTGAGCCCGTCGAAGGGCCCTGGGTCCCTGAGCCCGTCGAAGGCCTGAGCCTGTCGACGGGCCTGGGTCCCTGAGCCTGTCGAAGGGTCAGCCCTTCGTCGCGCCGGCCAGCAGGCCGCGCACGAAGAAGCGCTGCAGGGCGAAGAACACGATCAGCGGGACGATGATCGAGATGAACGTTCCGGCCGACTGCAGGAACCACTTGTTCCCCCAGGTTCCGGAGAGCGAGTTCAGCGCCTGGGTGATCGGCAGGGCGCCGGGCGAGGCGAAGATCGTCGCGACCAGCAGGTCGTTCCACACCCAGAGGAACTGGAAGATCGCGAAGGACGCGATCGCCGGAGCCGCCAGCGGCAGGATGATCCGGAAGAACACCTGACCGTGTCCGGCGCCGTCCACGCGGGCCGCCTCGATGATCTCGCCGGGGATCTCGGAGATGAAGTTGTGCAGCATGAACGTCGCGAGCGGCAGCGCGAAGATCGCGTGCGCGATCCAGACGCGGGCGAAGCTGTACTGCACCTCGTTCAGCCCGAACCCGGGGAAGATCGGCACGTCGTTGATCGTCAGTCCGTCCGAGAACAGGCTGAGCAACGGCACGAGGGCCATCTGCAGCGGCACGATCTGCAGCGCGAACACGAAGATGAAGAGCATGTTCCGACCCTTGAAGTCGATCCATGCGAACGCGTACGCGGCGAGCGACGCCATCACGATCGGGAACACAGTCGCGGGGATCGTGATCGCCAGCGAGTTGATGAACGCCGTCGCGAGGGTCGTCGAGGTGCCGCCCGAGTTCCACGCCTGCACGTAGTTGTCGAACGTGAACTCCGGGTTGGAGAAGACCGTCCACCAGCCGCTGTTCTGCGTGTCGGCGCCCGGGCGGAACGACGTCACGAAGAGACCGAAGGTCGGGATCGTCCAGAAGAGCGCGATGACCGCGGCCGCGATCGTCGCCCCCTTCGAGGTCAGCTTCTTGTGGGCGGTCGCCTCGTTGCGGCGTGTGTCCCGCGCCACCTGGCGCTTGGTGCGGTTGTCCACGACGGTGGCCTGCGTTGCACTCATCAGCGGATCTCCCTCTGCTTGGCCATCGATCGGGCGTTGTAGATGATCAGCGGCAACACGAACAGGAACAGCACGACGGCGAGCGCCGACGAGTGCCCGTAGCTCTGGAACCGCTGCTGCTGGTTGACCATCTCGAAGCCGAGGACGCTGGTCTCGTCCCGTCCGCCGGTCATCACGGCGACGATGTCGTACACCTTGAGCGAGGCGATCGTGATGGTCGTGAGCACGACGATCAGCGACGACCGGATGCCGGGCACGGTCACGTTGCGGAAGCGCTGCCAGGCGTTCGTGCCGTCGAGCTCGGCCGCCTCCATCTGCTCGACCGGCACGGCCTTGATCGCGGCCGAGAGGATGACCATGGCGAAGCCGGTCTGGGTCCAGATGAACACGATGAGCAGCATGAGCGTGTTGAGGATCGGCTTGATCGCCAGCCACTGCACGGGGTCGCCGCCGAAAGCGGTCACGATCGCGTTGAGGAGACCGATCTGGTCACCCTGCCGGGCGTCGTACATGAACTTCCAGATGATGCCGGCCCCGACGAACGAGATCGCCACCGGCATGAAGACCAGCACCTTGAGGAACTTCTCGCCGCGGGCCCTGTCGATGAAGACGGCGTAGGCGAGGCCGATGACCACGGAGATCACCGGAGCGAGCAGCGCCCAGATGATCGTGTTGATCACCGACGACGTGCCGACCGGGTTGGTGAAGACCCAGATGTAGTTCTCGAGCCCGACGAACTCGTCGCCGGTCTTGTCGAAGAAGGACTTGAAGATCGTCGAGATCGCGGGGTAGATGAGGCCGAGCAGCAGCATGATGGCCGCCGGGGCCATGAACAGCACGAGCTGGAAGAGATAGCCCGCTCCCTGCCGCGCGCGGAAGTCCGCGAAGAAGAGGAGCGCCCCGACGAGGAGCGCGATCGCGACGACGTACACGACGGCGTTCGCGTAGGGACGGAGCAGCAACAGCGCGAGCACCGGGATGACGAGGCACGCGACCAGCCGCATGATGAAGTAGCCGCGACCAGGGCGGGGCGCGAACTCGATCAGCACGAGGATGATCGCCACGACCACGCCGAACACGAGCAGCACGGCCGGGATCTGCACCAGCGGATTCAGACCACCGAGCCACAGGAAGAAGCTGTTGAGCGAGAACCCGATCGTGATCCGCGAGGACTCCTCGGTCGGAGCGGTGAAGACGAGGAGGAGAGCCAGCGCGACGACGACCACGAAGCCGATCGCGAGGATCGTGCGTGTGGTCTTCCTCCCCTTCTCGTCGGTGCCGTGCGTCGTCGGCGGCGCGTCAGCCTCGACGGGTTTCTCGATGGTCGCGTGCGACATGAACGTCCCCTTCTGGATCGTGCTGGGTTCCCGCGCAGTATGGATGGGTGGAGCGGGGCCGGGCTTGTGCAGCCCGGCCCCGCTCAGCCTGAGAAGATCGTGTCGAGACGATCAGTTCTCGTAGCCGGCCTGGATGTCGGAGAGCACCGTGTCGGTGTCCTTGCCGTCGATCCAGTCGACCATCCCCTTCCAGAACGAGCCCGAGCCGACGGTCGACGGCATCAGGTCGGAAGCGTCGAACCGGAAGGTCGTCGCGTCGTCCTGCATGATGGTCATCGCCTCCTGGAGGAACTCGCTCGAAGCGAGGCTCGGGTCGGCGTTCTTGTTGGCGGAGATGACGCCACCGAGCTCGACACGGGCGTCGGCGAACTCCGGCGATGCCATGAACTCGAGCACCTTCTGGGTGGCTTCGTCGTCGGAGAAGGCCGCGACGAACTCGCCGCCACCCTCGACCTGGAGCTCACCGGCGGTCTCGCCCGGCATGATGAACGCGTAGACGTCGCCGTCCGGCGCGACCTCGGGGACGTTGCCGTCCGCGGTCTCCGTGTCGAGGAAGTTCGCCGACAGGAACGACGCCTGGTGGGTCAGCGCGCAGTCGCCCTTGGCCACAGCGTTGGCGACGTCGCCGAAGGCGGTCGAGTTGATGCTCTTGACGTCGCCGTAGCCCGCGTTGACGTACTCCGGGTTGAGCAGGATCTCACCGACGGCGTCGAAGGCCTGCTTGATCTCGGGGTCGGTGAACTTCACGTCGCCGGCCACCCAGTCGTCGTACACGTCGGGGCCCGACTGGCGCAGGACGAGGTCCTCGATCCAGTCCGTGCCCGGCCAGCCCGACGCCGCCTCGGAGGCGAAGCCGGCGCACCAGGCGGGACCGCCGGTCTTCTCGACGATGGTGTCGGTCAGGGCGATCATGTCGTCCCAGGTCTCCGGGACCTCGACGCCCCACTCGGCGAACTGCTTCGGCGAGTACCAGACGTAGCCCTTGAGGTTCGCGAGCATCGGCGCCGCGTAGAAGGTGTCGTCGAACGTGCCGTACTTCTTCCAGTCCTCGGACCAGTTCTCGTCGACGGCGGTCTCCACGGCCTCCGGGGCCGGCATGACCTTGCCGGTGTCGACGAGGGTCTTGAGCAGACCGGGCTGCGGGACGATCGCGATGTCGGGAGCGTCGCCACCGGTCACCTTGGTGACGATGTTGCCCTCGAAGCCCTTGTCGCCGGTGTACTCGACCTTGATCCCGGTGTCCTTCGTGAACTGCTCGAAGGAGGCGTTCAGGTCATCGGCCTCGACGCCCGTGATGCCGCCGGAGATCCGGACCGTGTCCTTGGTCTCCCCGCTTCCGCCTTCGCCGCTTCCGCCCTCGGCGCAGCCGGCGAGCGCGAGAGACGCGACGCCGACGAGTGCGATGGGGGCGAGCAGGCGGTATCGCTGTGACAAAGCCATGTACTTCTCCTCTTCAGGTGGATCTTCAGTCCGCCCAAGGAGAGCAATCGCCACATCCATTGGGGAACCGATTCCAGGCCAACCTACTCGGGTTCCTTCGCGCCGTACAACTGGGGAAGGTTACAAGATCACAACCGTTTGAGGTCGGTGCCCCCCGCGTGGTGGGAGCGCTCCCAGTTCCACGGGTCTGGAACCGGTTCCTCCCCGCGTGTGGAACGGCTACGATGGCTCCCGGCGAGCGCCCGATGGCTCGCCGTCGTGGAACCGCGTCGAGGAGGACACGATGAGCACGATCGCCGACGTCGCGACGCGCGCCGGTGTGTCCAAGGCGACCGCGAGCCGCGCCCTGAGCGGCCGCGGCTACGTCTCGGAGGAGACGAGACAGCGCGTGGAGGAGGCGGCGCACGACCTCGCGTACGTCGCGCACTCCTCCGCCACCAGCCTGGCGACCGGGCGCACCGGCACCATCGGCCTGGTGATGCCTCCGGTCGACCGGTGGTTCTTCTCCGAACTGCTGGCGGGCGTCCAGGAGGCGCTGCTCGCGCGCGACCACGACCTGTCGCTCTACGGCGTCCCCGAGCGCTCGGAGACCAGGGAGCGGCTGTTCGAGAGCGTGCTGCCCGGCCGGAGATTCGACGGCATCATCGCCGTCGGCATCCAGCCCAGCGCCCGCGAGCTGGAGCGCCTGCACCGCACCGGGCGCCCGCTCGTCAGCGTGGGCCCCTACAGCGCCGGATCGAGCGCCGTGTCGATCGACGACGCGGCCGCCGCGCGGATCGCCACCGAGCACCTGATCGAGCTCGGCCACACCGACATCGCCTTCGTGGGCGGCGCCACCGACGACACCGACCTCAGCTACGGCGACGCGCGACGCCTGGCCGGCTACCGGGAGGCGCTGCACGCGGCGGGACTGACTCCGCGGGCGCGCATCGCCGGGGCGGCCCCGACGATGCCCGGGGGCTATGCCGCGGCGGCGGGACTCCTGGGCGACCGCCGGCACCGACCGACCGCCATCGTCGGCGTGTGCGACGAGGCGGCCATCGGCGCCGTGATCGCCGCCCGCCGCCTGGGGATCGCGGTGCCCACCGAACTCAGCGTCGTCGGGATCGACGACCACGAGCATGCGGAGATGTTCGCCCTCACGACCATCGGGCAGTCGCCGCGGGATCAGGGCCGGGAGGCCGTGCGCCTGCTCATGCGGCGGATGAGTGAGCCGGACGCTCCGGTCGAGCGCGTCGAGGCCGCCTCGGCCCTCGTCGTCCGCAGCTCGACCGCGGCGCCGCGCTGACCCCGCAGACGCACGAAGGCCCCGGGCGGAACCCGGGGCCTTCGCAGAAGCGCTGGTGCGCTGGAATTACTTGAGGGTGACGGTCGCGCCGGCCTCTTCCAGAGCAGCCTTGGCCTTCTCGGCCGTCTCCTTGTTGGCGCCCTCGAGGACGGCCTTCGGAGCACCGTCGACGACGGCCTTGGCCTCGCCGAGGCCGAGCGAGGTGAGCTCGCGGACAGCCTTGATGACCTGGATCTTCTTGTCGCCAGCAGCCTCGAGGATGACGTCGAAGGAGTCCTTCTCCTCCTCGGCCGCGGCCTCGCCTGCGCCACCAGCGGCACCGGCGACGGCGACGGGAGCAGCAGCGGTGACCTCGAACTTCTCCTCGAACGCCTTCACGAACTCGTTGAGCTCGATGAGGGTCAGGCCGGCGAACTGCTCGAGCAGCTCCTCGGTGGAAAGCTTCGCCATGATGTATCTCCTAGATAGATGGGGTTTGTAGACGAGATCGCCGGTCGCTTACGCGGCCTCGGCGGTCTCCAGCTTTTCGCGAAGCGCGTCGATGGTGGCCGCAGCCTTGCCCATCGTCGCCTTCATCATGCCCGCGGCCTTCGCCAGCAGAACCTCGCGGCTCTCGAGCGAGGCGTACGTGTTGACCTCGTCGGCGGTGAGGGCCTTGCCCTCGAAGATGCCCGACTTGATCACGAGAAGCGGGTTGGCCTTGGCGAAGTCACGCAGAGCCTTGGCGGTGGCGACGAAGTCACCGTGCACGAACGCGACAGCCGACGGCCCCTTGAGGTCGTCGTCCAGCGCGGAGATGCCGGCCTTGTTGGCGGCGATCTTGGTCAGCGTGTTCTTCACCACGGCGTACTCAGCGTCCTGACGGATGCTGTTGCGCAGCTGCTTGAGCTGGGCAACCGTCAGACCGCGGTACTCGGTCAGCAGGACGGCGTTCGAGTTCTCGAATGACTTCGTGAGCTCGTTGACCGATGCATCCTTCTGCGCCATGGTCACTCCTTGGTGTGTGCGAGGCGCCGCACGGTGGTGGGGCGCCGGCCTCCGACCCCCTGCAAAAGAGAAGAGCTCCGGCGCAAGCGCACGGAGCTCGGAAGTTCGTGACACCTGCGCGGGCCCCTGCGATGCAGAGCTTCGATCCTGTGCGCTCACGCGCACACGATGACCAGCGGTCTTCGGTTATGACCACTGTACCCCACCCCCACCTCTCCCCCAAATCCCCCCTCCTCTTCCCGTCGACCCACCCCTTTCCGTGCACCGCGGCGAGGGAAGCGACGTCCGCGCTGGTCACCCGGGCCACCCGCCAGCCGGTGGTTCCGCGCACCCAGTCCTCGCGGATCTTCTCGTCCAACACGACCCTCTCCGCGGTGCGGTCCCCGCGGAGCTCGTCATCCAGGTACTTGTCCCGGCCGTCGCACTCCACGAAGGTGCGGCACTGGTCGACGGCGATGTCCATCCAGAACCGGCCGCCGCGCGGTCCGTCCACCGGTACCTGTAGACGCGGCCTGCCGAAGCCGAGCTGATGGAGCCGGTACCGCGTCACGCTCTCCAGAGGCAGTTGCGCGCGACCGTCGGCCAGACCCACGATCCGGCGCGCCTGCACGATGCCGCGGAGCCGCGGACGGCGCACCCGATCCGCCAGGTCGGCCAGGAGAGCCTGCTCCGCGGTGTCGTCGAACTCCCACGGGTCACCGCCGACCAGAGCGAGGGCGGCATCCGCGCCCGCGAGGGCCGCCTCGGGAGAGACCGTGCGGGCGAGGTCGACGACCGTCCGGGCGAGGGAGGTGCAGCGGATGCCGTCGCGCTCCACGATGTCGCCGGGGGAGACAGTGCCCTCGTGCCGCAGGATCCCGGACGTGCTGTGGCGACGGTCAGGCGGGGCCGTCACATGCACCCTGGTCGGACGCACCCGGTACAGCGGCAGTCCCCACAGCACCGCGGCCGAGGCATGCGAGAACACAGGCCGCGTCCCCGAGGCCGCGAGATCGGCGGCCACCACCTCCGCACGATGGCGGGACTCCGGGGCGAGCTCGCTCCAGGTCCGCAGCGCGAGGTACCACCCACGGCGCACATGATGCAGCTGCCGCCCTTCCACCGCGGCGTGGAGCGTCCGAGACCCCCAGCCCTCCTCCTCCAGCCGTCGACGACCGAGGAGCATCCCCCTGATCTCCTCCACACTCACCTGTCTCATCCCGCCGACTCTTCCTCTCCTCTCGCTACTCCCCCGCCTTCCCACCGTTCTCCACACCCTTCTCTCCCCTCCCGCCCCCTGTGCAGGAACCGTCCTCGCCGGCCGACCCACCCCCTTGCGTTCGAGCCACCCCCTTGCGCGCGTGCGTAGGGGGCCGGGACGCACGCAGGGGGGTGGGTCGGCGGGAGGGGGCGGCGTGTACGACGGGTACGGGGGTGGGGGAGAGTTAGAGTCTTCTGGTGACCCCGGAACTCCAAGCTCGCATCGTCGCGGACTCGCGCGACCGCGTGGCATGGATGAGGGCACGATCCCGCGGCATCACGGCCACTGACGTCGCCGGACTCACGAGCGAGCGCTCGATCGCCCGTGCTGCCGACGCCAAGCTCGGCGGCGGGCCGCGGTTCGGCGGCAACGCCTACACCGACCACGGCCGACGCCGCGAGCCGGAGATCGCCGCCTGGGTCGCGGCCACGCACGGCATCTTCCCCTCCTCTGCGCTGTTCCGCGCCGAGGTCGAGCACCGCCACCTGGCGACGCCCGATGGCATCTCGGTGGACGCGGACGGTCGTGTCAGCCTCGCGGAGATCAAGACCACCAACAAGGCCTTCCGGGGGATCCCCCGCACCTACCTGCGCCAGGTGTGGTGGCAGCAGCACGTGCTGGGCGCCGAGCGCACCCTGTTCGTCTGGGAGGAGCACGTCGACTTCTCCCCCGTCCACGACGAGCCCCGCTGCGTCTGGATCGACCGCGACGAGCGCGAGATCGCGAAGCTCGTGGGGCTCGCCACCGACCTCATCGACGAGCTGTACCGCCGCACGACGGGACGCACGGTCCCGGCCCGCTCCGCCACTCCCCTGGACAGCCGTCGCGAGCAGCTCCGCGAGCGCGACGCCTTCCGCGCCCTCGCCCTCGCCGACTGAGCGGACGGCGCGTGCTCACGTGCACGTGTTGTTCCCGCCCAGACCGAGCAGTCCGCCCACCGACAGCGTTCGCGTCGCGGCGGGCGAGACCCAGGACGTTCCGGGGAGAACGGCCTCGACCCGCACCGTGTTGGACGAGCCGAGCAGGCTTCCGAGCAAGGTGCTCAGCAGGCCCGAGCTGATCGTGGTCGAGTACGTGTACGGCGCGCTCCCGCTCTGACTGACCGAGCCGTTGTCGACGACGACGGTGTTGATCGACAGCCGCTGCTGCGCCTTCAGGTACGGCGAGGTCCAGGTGATCGTGAAGCCGGTGAAGGTGCCGAGCAGGCTCGTCACCGTGCAGGAGGTGATGGACGGCGCGACCAGCCGCGATGCGGTGAAGGATCCCGCGGCGTGTTCGACATCCGTGAAGCGCGCCGCCGTGGACTCGACGGACGACGCGGAGAAGGCGGCACAGAGCAGGGCGACCGCGACGACCCCGGCGCCCCTTCGTCGATCGCGCTTCATCGCGGCACCTCCCCACCGCCAGAACGGCGCCGACCGGCGCCGAGGGCGGCGCCGCCGACCACGACCAGCCCCGCCGCTACGATCAGGGGCGCGATCCCCGGCGAGGGCCCCGTCGTCGCGGGCCCGCCGCCCGGGCCGGCGAGCACCGTCTCCCCCGCCCCATGCGCGACGACCTGCACCTCGGTCGTCCCGGCACCATCCGTAGGATCCAGCGCGATCGCGAGACGGAGGTGGGCGGTCTCGGAATGTGCGATCTCGGTCACCGGCACCTCGGCACCGTCCCGGGGGATGCTCCAGTCATCGCGGACGACCGTCGAACCGGACGCGCACCCCGAGGCACCCCAGGGTTCGGAACACAGCGCGATGTCCACCCGGAGGCGGGCGTCCCCCGTCGCCCGCACGCCGATGCGGATCCGTCCGGGCTCCTCGGCGTCGGCGCTGACCTCGACATCCCACTGCACGGGCTGGCCGGGAAGCATGCCTCCCGCGGAGTCCCAGTCCGCGATCGAGACGAGCCGCAGCACGTCGCCCTGGATCACCTCCGATGTCGGCTCTGCCCGGGCGACGCCCGGAACCGCCACGGCGAGCAGGAGAGGCGCCGCGAAGAGGGCCGCCACCCCGCGCCGTCTCACGACCCCTCCGTGCGCACCGGGGCCCGCCGCGGCGTCCGCGGCCAGAAGGCCCAGACCACGAGCGCCGTCGCCGCGATCGTCAGCACGGCGAGGACCACCGGGTCACCCAGCGCCACCACCACGGCGGCCGCCCCTGGCACCGCGAAGAGCACCGTGCGGACGGAGGACACCGGGTACGCGACGGGATCCTCCGCCGCGTTGGCGTCGCCGCGCAGGGTGAGCATCCGCTCGTCCTCGGCGGCTCCCGGTTCGACGGCCGTGACGCGATGGGTCACCGGGAGCTCACCGGGCCGGTCGACCGTCACGACGTCCCCGACCTCGACCTCCTCCGCGGGCACGCGCTGCGCGACCGCCACGGAGCCGGCGGGGATCGTCGGCGCCATCGATCCCGTCCGGAACAGGATGAGCGTGATCTGCGACGTCGCGGCGAGGATCACGAGGACGATGCAGATGGTGCCGGCCGCAGCGGCGCACCACAGGAGGAGATCGCCCAGCATCCTCCGCCCGCGTCCGCGAGCCCCGACCGCCTCGCCGGTCCGTGCTCGCCCTTCCCGACGGGTCGTGGTCATGACGACGTTCCCTGGATCTGCCAGGTCTGGGTCATCGTGAGCCCTTGCGCGCCGTTCCCCGCCGCCGTGGGCAGGGTCACCGCGAAGCAGTAGTTCACCTGCGCCGCCCCGTTCGCCGCGACCGCCTGCGTCGTCGTCCCCGCCGTCGTGAGGGTGGACCCGTCAGGAACGACAGCGGTCCCCGCCGGATACGTCGCCGCCGTGCAGGAGGTTCCGGTTATCGTCCGCACCCCATAGGTGAGATACGTCGCCAATCCCGTTCCACCCGGTGTTCCCGGCGTGAGCTGCAGCACCCCGGCCACCGAGGGGTTCGCGGTCCGCACGCTGAACAGCGCGTACGTCGTCGTTCCCGGTGCCATGGCGGTGGGCGGCAGCTGGAAGTTCAGCGCGGCCGCCGTTCCCGCCGTCGCGTGACTGGAGAAGGTCGTCCCGTCGGTGGCCCCGACGATGTCGAAGCGGCCCGCCGTGAAGGTCGCGGCGCCGTGTTCGGAGTCGTTCCAGGCGGCGAGGGTCGCGGTCGCGCCGACGCCCAGCACGAGACCCCCGGCGAGTATCGCCCGGATCCGGCGGGAGCGCATCCGTCCCTTCTCCCGCCTCACTCTGCGGGTGTCCATGAAGACTCAGCTCGTGGACGTGGCCGTGAACTTCCACGTGGCGTCCGTCACCAACCCCGGCTCCAGCGCGGCATCCGCCGTCACGGCGAAGCAGAGCTGCACCGCGGTGCCGGCCGTGTCGGCGGTCGCGCCCTCGGTGAGAGGTACGGTCGTCACACCGGTCTGCGCGTCGAGCGTGGCCCCGGTCGCGATGGGGGTGCCGACCGCCGAGGCCGCGTCGCATGTCGCCCCCGGCGCGAGTTGATAGACCGCGTAGGACAGATGGTCCGTGTTCGAACTCGCCGCCGGGTCCGCGGTCGTCCCGTCGGCGACCAGATCCGCTCCCGTCGTCGTCCCGGCGGCGAGCCGCACCCAGAGGCCGGCGTAAACGGTGTCGGACGGCGACATATTGCCGACCACCCCCGCCGGCAGAGTGAAGGCCAGTGCCGCTGCCGTGTCGCCGTCATCCACGTTGTGGTCACTGAAAGTCGTGCCATCCGTGGAGCCCTCCAGGTCGAAGGCCCCGGCCGTGAACGTCCCGGTCGCGAACTCGGAGTCGTTCCAGGCGGCGAGAACTCCCGCCACCCCCACACCCAGGACGAGACCACCCGCGAGCACCGCAAGGACTTTTCGTTGCGTCGTCTTCGTCGCCATCTTTTCCCCCCTCAGGAATCCGGTCTGCGCGGATGCCCGACGAGTAGAGCTCAGGCCTCCCGCGTGCTGGTATATTGCCGGACCCCGGGGGCGAGGACAAGCCCCTCTTCGCGGCAGCCGTCGTCAGCCTCGCCCACGCGCCGACGCCGTCCCGGCCCCGTCAGGGTTCGCGAGCGAGCACCCGGCGCGCCTCCCCCGCGACCTCGGACGCGATCGTGTCGAGCAGCGCGGAGCGCAGGTTCCACTGCTGCCAGTACAGCGCCACGCGCAGGATCGGACCGCCCAGCGCCACGAGTCCCGGCACCTCCTGCAGCCGCGGCACCATCCCCCACCCCAGCCCGAGGCCGACGGCCAGCGCATAGTCGTGCGACGCCGGGACGTAGTGCCGGGGAACCCCGGCCGCCGGCACTCCCCGCGCGGCCAGCCACTCGTGCTGGAGGGTGTCCCGGCGGTCGAAGTCGACGAACGGCGCGTGCGCCAGAGCACCGGGGGTCACGCCGTCCGGGAACCATCGACGGGCGTAGGCGGCTTCGGCCATGGCGCGGTACTCGAGCACGCCGAGGGGCGTGACCGTGCACCCCGCGACCGCCGTGGCCTCGCTCGTGACCGCCGCCATGACGGTCCCCGATTCGAGCAGGCGCGCGGTGAAGTTCTGATCGTCGCGATGAAGATCCAGATCGATGTCGTGCACAGCCGAGAGCCGGGCCATCGGAGGGAGGAACCAGGTCGCCAGGGAGTCCGCATTGACGGCCAGGGGCACCGTGATGCGGCGCCCTCCACCGCCTTCCTCGATCCCGACCCCGGCAAGCGCATCCTGCTCGAGGAGGGCGATCTGCCGCGCGAGCCGCACGACGGATTCCCCCGCCTCGGTGAGGCGGACCGGCTTGCTGCGCACGAGGAGGATCCGCCCGAGTTGCTGCTCCAGCGCCTTGAGACGCTGACTGACCGCGGATGGGGTGACCTGCAGTCGACGCGACGCGGCATCGAGGGTGCCCTCGTCGGCGACGGTGGCCAGCGTGGCGGCGAGCTCCGGGTCGATCCTCACATCAGCGATGCTAATGGTGCGGAAGGAATCTTCGCTGCACCTCATGCTCAGCCCTCCTAGGCTCGACACATGCTCACCGTCCTCGCCGGTCTTGGCCTCGGTCTCTCCCTCATCGTCGCGATCGGCGCGCAGAACGTCTTCGTGCTGCGTCAGGGCATCCGGCGCGAGCACGTCCTCGCCGTCGTGATCGTGTGCGCGCTCTCCGACGCCGTACTGATCATCGCCGGCGTCGCCGGGCTCGGGTTCGTGCTGTCCGCCGCCCCCTGGCTCGTCGTCGTGGCTCGCTGGGCAGGGGCGCTGTTCCTGCTCGGGTACGGCATGCTCGCGGCGCGGCGGGCCTGGCGTGGCGGCGAGGAGCTGGTGGTCGACGGGGGCGACGCCCCGGTCCTCGAGGCGTCCGGGGGCACCGGCACGCTCACCCGCACCCGCCTCGCCCCGGTGATCCTCACGACGCTGGCGTTGACGTGGCTGAACCCGCACGTGTACCTCGACACGGTGCTGATGCTCGGGTCGATCGCGGCGACGCACGGCGAGGAGCGGTGGCTGTTCGCGGCGGGGGCGGTCGCGGCGAGCATCCTCTGGTTCACCGCCCTCGGCTTCGGCGCCCGCTACCTCGGACGGTGGCTGCGCACCCCGCGCTCCTGGCGCCTCCTCGACGCGGTGATCGCGGTCGTGATGATCACGCTCGCGGTGAGCCTCGTGCTCCCGGTGCTCGGCGCCTAGGCGTTCACCCGGCCTCGATCTGCGACACCCGCGCCCGGATGAGCGCGCGGACCGCCTCCACCGGCAGGGGGTGCTCCGGCTGGAACCGGATCGTCCCCTTGTCGAGGCTGACCCCGGGGTGACCCTCGAGGAGGCCCGCCACGGCGGCGACCGCCTCGGGGCTGAACGGGTAGACGCCGATGTGCTTCTTCGCACGCATCACCGAGAGCAGCGGCTTGCCGTCGTACACGAGCGCCGGCATGCCGTAGCCGGTGCCCTGTTCCGCCTCCGGCACCTCCTCCGTGGCGATCGCGTACACGCCATCGATCGCCGCACGGTCTGCGGCGTCGAGATCGGTCAGGTAGTCGTCGATGGTGCCCACGCACCGCATCCTGCCACCGATCGCCCGCGGGGTCGAGGACTCACGCGCCGTCGAGGGGCCGGAGGATGCGGGTGAGGAACCGCTGCGTGCGCTCGTGCTGCGGAGCGCTGAACAGCTCGGCGGGCGGCCCCTGCTCGACGACGACGCCGTCGTCCAGGAAGAGCACATGGTCTGCGGCCTCGCGGGCGAAGCTCAGCTCGTGGGTGACGACGGCCATCGTCCATCCCTCATCGGCGAGCTCCTTGATGACGAGCAGCACCTCTCCCACGAGCTCCGGGTCGAGCGCGCTCGTCGGCTCGTCGAACAGCAGCAGGTCCGGCTGCAGGGCCAGTGCCCGCACGATGCCCACCCGCTGCTGCTGCCCGCCGGAGAGCTGATGCGGCCGCGCGTCCGCCTTGTCGGCGAGACCGACCCGGGCGAGCAGCGCCTGCGCCTCGGCGACGACCTCGGCCTTCGGACGGCCCTGCACCCGCCACGGCCCTTCGATCACGTTCTCCAGCACGGTCAGGTGCGGGAAGAGGTTGTGATGCTGGAACACCATCGCCGACCGGTCACGCAACGCGAGCCGCTGCTGCTTCGCGACGCGGGGCTTCGGGCGGATCTCCGGTGCGAAGTCGATCTCCGGGCCCCCGGCCATCGCGATGGTGCCGGCGTCCGGGGTCTCCAGGCCGTTCAGGGCGCGCAGGACGGTCGTCTTCCCCGAGCCGCTGGGCCCGATGAGCACCACGACCTCGCCGCGGTGCAGGGTGAGGTCGAAGCCGCGCAGCACCTCGGTGGTGCCGAAGCTCTTGTGCAGGCCCCGTGCGGTGAGCAGCGGTTCGGCCGTGGGGTCAGTGCGCGACACGACTGTCGAGCCTCCTCTCCAGGGCGCTCTGCCCGAAGGAGAGCACCAGGCAGATCACCCAGTAGACCAGCGCCGCAGCCAGGTACAGCACCATGAACTCGAGCGTGGCGGAGGCGATCTGCTGCGCCACCTTGAACAGCTCCGTCACGAGGATCAGCGAGGTGAGGGAGGTGTCCTTCACGAGCGAGATGAACGTGTTGGACAGCGGCGGCACCGACACCCGGGCAGCCTGCGGCAGGATGATGCGGGTCAACGTGCGGGTGCGGTTCATCCCCACCGTATA
The DNA here is from genome assembly GCF_019091465.1 of Microbacterium sp. GbtcB4. NCBI lineage: Bacteria > Bacillati > Actinomycetota > Actinomycetes > Micrococcales > Microbacteriaceae > Microbacterium > Microbacterium sp. GbtcB4. The sequence continues at coordinate 334,339 of NZ_JAGXJJ010000003.1, forward strand.
GGCGGCCTCCCACTGCCCCTTCGGCACCGAGAGGATCGCCGCCCGCACGACCTCGGCGCCGTAGCCGCCGACGTTGAGCGAGAGCGCGATGATGGCGCTCGGCCACGGATCGAGGGTCACCCCGACGGACGGCAGGCCGAAGAAGATCACGAAGAGCTGCACGAGCATCGGCGTGCCGCGGATCACCGAGATGTAGAACCGCGCGATGCCGGACACGACTGGATGCACCGAGATCCGCATCAGCGCCATGCCGATCGCGATCACGAGCCCCAGGACGAACGACACCAGGGCGAGCGGGATCGTCGCCGTCAGCCCCGCCCAGGCGATCGGCCCGAGCGAGGAGAAGAAGAGCTCCCAGGGATTCTGCATCGCCTACTGCGAGACGTCTTCGCCGAAGTACTTCTCGCTGATCTCGGCCAGGGTGCCGTCGGCACGGAGCGTGTCGAGCGCCTCGTCGACCGCATCGACGAGCGCCTCCTTGTCCTTCGTGAACACGAAGGCCTGCTCCCCGGCGTCGTCGGTCTCCGCGGCGATCTTCAGGCCCGTCGGGCTGTTGGTCGTCTCGTAGTCGAGGAAGGTCAGCTTGTCGTTGACGGTCGCGTCCACCCGCCCCTGGCGGAGGAGCTCCACGGCCTGCGCCCAGCCCTCGACGCCCTCGACCTTGGCACCGGACTCGGTGGCCAGCTCGTACCAGTTGCTCGTGAGGGACTGGGCCGTCGTCTTGCCCTCGAGGTCGTCGAAGGAGGAGATGGAGTCGTCGTCCTCCTTGACCACGATCACGCCGGGCGACACCGTGTACGGGGTGCTGAAGAGGTACTTCGCCTCGCGCTCGTCGTTGATCGACACCTGGTTCGCGATCACGTCGAAGCGGCCCGCGTCGAGACCCGCGAAGATCGCGTCCCACTGCGTCTCCTGGAACTCGACCTTCAGGCCGAGCTCGTCGGCGACGGCCTGGATGATCTCGACGTCGTAGCCGGTGAGGTCACCGGACCCGCCGTCGTCGTGGAAGCTGAACGGGCGGTAGGTACCCTCGGTCGCGACCGTCAGCGTGCCGTCCTTGACCAGGCCGAAGTCGGAGCCGGCGGCGCTCTCGCCGTCGGTGCTCGCGGGCGTGCTCGAGCCGCTGCAGGCGGTCAGGGCCGCGGCGGCGACGACGAGTGCGGTGACGGCGATGAGACGACGGGACATGGACCCTCCTGGGGCGAGAAAGCGCGGATGCGAGTTTACGCGACGACCGCGGGAACTCCCCCACAGTACGCGGCGCCTCCGACCTTGCCCGCATCGGATGACGCCGGATGTCGGGGCGGCGAGGCCTCCGGGAACGCAGAACGCCCCCGAGGAGGACCCGGGGGCGTTCGGTGCGACGGGTGCGAGACCCGTCGACGCGTCAGATGGCGTTGACGTCCAGCGGGATGCCGGGGCCGAACGTGGTCGACACCGCACCCTTCTGGATGTAACGGCCCTTGGCGCTGGACGGCTTGAGGCGGACGATCTCCTCGAGAGCGGCGTCGATGTTCTCGTTCAGCTGCTCGGCCGAGAACGAGGCCTTGCCGATGACGAAGTGCACGTTGGCGTGCTTGTCGACGCGGAACTCGATCTTTCCGCCCTTGATCTCCTCGACGGCCTTGGCCGGGTTCGGAGTCACGGTGCCGGTCTTCGGGTTCGGCATCAGGCCACGGGGACCGAGCACCTTGCCGAGACGACCGACCTGGCCCATGAGCTCCGGGGTCGAGACCGCGGAGTCGAAGTTGGTCCAGCCGTCGGCGACCTTCTGGATGAGCTCGGCGCCGCCGACCTCATCGGCGCCGGCGGCGATCGCAGCCTCGGCCGCGGGGCCGGTGGCGAACACGATGACGCGGGCGGTCTTACCGGTGCCGTGGGGCAGGATGACGGTGCCGCGCACCATCTGGTCCGCCTTGCGCGGGTCGACGGCGAGCTTCAGCGCGACCTCGACGGTCGAGTCGAACTTCGCCGAACCGGTCTCCTTCGCGAGCGCGACGGCCTCGGACGGCGTGTAGAAACGGTCTGCCTCGATCTTCTCGGCGGCAGCCTTGTAAGCCTTGGACTTGGTAGCCATGATTATTCTCCTCAGCCCTCGACCGTGATGCCCATGGAACGGGCGGTTCCGGCGATGATCTTCGAGGCGGCCTCGATGTCGTTCGCGTTCAGGTCGGCCTGCTTCTGCTCGGCGATCTGACGGACCTGGTCCTTGGTGATCTTGCCGACCTTGACGGTGTGCGGGGTGGCCGAAGCCTTCTGCACGCCGGCGGCCTTCTTGATGAGCTCCGCCGCGGGCGGGGTCTTCAGGACGAAGGTGAAGCTGCGGTCCTCGTAGACGGTGATCTCGACGGGGATGACGTTGCCGCGCTGCGACTCGGTCGCGGCGTTGTACGCCTTGCAGAACTCCATGATGTTGACGCCATGCTGACCGAGCGCGGGGCCGATCGGCGGCGCCGGGTTGGCGGCACCGGCGTTGATCTGAAGCTTGATCAGGCCGGTCACCTTCTTCTTCGGTGCCATTCTCTTTCCTTTCCTCGAGGCGGATGCGAGCATCCGCTTCTCCCACGGCTCCGGCCTCTCCGGCCCGCGGTCGTCTGCGCGCCCTTCGACAAGCTCAGGGACCCATGCGGGCTATCGCACAAACCACGTAAGTCTACCTGATCTCTCCCCCGCTGGCGAGCCGGCCCCTTCCGTACGAGCCGGCCCGTTGCGTACGTCCGCAAGGGGCCGGGAGGCACGAAAGGGGGTGGGTCGACGGAAAAGAGAACGGCCGCCCCGGAGGGACGGCCGTTCTCGAGACAGTGTCAGATCATCTTGGTGACCTGGTCGAACGACAGCTCGACCGGGGTCTCGCGCTCGAAGAGGGAGACGAGGACCGTGAGCTTGCCGCTCTCCGGCTTGATCTCGCTGATCGAACCGGGAAGACCCGCGAACGAGCCCTCCTTGATCGTGATGGTCTCGCCGATCTCGAAGTCGACCTCGGCGGGAAGCGGGCGAGCGACGGCGACGCCGCCCTTGGCCGCGATGTTCTTGGCGGTCGGGACGTCCTTGACCTCGACGAGGGACTTCAGCATGTTGAAGGCCTCTTCGAAGCGCAGCGGCGTCGGGTTGTGGGCGTTGCCCACGAAGCCGGTGACGCCGGGGGTGTGCCGCACGACCGACCAGGTGTCTTCCGTGAGCTCCATGCGCACCAGCACGTAGCCGGGGATGCGCACACGGGTGACCATCTTGCGCTGGCCGTTCTTGATCTCGACGACGTCCTCCATCGGGACCTCGACCTGGTAGATCTCGTCCTCGACCTCGAGCGTCGACTTGCGCTGCTCGATGTTCGCCTTGACCTTGCGCTCGAAGCCGGCGTACGAGTGGATGACGTACCACTTGCCGGGGAGCATGCGCAGGTCCATGCGGAAGGCCTCGTACGGGTCTTCCTCGGAAGCCGACTCGTCGTCGTCGGACTCGGCGGCGGGACGGTCGTCCTCGCCGTTCACGTCAGGTCCCTCGTACGGGGTGACCTCGTCGGCCGCCTCGGCCTCCTGCTCCGCGACCTCCTCGGCCACGGAATCGTTGAGGACCTCGGCGGCGGCTTCGGACTCCGCGGCTTCGTCCAGGTTCAGAGCGTCGTTCACGATGGCGTCCGCCTCCGGGTCGTCGATGTCGATGTCGATGTCTTCCGCCTCCTGCTCGCCGTCCTCGTCCTCGACGTGGACCGCGACGTGCTCGGCAGAGGTGACCGAGAGCTCCTCGGCGGCGAGCACGTTGCCCTCCTGGGCCTCGTCCTCCTCGCTGGACTGCTCTGCGGCGGTCGCCCAGTCGGCGTCGTCGGAATATCGTTCAGACACGTTGCTTCTTCTCCATAGCTGCGGCTGTCGCCGCGGGGGTCATCAGCCAGGGATTCCGAACACGTAGTGCGTCAGGAGCCCGAAGACGTAGTCGAGACCGTAGACGATGCCCATGACGATCAGGACGAAGACGAGCACCACACCCGTGAACTTGAAAAGCTCCTTGCGGGTCGGGGTGACGACCTTGCGCAGTTCGGCGATGACCTGGCGGATGAACAGGGCGATGCCCCCGAAGAACCGGGAGAAGGGGTTGCCCTTCTTCTGGCGCGTGGCGCCGGCCGCGACGACGTCGCCGCGCGGTTCGTCCTGATCCATCCTGAATGTACCTTTCGTGTGTCAGCGTGCGCTGACGCGCAGGGCGGACAGGAATCGAACCTGCAACCTGCGGTTTTGGAGACCGCTGCTCTGCCAATTGAGCTACCGCCCTAGAGACCCGGAGGTCTCGGGGATGCCCTCCCCACCCTGCCACCGGCCGATGTCGTAGACGCCAGGCACGGCGAAAGAATGCAGAGAACAACTGCTCACCAAGCATACGGCATCGATCCGGTGGTGCCGAACAGGAAGCGGAACCCGCGTTGTTGCTAGGCTCGGCGGGCGGACGAAGCAGGAAGGGACGCATGTGAGTGGGGATGTGCAGCAGTTCCAGGTGGATCTGCGCGGAGTCGTCGATCTGCTCAGCCGGCACATCTACTCCAGTCCCCGGGTCTATCTGCGGGAGCTGCTCCAGAACGCGAGGGACGCGATCGCGGCGCGCCGTGAGGTCGACGGGGGCGGGAGCCGCATCCGCATCACGCCGCTCACCGCGCAGACCGGTGAGTTCGTGCTCCGCGACGACGGGGTGGGCCTGACCGCAGCCGAGGTCGCCGATCTGCTCGCGACCGTCGGACGCAGCTCCAAGCGGGACATCTTCGACCTCCCCCGGAGCGACTTCCTCGGCCAGTTCGGCATCGGGCTGCTGAGCTGCTTCATGGTCGCCGACACCATCGTCATCCGCTCCCGCAGCGCCAGAGGCGGACCCGCGGTGGAGTGGACGGGCAGCGCCGACGGCACGTTCCGCGTCGCGGAGATCGACGACGACCTGCCGATCGGCACCAGCGTGCACCTCGTGCCGCGCTTCGACGCCGACGAGCTGCTGCGGCCGGCGGCCGTGCACGAGCTCGCGACCACGTTCGGGGAGTTCCTCCCGGTGCGGGTGACCATCGACGCGCCGGGCGGGGACATCGACGTGACGCGCGAGCCGCCCTTCCTCGACCCCGCCGCCGACATCGAGGCGGCCGTGCAGTACGGTCGCGACCTGCTCGGGGCCGCCCCGCTGGACGTGATCCCGCTGAGCGAGCCGGCGACCGGGACGCAGGGCCTGGCGTACGTGCTGCCCTTCGCACCCCCGCCCGGCGCCCGCCAGGCGACCCGTATGTACCTGGGGCGCATGCTGCTGTCCGAGCGCGTCGACGACGTCCTGCCCGACTGGGCCTTCTTCGTGCGCGCCGTCGTCGACTCCACCGGCCTCGCGCCGACCGCGAGCCGCGAATCCCTCGTCGAGGACACGGCCCTGGAGCGCGTCCGGGAGCAGCTCGGCGCCGGGATCCGCCGCTGGGTGCTCGAACTCGGGCTGCGCGAACCGCATCGTCTCGCGCAGTTCGTCGCCGTGCACGAGGTCGGACTCAAGTCCCTGGTGCGCCACGATGAGGAGCTCGCGCGCTTCATCACCCGCTGGCTCACCGTGGAGACGACGCACGGCACGATGCGGATCGGCGAGCTCGTGGAGCGTTACCCTCACGTGCGCTACGCCCAGACCGTCGACGAGTTCCGCCAGGTGGCGGGCATCTCCCCCTCGGACGAGGTGCTCGTCAACGGCGGCTACCTCTATGACGCCGATCTGATCCGCCTGCTCCCCGACCTCTACCCGCAGGTCACGGTCGAGCAGGTCGATGTGACCGGGGAGCTCGATCGCCTCGACCCGCCGCCGCTCGACGACCGGGACATCGCGATGGCGTTGGAGTCCCGCGCCGGCGCCGTGCTCGCCGCCTCCGACTGTGCCGTCGTGGTCAGGGCGATCGATCGCCCCGAGCTGACCGGGCTCTACGTCGCGGATCCCGAGGTGCTGCGGACGATCGATCGCGGACGCACCAAGGGCATCGCGAGCACGCTCTGGGGCGGGGTGCTCGACCGCATCGACCAGACGCTCTCGTCCGCGCGAGACGACGACCTCACGGCGCGGCTGTGCCTGAACTGGTCCAACCGCGTCGTCCGCGCCCTCGTCCGCGTCGAGGACGACGCCGTGTTCGCGCGCACGGTCCAACTCCTCTACATCCAGGCGCTCCTCGCAGGTCACCACCCGCTCTCGGACGCCGATCGGGCGCTCATGACCAGCGCCCTCTCCGACCTCGTCTCGCTCTCCGCCGGGATCGAGGGGGACACGCTCCCCTTCGACGCGCGCTGACACCCCCGACTACCCGAAAGGGCCCTCCATGGCACGTCCGAAGAAGCGCTTCCAGCAGCTCATCGAGGAGATCGATCGCACCCCGTGGGGCCCGGCCGAGCAGGCCCTCGTGGCGGAGGCCGTCGCGCTGGCCATCGAGATCGGCGATGAACGGCTGGAGTACGAGGCCCGGATGCGCCAGACCGCCTCGGCGAACATGGTCGGGGCCACCGACGTCATGCTCAACTCCTTCGCCTGGTGCCTGGCGCATCACGACGCCGACCCGCAGCGGTTCCCCGCCGACCTCGACAACGGCGGGGCCGACCTCATGTGGCAGTTCAAGTGGATGGCGTCGTCCCTGCGCTCCTCCCCCGCCTTCTCGCAGGAGCAGATCGCGGCGGTGCTCGACGACATGGAGGCGCACTACCGCGCCGCAGGGCTCGGCCTCAGCGGCGTGCTGACCGCCCGCTTCGAGGACGCCTGGGATGCCGGTCGGTTCGACGCCGCCGAGGCCCTCCGGGTGCAGCTCGAGGCCACGCCGCGCGACGAGCACAGCCACTGCGATGCGTGCAGCCGCAGCCAGTTCGCGGGATTCTTCGCGGAGACCGACCGGGACGCCGACGCGATCCGCCTCGTCGAGGAGATGCTCGAGGGCGGGTTCTCGTGCGGCGAAGAGCCGGAGCACGCCCTGTCCCGCGTGCTGCTGCCGTATCTGCGTGCCGGTCGCGCGGAGGACGCGAAGACCGCGCACCTGCGCAGCTACCGCCTGGCGAAGGACAACCCGGACAACCTGCGCATCGTGGCCAACAACATCGTGTTCGCCGCGATCACCGGCAACGAGGCGCGGGCGCTGGCCCTGATCGAGAAGCACATCGCGTGGCTGGCCCACGACGGCCTCAACGTCGACGCGCACTTCGCCGCCCTCACCGCCTTCGCGGTCGCTCTCGACCGCGTCACCGCCGCCGGACACGGCGACACCCCGGTCCGCGGCGCCGACGCCCCGGCGCTCGTGCCGCTGCTGGGCGCGCACGACGGCCCGTGGAGCGCCGCCGAGCTCGCCGCGACCGCCTGGTCGACGGCCGAGCGCATCGGCGCACAGTTCGACGAGCGGGACGGCACTGACGGCCACGCCCGCAGCCTCGCCCGGATGCGCGCTCTCGCCGACGAGAGCTACGACGTCCCGATCCGCTCCGACGCGTTCGTCGCCCCCGCGCCGGCCACGACCCCGACCGACCCGGACGGCTGGTTCGAGCGGGCGATGCAGCTCGCGCAGTTCGGCGCCGAGCAGGAGACCCTCGCCGCCCTCCCGCACGCCCTGGAGATCGACGACGCCGCCAAGCGCGCGCAGCTCCTGTCGATGCACCTCGGCATCCTCGTCGCACTCGATCGCGTGGACGAGGCCGAGCGCCTTCTCCCCGAACGGATCGCCGCGCTTCGGGCCGCCGGGAACGACGCGCAGGCCGACCTCGAGGAGCGGCTCGGCCTGGCGACCTTCGGCCTGCACACCGACGAGACCATGGCGGCGCTCGAAGAGGAACTGGCCGAGGCCGACCGTCTTCCCGCGTGGTCGCGCGGCGATCTGGCGATCAGCCGCGCGTCGCTGCACCTCCGGGCGGAGGAGCCGGATGCGGCGCTCGACCTCGCCGAGCTCGCCGCGCGCTCGTTCGCGGAGGCCGAGGACACCCGGCTGTCCAACACCACGACCCTCGTGGCGATCGGCGCCGTGCTGAGCAAGGGCGACCTCGACGCCGGTCGCACGCTCCTCGACCGCTTCCTCTCCCAGGAGGACCTGTCCGCCGGACACCGGGCCCACGCGCTGCAGACCCGGGCCCGCGTACGCGGCGGCACGGGTGCGTACCAGGACGGGGCCGTCGACGCCGACGAGGTGTGCCGGCTGCTCGCCGAACTCGGCGCCACCCGCGCTCTCGCCGAGGCCCATGTGCTCGCGGGCGCGCTCTGGGAGGACGCCGAGGAGCCCGAGAAGGCCGTCGCCCGCTACCGTCTGGCCGCTCGCCTGCAGGACGACGGCGATCGCACCGGCGTCGACTTCCGGCTGGCCAGGGCGATGCTCCGCGCGGGAGACGCGGAGGAGGCAGCCGAGCTCTTCGGCGACGTGCTCCAACGCGAGGAGAACGCCGAGACTCCTGCGGGTTCGCGCGCCATGACCGCCTCGCTCCTGGCCCGGTCGCTCGCCGAGTCCGGCGAGTTCGGTCAGGCGGTCGGCGCACACGGCTACGCGGCCGAGCTGTTCGGGCAGGCGGAGTCCCACGCCGACCAGGCCATGGCCATGACGGAGCAGGCGAAGATCCTCGCCCGGTTCGAGGAGCACGACGACGCCGTCCGGCTGCTGGAGGGCGCTGCGGACATCGTGCGGCGTGCCCCCGAGGCCGTCGGCGCGCTGTCCGAGGTGCTGCACAGCCTCGGCCAGGCCTACGCAGGCCGGGGTGACGAGCGCGCCTTCCCGCTCTTCGACGAGGTCGCCGCGCTCGCCCAGGAGCATGAAGCCGGCTGGCTGCTCGCTGACGTGACCGACTCTCGCGGCCGCGCGCTCGCTCAGCTGGGCCGGACCGATGAGGCCGTCGCCGCGGCTCTCACCGCCGCCGACGGTTTCGCGGCGCTCGGCGACCAGGGCGCCGCCGGAAGCTCGGAACTCTTCGCGGGCCGGGTGCTCGCGGGGAACGACCGCCCGGCCGATGCCGTGCCGGTGTACCGGAGCGCCCTGGAGCATGCCGAGGGCTTCCCACCGCTGCGTCAGGTGGCGGCGCTGGAGCTCGGCGACATGCTGGAGGCACTGGGGCGGCACGCCGAGGCCGCAGAGGTCAGGGCACTCGTCGAGAGCTGACACGACACCGGCTCGGGATCCGGAGGGGGTCCCGAGCCGGCGTCACGTGGCGGAGGGCCGCGTCAGAAGAGCTGACGCCAGTTCGCCCGTGCGAGGTCGAGCAGCTCGTCGCCGCGACCCGACATGACCGTGCGGATGGCGTAGAGCGCGAAGCCCTTGACCTGCGCGGCCTCGATCGCGGGCGGCATGGACAGCTCCTGGCGCTCGGTCACGACGTCGAGGAGCGCGGGACCGTCGTGCGCGAGGACCTCGCGGACGGCCTCCGGCAGATCCTCGCTGCGCTCCACCCGACGGGCGAAGATGCCCATGGCCTCGGCGATCGCCGCGAAGCTGGGGTTGTCCAACCCGGTGCCGTAGGTGACGAAGCCGGCGGCCTTCATCTCCAGCTCCACGAAGTTCAGCGACGAGTTGTTCACCACGATCGTCTTGACCGGGAGACCGTTCTGGGTGAGCGTGAGCAGCTCGCCGAGCATCATCGCGAGGCCGCCGTCGCCGGCGAGCGCCACGACCTGACGATCCGGATGCGCGACCTGCGCGCCGATGCCGTGCATCAGGGCGTTCGCCATCGAGCCGTGCGTGAACGATCCGATCAGCCGGCGCCCCTCGGTCATGGACAGGTAGCGCGCGGCCCAGACGGTGGGCGAGCCCACGTCGGCGGTGAAGATCGCGTCGTCGGCGGCGTACTCGTCCAGCAGTCGGGCGAGGTACTGCGGATGGATGGGCCGCTTTCCCTTGGCCGGCACCGCGAGCTCGTCGAGCTTCTTCCGCGTCTTCCGGTAGTGGGCCACGGCGTCGTCGAGGTGGCCGCGGTCGTCCTTCCGCGCGAGACGGGGCAGCAGGGCTTCGGCGGTCGCCTTCACGTCACCGACGAGGCCGAGGTCGAGCGGGTGCCGCTTGCCGAGCTGGGACCCGCGGATGTCGACCTGGATGGTGGTCGCGTGCTCCGGGTAGAACTGCTCGTACGGGAAGTCGCTGCCGAGGACGAGGAGCGTGTCGGCGGCCTCCATGGCCCGGTAGCCGGACGCGAAGCCGAGCAGCCCGGTCATCCCGACGTCGAACGGGTTGTCGTACTCGATGAACTCCTTGCCCCGCAGCGCGTGGACGATGGGGGCTCCGAGCGCGTCGGCGAGCGCGATCACCTCGTCGTGCGCGCCCTCCACGCCGGCCCCGGCGAGGATGGTGACCTTCTTCGCCGCGTTCAGCATGGTCGCGGCCTTCTCCAGCTCCGGGCCGCTGGGCTGGATCAGCGGGCGGGTGCGCTCGATCACCACGGCGCGGTCGTCCGCGATCTCGGACAGCGCCACGTCACCCGGGATCACGAGGACGGCGACGCCGCGCTGCTCGATGGCCGCGCGCATCGCGATCTCCATCAGCCGCGGCATCTGCGACGGGTCAGCAACGTACTCGACGTACACGCTGCACTCGCGGAACAGCTCCTGCGGGTGGGTCTCCTGGAAGTACCCGGTGCCGATCTCGACGGTCGGGATGTGCGCGGCGATGGCCAGCACCGGCACGCGGGAGCGCTGCGCGTCGTACAGGCCGTTGATGAGGTGCAGGTTGCCGGGGCCGCACGAGCCCGCCACGACGGCGAGGTCTCCGGTGGTGCCGGCGTCGGCCGCGGCGGCGAAGGCGGCGGACTCCTCGTGGCGTACGTGCACCCAGCGGATCCGGCCGTCCTTGCGGAGGGCGTCCGTGAGTCCGTTCAGGGAGTCGCCCGGGATGCCGTAGACCCGGTCGACTCCGTTGGCGTTCAGAGTCTTGACGATGTTCTCAGCGACGTTGGCCATACCCCGACCCTACGCCCGCCGAGGCCTCCCCGGGCCGGGCTCAGTACTCCTGCGGGCCGTCCCGGTCGGGCTCGGGATCGCGCCGGAACGCGCGGCCGGACACCGACGCCGGGGCGATGCGCACGTACACGCGCTTGTCGGTCGGGATCCACGGACGCAGACCCGCCGCCTCCGCCCGCTCGATGTCGGCGTCGGTCTCCAGAGCCTCCGCACGCCCGCGCACGATGACGCTCCAGGCGGCGGTGTCCGTGTGGTCGTCGACCTCGAAGAGCACGTCGGCGTTGACCGTCAGCTCGAACAGCTTGCTCCCGGGGGCCGTGCGGAACAGGAGTCCTTCGCCGTCCACGGCATAGTTCACGGGGAAGATGTCGATGGTCTCGCCGACCCGGGTCACGAGCCGCCCGAGCTCCTGGCTGCGCAGGTGCTCCCAGCTCTGCTCCGCGGTGAGGGACTGGACCGGATCCGTGTGCGCACTCATGCCGCCATTGTGCCTCGTCTGTCCTCGACGCGCACCCCCGTCGACCCGGCCCCTCTCGTGCGAGCGGGCCCCCTGCGTGGGCCCCGCAGGGGGGCGCTCCGCCGCCAGGGGGGGGGGTGACGGGCCGGCCGGGCGGGTCAGCCTCTTGTTGAAGAACCCGTCGGGGGGCCGGGGGGGGAGGCCCC
>NZ_JAGXJJ010000003.1:345898-360023 GCF_019091465.1 Microbacterium sp. GbtcB4
CCCCCGCCCGACCGCAGGGGGGTGGTCCTCCGGGCACCCGATGCGGACCAGCTTCTTGTTGACGAACCCGTCGGCGGCCAGGTGGCCGAGCTCCCGAGCCGTGCCGCTGCGCTTGATGCCGCCGAACGGGAGCTCGGGGCTGTCGGCGAGCACGAGGTTCACGTAGACCATGCCGGCCTCGATCCTGTCGGCCACCCGCTCCGCCTGCGCCTCGTCCGTCGTGAAGACGTAGGAGCCGAGACCGAACGTGGTGTCGTTGGCCAGCGCGACCGCCGCCTCCTCGTCCGCGACACGGTAGACGACGGCCGCGGGGCCGAACAGCTCCTCGCGGTAGACGTCCATCTCCGGGGTCACGTCGGCGAGCACGGTCGGTGCGAAGAACGCCCCGTCGCGCGTGCCGCCCGTGAGCAGGGTCGCACCTTGGGCCACGGCGGTGTCGATCTGCTTCTGCAGGTTCTCCGCCGCCGCCTCCGACGAGACCGGGCCGAGGACCGTGTCGTCGAGCGTGGGATCGGTCGCCTCGACGGCCGCCATCGCCGCCGTGAACTTCTCCACGAACGCGTCGTAGAGGTCGTCGACGATGATGAAGCGCTTGGCGCCGTTGCAGGCCTGCCCGTTGTTGTCGAGGCGCGCGTCCACGCCCGCCTGCACGGTGGCGTCGAGGTCGTCGGTGGAGAGCACGATGAACGGGTCGGACCCGCCGAGCTCCAGTGCGACCTTCTTGAGGTTGCGGCCCGCGACCTCGGCGACCGCGGCGCCTGCACGCTCGGAGCCGGTCAGCGACACGCCCTGAACCCGCCAGTCCGCGATCATCGCCGCGATCTGGTCGTTCGTGGCGAGCACGTTCTGGTACGCGCCCTTGGGGAAGCCGGCGTCGTGGTAGATCGCCTCGATCGCGCTCGACGACTCCGGGCACTGCGGCGCGGGCTTCAGGAGGATCGTGTTGCCGACGATCAGGTTCGGCGCGGCGAAGCGCACGATCTGGTACGCCGGGAAGTTCCACGGCATGATGCCCACGAGCGGTCCCAGCGAGGAGCGGCGGATGATCGCCGACCCCTCCCCGAGGATCTTGATGGGCTGGTCGGCCATGATGTCCTCGGCCTGGTCCGCGTAGTACTCCGCGATGTCGGCGGCGAAGTCGACCTCGCCGAGTGCGGCTTCCCGCGGCTTGCCCATCTCGCGCACGAAGATGTCGGCCAGCTCCTCGCGGCGCTCGCGGTGCAGCTCGGCCGCACGGCGCAGCAGCGCGGCACGGTCGGCGACCGTGGTGGAGCGCGACCACTCGCGGTGGGCCTCGTCCGCGGCGGCGACGGCCTCCTCGATCTGCGCGTCGGTGAACGTGTCGTACGACGCCAGGGTCTCGCCAGTGGCGGGGTTGACGACGGCGTAGTCGGTCATGAGTTGTCCTCTCGTGTGCTGGGGCCCTTCGACAGGCTCAGGGACCCAGGCCGTTCAGGGGGAAGGTCAGGAGACCGGGATCAGCGTGTACTTGGTGGACAGGTACTCGTGGATGCCCTCGAAGCCGCCCTCGCGGCCGACGCCGGACTGCTTGACGCCGCCGAAGGGAGCCGCCGCATTCGAGACGACACCCACGTTGAGACCCATCATGCCGGTCTCCAGCGCGTCGATCATCCGCTGACCGCGCTGCAGGTTCTCGGTGAAGACGTAGGAAACCAGGCCGTACTCGGTGTCGTTGGCGAGGCGCACGGCCTCGTCCTCGGTCTCGAAGGTCGCGATCGCGAGCACCGGGCCGAAGATCTCCTCGCGGAGGATCGCGGAACCGGGGACGACGTCGGTGAGGACCGTGGGCTCGTAGAACGTGCCGGTGCCCTCGAGCGCCTTGCCGCCCGCGAGCAGGGTCGCGCCGCGCTCGACGGCGTCGTCCACGAGCTCGCCGGCCTTGGCCACGGCGTCCTCGTCGATGAGCGGGCCGATCGCCACGCCCTCCTCCGTGCCGCGGCCGATCTTCATGCCGTTGACACGCTCGGTGACGCGCTTGGCGAACTCGCCCGCGACGTCCTTGTGCACGATGAAGCGGTTCGCCGCCGTGCAGGCCTGACCGATGTTGCGGAACTTCGCGGCGAGAGCGCCGTCCACGGCCTTGTCGAGGTCCGCGTCGTCGAACACGACGAACGGCGCGTTGCCGCCGAGCTCCATCGAGACCCGGAGCACGCCCTCGGCTGCCTGGGCGATGAGCTTGCGGCCGACCTCGGTCGACCCGGTGAAGGACAGCTTGCGCAGGCGCGGGTCGGCGATGATCGGGGCGGACAGGGCGCTCGACTTCGAGGTCTGCACGACGTTGACGACGCCCTTGGGCAGACCGGCCTCCTCGAGCAGGGTCGTGAAGAAGATGGTCGTGAGCGGCGTCAGTGCCGGGGGCTTGATCACCACGGTGCAGCCGGCGGCGAGGGCGGGGGCGATCTTGCGCGTGGCCATCGCGAACGGGAAGTTCCACGGCGTGACGAAGAACGACGGGCCGACGGGGCGCTGGGACACGATCATGTGACCGGTGCCCTCGGGGTTGAGGCCGTAGCGGCCGCTGATGCGCACGGCCTCCTCGCTGAACCAGCGGAGGAATTCGCCGCCGTAGGCGACCTCGCCGCGGGCCTCGGCGAGGGGCTTGCCCATCTCGAGCGTCATCAGCAGCGCGAGGTCCTCCTTGCGCTCCTGCACGAGATCGAACGCCCGGCGGAGGATCTCGCCGCGCACGCGCGGTGCCGTCGCGGCCCACTCCTCCTGCGCGGCGACGGCGGCGTCGAGCGCCCGGATGCCGTCCGCGGGGGTGGCGTCGGCGATCGTGCGGATCACCTGGTTCGTCGAGGGGTCCTTGACGTCGAAGGTCGCGCCGGTCTCCCCCTCGATCCACTCCCCGCCGATGAAGAGGCCGGTGGGGATGCTGTCGAGCAGCGCCTGCTCGTTCTGAGTGCTCATGGATTCTCTCTCTTTCAGACGGACGTGGGACGACGACGACGGCTGGGCGGAGCGTCCATACCCAGCGTCTCACCGCGGAAGAAGGCGGGGCGGCGGATGGCGTTCCAGATCATCACGGCGATGCCGACGACGATGATGAGGATGCCGAGGATGAAGACGATCCCGATGCCGCCGATCTCCGACCCGGAGCCGTAGGCCGGGTCCATAGAGTCGATCAGCGTGGTGAAGAACAGGATCGCCAGGATGATGCCGCCCACCAGCGGGAACAGGAAGGTGAAGAAGACGTTCCGCGCCGAGTCGAACCACTGCTTGCGGAAGTACCAGACGCAGGCGAACGCGGTGATCCCGTAGTAGAAGCAGATCATCATGCCGAGCGTGAGGATCGTGTCCCACAGCGTGTCCTCGCTGACCACGCGCATCACCGCGTAGAACGCGGAGGCCACGATGGCCGACACGATCGTGGCGTAGCCCGGGGTGAAGAACCGTGGGCTCACCTTCGCGAACGACTTCGGGAGCGCACCGTAGTGGCCCATCGCGAGCAGGGTGCGGGCCGGACCGACGAACGTCGACTGCAGCGACGACGCCGAGCTCGTGAGCACCGCGAGGGACACGAGGAACGCGAGCGGCCCGAGGATCGGTCCGGAGAGGTGGAAGAACACGTTCTCCTGGATGTCGCCGTTGCCGAGGCCGAGCTCCCCCGTGCCGACGCCCGCGAACATGATCATCGCGACGGCGAGGAGCAGGTACAGCGAGACGATCGTGAGCACCGTGACGGTGGCCGCGCGCCCCGGGGTCTTCTCCGGGTCCTTCGTCTCCTCGTTCATCGTGAGGGTGACGTCCCAGCCCCAGAAGATGAAGATCGACAGCGACAGACCGGCGGCGACCGCGCTGAACGACGAGATCGCGAACGGGTTGAACCAGTTGAGGTCGAACGGCTGGTAGTCGAAGCCGTTGCCGCCCACGGCCTGCACGATCGCGGCGACCGCGAAGAACACGAGCACGAGGATCTGGAATCCGACGAGCCAGTACTGCAGCTTCTGCGTGGTCTGCATGTCGCGGTACGACACCCACGTCGCGCCGAGCATGAAGAGCAGGCAGACGCCGATGTTGATCCAGGTCACGCCGGCGAGATCGGCGATCTCCGCGTTGCCCGTGATCTGCGACAGCAGCAGGAACAGGAAGTCGACCGCGACGCCGGCGAGGTTGGAGAGCACGAGGATCGTGGCGACCACGAGGCCCCAGCCGGCCATCCAGCCCACCCACGGCCCGAACGCCCTGGCGGCCCAGGTGAAGGAGGTGCCGGAGTCGGGCATGCGGTTGTTGAGCTCGCGGTAGCCGAAGGCGACCAGGAGCATCGGGATGAAGCCGATGAGGATGATCGCCGGGATCTGCGCGCCGACCTCGGACGCGGTGGGGCCGACGGCGGCCGTGAACGTGTAGGCGGGGGCGATGCACGAGATGCCGATCACGACGGCGCCGATCAGGCCGACGGTGCCGGCGCTCAGGCCCTTCGTCGAGATTCCGGTCGTGACGCCGGATGCGGGCTCCGTCGCCCGGTTGGTGCTGCTCATCAGCGGTCTCCTGCTTCATCGCGGGTACGCGGGACGACGATCATGGGGACGGGCAGCTCGTGCAGCATCTTCGCCGCCGTGGAGCCCAGGAAGAGGCGGCGCGGCTGCGCCAGCCGGCTGGAGCCGACGAGCACGACCTCGCCGGGGAGCCAGGAGAGCCCGGCGACGGCGTCCTCCACCGTCTCGCCGGGGGCCTCCTCGACGACGGCGCCGAGACCGTCCGGCAGCCGCTCGGCGGCGACGGCCAGCACCTGGTGCGCGTGCTCGCTGCCGGCGAGGCGGATCGCCCCGGTGTCGAGTCCCGGGGGCACGTCGAACGGCACGAGCGACACCAGCCGCAGGCTCACCTCGGCGGCGCCGGCGAGGGCGACGGCCTGGTCGAGCACGCCCTCCGCGCCGGGCCGGGTGCCCACGGCGACGGTGACGCGCGGGAGCACGTGGTCGTCCTGCTGCGCGAGACCGGACGGCGCGAGGGCCACCGGGATCGGCGAGGAGTGCAGCAGCTCCGACGCGACGCTGCCCAGGCGGTGCCGGCCGAAGAGGCCTCCACCGGCCGTGCCGATCACGATGACGCTGGCGTCGAACTCCTCACCGGCGGCGATGAGGCCCTCGGCGAACGACTCCGAGAAGCGCACGTGGCCGCTGCGCACGAGCTCCTGCGGCAGACGCACCACCGCGTCCTGCAGCCAGCTCCGCGCCTGCTTCCGGATGACGTCCTCGTAGGCGCGCTCCGGTGGCACGGCGGCGCTCCGGGTCCCCTCGGTCGGCAGCACGATCACGAGGTGCAGGGTCGCGCCGATGCTGCGCGCCAGTCGTGCGCCCAGCGCCGCCGCGTCGGCCCCCGCATCCGTCGCCGTGTAGCCGACGACGACCGAGCCGGTCATCAGCCGATGCTCTCGGGAGCGCCGGCCTCGCGGCGGGCGTCGACGATGTTCGCCGCGACGAGGTGGCCCATGCGGATCGCCCCGTCGACGTGCTGGTAACCCGCTCCGGCCATGTCGCTGCAGGCGAAGTGGATCGGTCCGACCGGCGTGCGCAGGTCGGCGCCGTAGCGGTGCAGACCCCCGAGGTCGAAGCTCGCGGCGTACGCGCCGCGGGTCCACTCCTCGCTGCCCCAGTCGCTCTCGTAGTAGACGACCGGGTTCTTGGCCTCGGGACCGTAGTAGTGCGAGAGCGACTCGAGGATGCGCTCCTTGCGCTCCTCGGCCGACAGCTCGAACACGCCGTCGGCGTTGGCGTCGGACACGAAGCCGACCAGGGTGCCGCGCTCGTCCCCGTGGTTGGTGTTGTCGTACGCCTCGTGCGAGAGCTCGTACGGGCTGAACGCCGTACCGCTCAGGCCCTGCTCGCGCCAGAACGGGCGGTCGTAGACGGCGTGCACCTTGATGACGAAGCCCATCGACAGGTGCTGGTGCAGCTGGTGCTGACGACGCGGCAGCGGCGGGACGAAGGAGATGCGGTTGTAGAGGATGGGGGCGTGCGCGAGGATCGCGTACCGTGCCCGGACCGTGAGGTCGTCGGTGGTCGCCACGACCCCGTCGTCCGACCACTCCAGGCTGCGGACGGGCTGGTTCAGCAGCACGTCGTCACCCAGGCGCTCGGCGAGGCGCAGCGGCACCTGCTGGAGCCCTCCCACGACGCGCTTGTCGAGGATGAAATCGGCGTCGACGAGATTCGAGTACGAGCCGGCGGACGCCGCCATCAGCAGCGACTGCAGGAGCGAGAAGGCATGGGTCGGCTTGGTCAGCATCGCCGAGCCGGTCGCGAAGGCGAGGTTGCGCACGGCCTCGTCGTCGTCGGTCTGCGACCGCAGCCAGGCGTCCCACGAGATGGAGTCCCACTCGGCCGCGTTCGGGTGCTCCCACGGCTTGTCCGGGTCGATCTCGGCGACGAGGGCATCGAGGATGCCGGTGATGCGGGCGATCACGGCCTCGGTCTCCGCCGACACCGGGAACATCTCGCCCGTGAAGCGGTGGGCCTGACCATCCGGGCCGACGTAGACGCTGTCACCCTCGCGGTAGCGGCTGTAGGTCTCGAGCCCCAGCTCCTCGATCGTGTCCTTGAGGGCGTCCTGGTCGGGCGAGACCCACTGGCCGCCGATCTCCAGCATGGCGCCGTCGATCACGTCGGTCCACAGCCGGCCACCCACGCGGTCGCGGGCCTCCAGCACGGCGACCGACAGTCCGGCCTTCCGCAGGTCGTTGGCCGCCGTGAGCCCTGCGGCTCCGGCGCCCACGATCAGCACGTCGCGGGTGATCTCAGCCATCTGCAACTCCTTCGTCGTCGGGGGATGCGGGGGAAGAAGTACCGGTCGCGTCCCGAAATCCCCCGATCCGGGGACGCGACCGGACAGTGTCAGGCGCCGGCGAGCGCCTCGGCCACGACGTCGAGGCCCTCGTTCAGCAGCTCGTCGCCGATGGACAGCGGCGGGAGGAAGCGGATGACGTTGCCGTACGTGCCGCAGGTGAGGACGATGACGCCCTGAGCGATGCACGCCTTGGCCACGGCGGCCGTGAGCGCGGCGTCCGGAGCCTTGGTCTCCGGGTCCACGAACTCGGCCGCGACCATCGCACCGTGACCGCGGACGTCGCCGATGCGGGCGTCCTCGGACTGGAGGGCGGTGAGGCGGCCGATGAGGATCTCGCCGATCTCGCGGGCCCGCTCGATGACGCCGTCGTTCTCGAACACGTCGATGGCCGCGAGCGCCGCCGCGCAGGCGATCGGGTTGCCGCCGTAGGTGCCGCCGAGGCCGCCGGAGTGCGAGGCGTCCATGATCTCGGCGCGACCGGTCACGGCCGCGAGGGGCAGCCCGCCCGCGATGCCCTTGGCGGTGGTGATGAGGTCGGGCTCGATGCCGAAGATTTCGCTGGCGAACATGTGCCCGGTGCGGGCGAACCCGGTCTGCACCTCGTCGGCGATGAAGACGACGCCGTTCGCGCGGCACCAGTCGACGATCGCGGGGAGGAAGCCGTCGGCGGGGACGATGAAGCCGCCCTCGCCCTGGATGGGCTCGATGATGACGGCCGCGAGGTTGTCGGCGCCGATCTGCTTCTCGAGCTGGAGGATCACGCGGGCCGCGGCCTCGCCGCCCTCGAGTCCGTCGCGGAACGGGTAGGACATCGGCGCGCGGTAGACCTCGGGGGCGAACGGGCCGAAGCCGCTCTTGTAGGGCATCGACTTCGCGGTCAGCGCCATGGTGAGGTTCGTGCGGCCGTGGTAGCCGTGGTCGAACGCGACGACGGCCTGGCGTCCGGTGTGCTTGCGGGCGATCTTGATCGCGTTCTCGACGGCCTCGGCGCCGGAGTTGAACAGGGCGCTCTTCTTGGCGAAGTCACCGGGGGTGACGCGGTTGAGCGCCTCGGCGACGCCGACGTACGACTCGTACGGCGAGATCATGAAGCAGGTGTGGGTGAACTGCGCGGCCTGCGCGGCGACGGCCGCGGCGACCTTCGGGTGCGCGTTGCCGACCGTGGTCACCGCGATGCCAGAGCCGAGGTCGATGAGCGAGTTGCCGTCGGCGTCGACGACCACCCCTCCCCCGGCGGCGACGGCGGCGACGGGCACGGTGTGTCCGACACCGGCGGCGACCGCGTCCGCCTTGCGGGCGAGGACCTCGGCCGACCGCGGGCCGGGGAGTTCCGTGACGAGGCGACGCTCCTGCGGGAGGTCGGGGCCGCCGAGGGGGACTGCGGGTGCTGCGGTGTCGAGGAGAGCCATGTCGCGAGCGTACGGCGGCATCGGAGACGCCCGCATTCGCCGGGTCGTACAATCGGAGAATTGATTTCGCCGTCTCGTACAACCGGAGATCGCATGGCCCCCACCAATCCGCCCACGCTGTCCGCCCTGCTGCGGCGCCGTGATCTGGACCTGCGCCTCGTCTCCGCCGCCGCGGATCTGCCGGACGGCGCACTCGACCGTCCGTTGCGCTGGGTGCACAGCTCGGATCTCGCGGACCCGACACCCTTCCTCGCGGAAGACCTGGTGCTCCTCACCACCGGCGCCCAGTTCGACGACGCGGACGCCATCCCGCCCTACGTCGTGCGCCTCGCCGAGCGCGGGGTATTGGGGCTCGGGTTCGGCACCGACGTGCATCGCTCGGGAACGCCGGAAGAGTTGATCGCGGCGTGCGCCGACCAGGGCATCCCGCTGTTCGAGGTGCCGTATCGCACGCCGTTCATCGCCGTGGCCCGCGCCCACTCCGAAGCGATCGCGGCGCAGGCCTACGCCCGGCGCACCTGGGCGCTCGACACCCAGCGCGCCCTGGCCCTCGCCGCGCTCCGACCGCGCGGGCTGGACGCCATCGTCACCGAGCTGGGCCGTCGTCTCGGCGCCTGGGCCGGCATGTTCGACGCAGCGGGCGACATGCTCGTCACCCACCCCCGGGACGCCCTCTCCGCAGGCGTCCGGGAGGAGCTCGGGACGCGGGTCCAGGAGATCCTCGACCGCGGACTCGAGGCAGGGCAGTCCCTCACCCTCGATGCGCACACCTTCATGCTCTTCACGGTGGGGCGGGGCGGGCACCTGCGCGGCGTCCTCGCCGTGGAGGCGGACGCCCTCGACCAGGAGGCCAGGGCGGTCGTCACCTCGGTCATCGCGATGGCGGGGCTGGCGCGGGAGCAGAGCGAGCAGCTCGCGCGCGGCCGACGGCGGCTGCACACGCAGTTGCTGCGCTCGCTCCTGGGCGACGACCCCGGACTCGCCCGCCGGGTGCTCGGCAGCCTTCCGCCCGCCCCCGTGGTTGTCGCCGTGACGGGAGACGCCCCGGCGGAACCGCTCCTCGACTGGTGGGAGCGTCGACGCCTCGAGCACGGGACCCCGGCCTTCCTCGCGGACTCCGAGGACGGCGTGGTCATCTGCGTCTCCGCGACCGACGAGTCGCTCCTCGACGACGTGGCCGCACGCTTCACCGCCCGCGTCGGCGTCTCCGCGCCGGAGGGTTACGACGCCTTCTCCCGTGCGCACGCGCAGGCCCTCGTCGCCCTCCGTCAGCCCGGCACGAGCGGTGCCGTCCGGTACGCCGACACGGTCGGGTCGAGCCTGCTCACCGCTCTGGCCACGGATGAGGCCCGGCTCGTCGCGGAGTCGCGGCTCGCCCCGCTGCGGGAACACGACGCCGCCCACGGCACCGCGCTCGAACACGCGCTGCGCACCTGGCTCGACCACGACGCGCGGGCCGAGCAGGCCGCCGCCGCCTTGGGCATCCACCGGCACACCCTCCGCTCCCGGGTCTCCCACGCCGGAGCCCTCCTCGGGGTCGACCTGACGACCTTCCCCGCCCGGGCCGAGGTGTGGGCGCTGCTGCAGACCGCGCGCGACTGACCCGGCCCCGAACCCGCGTCGACGGGGGCTCAGCCGGCGAGGAGCTGCCGGGAAGCCGCGACGTCGGCGGCAGTCCGGGCGACGAGCTCCTCCACCGCGTCGAAACGGAGCGTCGGCCGGAGCAACGCCACGAGCTCGACGGACAGCCGCTGTCCGTAGAGGTCGCGGTCGACGTCGTGCAGGTGCACCTCGAGACGCCGCGCCCGGTCGCCGCAGAACGTCGGATTGACACCGACGCTCGCCGTCGCCTCCCACCGTCGGTCGTCGCCGGGCAGCCGCACCCACGCCGCATAGATCCCATCGTCGGGCAGCAGGCGCTCGGGCAGGGCGAGGTTCGCGGTCGGGAAGCCGAGCAGCCGCCCGCGACCGTCGCCGGGGACGACCAGGCCGGAGAGCACCGGGAGCGCCGGTCCGGTCACACGTCTGCGGCGGGCGAGATCGCGCGGTAGCGGCTCTGGTGGAACACGAGCGGCTCCACGTCGTCGAAGAGCGTCACGTCCTGGATCTCGTAGAGCGCGATCTCGTGGTCTCCACCGTCGAACGTGCTGTGCAGCCGGCAGGTGAGCCAGAGCGCGGCGTCGTCGATCAACCCCCCCCCCCCCTCGGAGCGATGCCAGGCATGGCCGCCGAATCGGTCCCCTTCGCGCGCGGACAGTGAGCGGCTGAGCGGCTCGTGGTGCGCGGCGAGGACGCTCATCCCCAGCTCGGGGACGGCTCGGAGCACGGGCCACGTCTTCGAGGTGCGGGCGGCGCTGACGGCGACGAGCGCGGGCTCCAGCGAGATCGAGGTGAAGGAGTTGACCGCCATGCCGACGGCACGGTCCTCGACGTGGGCGGCCAGCGCGACCACACCGGTCGGGTAGACGGAGAAGGCGCGACGGAGAGCGCGGTCCCGCGGCAGGGCGTCGGTCACGGCAGTGGTCATCACGAAGTCCTTTCGTTAGTCAACTTTGACTAGTTTGAATCATATGCATTTTTGACCATGCAAACAACAGATTTCACGACACCGAGCCGTTAGCATGAAGCGCATGTCGACCACCCGCCTCGTCGTCCTCGGCGCCGTCAAGCAGTTCCAGCCCGTTCACGGCTACTTCCTCCGCCGCGAGCTCATGACGTGGCACGTCGACGAATGGGCGCACATCCAGCCCGGTTCGATCTACAACGCCCTCCGCGCGCTCGAGGTCGACGGCTACGTGGCGGAGAGCGGCACCGAGACCGAGGGCAAGCGCCCGGCGCGCACCACCTACCGCATCACCCCGGCCGGCGAGGTGGAGCTGCAGCGCATGCTGCGTGAGAACCTGTGGAACGTCGCGGCTTTCGACACCCAGGCGATCATGACCGTGGCCTCGTTCATGTTCGTCCTCAGCCGGCAGGAGGTCATCGCCGGGCTCGAGCATCGGCTCATCAAGAGCGACGCGATCATCACGCAGAACGGCTTCGATGTGCAGGACACCCTGCGCTCGGAGACGACCCCGGAGTACGTCCGCGAGATCTTCGATCTCTCCACCGCCCGACTCACCGCCGAGAAGGAGTGGCTCCTGACGCTGCTGGAGCGGCTGCGCGCCGGAGCGTACACGTTCGCCGGCGAGACGGCGGAGACGTCGGAGGCGGAACCCGCTCCCCCGCGGTGACCCGCAGGGCGCACGCGACTCAGCGCCCGGCCACCAGGGCGTCGAGGGCATCGGCGGTGAGCGCCGGGGTGGTCGCCCCGCGGTGTCGGGCGACGATCGCCCCCGCGGCACAGGCGCGCACGAGAGCGTGCTCGGTGTCTCGACCCTGGGCGAGCCCGGCGGCGAGGGCGCCGCAGAAGGCGTCCCCGGCTCCCGTCGTGTCGACGGCGTCTATGCGGAAGGCCGCCACGTGCGCCCCGGGCCGTCCCGGCCGATGCAGCGTCACACCCGCGGCCCCCTCCGTGAGCACGACCGCTCCGGCACCGGCGCCGAGGAGCCGCTCGACGCCGCCGAGCTCCGCGCACTCCGTCTCGTTCACGACCAGCACGTCCACTTCCGGGAGCAGCTCGACCGCCGCCTCGTGCGCGGGGGCGGCATTGAGGATCGTGCGCGCCCCCGCACCCCGGGCGGCCACGAGGGCCGCGGCGACCGCGGCGAACGGCACCTCGAGCTGGGCGAGCACCACAGCCGCCCCGGCGATCCCGGCCACGGCGTCCTCCGGAGTGAGCTCGCCGTTCGCCCCCGCCGCCACGAGGATGCTGTTGTCGCCGTCGTCGAAGGCCAGCACATGCGCGACCCCGGTCGGCGCGGACGCGGAGCGGCGGAGCGCGGCGTCCACGCCCGCTTCCGTGAGCGCCGCCTCCAGCACGGCCCCCGCCTCGTCCGCTCCGACGACACCGCAGAACCGCGTCGAGGCTCCGGTGCGCGCCGCCGCGACGGCCTGATTGAGGCCCTTGCCGCCGGGGAAGCGTCCCCCGGCCCGACCGAGCAGCGTCTCGCCGACGCGGGGTGGGCGCGAGACCTCGACCACGAGATCGAGGTTCGCGCTCCCCACGACGGCCACGCCGGCGAGGGTCTCAGACACGGGCCATCGTCCGCCGGAACGACGAGCCCACGTGGGACTCGGCGAGTGCGGGCGTCGGGGTGCCCATCAGCCGTTCCCGCAGCGACTGCGGCTCGGCGGCGGGGTCGGTGATCGCCCCGCGTTCCTTGAGAATAGGCAGCACGTGCTCGATGAAGTCGGCGGTCGACGCCGGGGGGATCACCGGGGCGAAGAGGAAGCCGTCGAGGTCCGCGCCGTCGGCGAGCTCCATCATCCGGTCCGCCACCTGCTCCGGCGTACCCACGATCGGCCGGGCGCCTACCCCGTGCGCGTGCCAGTCGCCCAGCACGTCGCCCACCGTCTTGTCGGCGAAGCGGGCGACCTGCGTCTGCGAGAGTTCGGTGCTGAGCTCCGACATCGGCGTGCTCGGGTCGTACGACGACAGATCGAGGCCGGTGAACCAGGCGTAGGACGCCACGGTGACCTCGGGGTTCTGCGCGTCGGCGACCTCCGCATACGTGCGGCGCGCCTCTTCCTCGGTGCTGCCGACGACCGCGGCGAACGCCGACATGATCTTCACCTCGTGCGCGCCACGGCCGTTCTTCACCGCCTCCTCGCGGATCGCCGAGGAATGCGCACGGAGCTGCTCGACAGAGCCGCTCCCCACGAAGATCGCCTCGCCGTGCTTGCCGCCGAACTCGCGGCCCGCGGGCGACGCCCCGGCCTGGAACAGCACCGGCGTGCCCTGCGGCGAGCGCTGCGTGTTGCCGTAGCCGTGCGAGCGGAAGTAGGGCCCGTCGTGCGCGATGCGGTGCACCTTGGCCGGGTCGGCGAAACGGCCCGCCTTGTCGCGCTCCAGCGCGCCCTCCTCCCAGGCCTCCTCCCACAGCTTGTAGACGACCTGCATGAAGTCGTCCGCCATCAGGTAGCGCTCGTCGTGCCCGACCATCGGCACACCGAAGCCCTGCACCGCGGTGTCGGCGGTGCCGGTGGTGACGACATTCCAGCCGATCCGGCCGCCGGACAGGATGTCGAGGGTGGCCAGGCGCCGGGCGAAGGAGTACGGCGGCTCGAGCAGGGTCGACCCTGTGGCGACGAGGCCGAGGCGGGTGGTCTCCGGGATGAGCGCGGCGAGGATGATCGCCGGGTCGAGCCGCGGCAGGTCCAGGCCCTCGACCGAGCAGATGTCCGGGCGCTCGCCGGCGACGTCGGCCCAGCCCCACGCGTCGGCGAGGAAGAGGAAGTCGAAGCCCGCGTCCTCGACCAGGCGCGCGGTGTCGCGCCAGTAGTCGAGCTTGTCGAAGAGGTAGCGCCGGTTGTCGGGGTGGCGCCAGGTCGCGGTGCCGGAGTCGTTGGCCTGGGCGTTCTCGAAGAGTCCGAGCCGCAGGGTCTTCACGGGGTGCTGAGCGGTCATGGCGGATGCCTTCCTGGGAGTGGGGGATGGTGTCGTTCGGAGTTTCCGGGCACGCCGGGGGAACCCGGGGGCGCAGGGGTCGCGCCCCCGGGACCGAGGGTCGTACGGTCAGCCCTTCGCGGTGACCTCGCCGTCGCTCCACCACAGGACGCGCCGGCGCACGACCGCGAGGAGCACGATGAGCAGCACCCCGAGAAGGCAGAGCAGGGCGATGCTCGCCCAGGTCACGGGCAGATTCGCCTGCGCGGCCGACGTGGTGACGAGGGCGCCGAGACCGGCCTGCTGCCCTGCCGCGACGATCTCGGCCACGGCCCGCGCGCCCCCGAACAGCGAGCCGTTCATCGCCGCGAGCTGCTCGCCGCCGTCGGGGTCGACGCCGAGGGAGGCGATGTGGAGG
>NZ_JAGXJJ010000030.1:0-358 GCF_019091465.1 Microbacterium sp. GbtcB4
GGAGGAGGGCGGGTCCGAGGAGCCACCACTCGACGCCCTCCAGCTCGGAGAGGGCCAAGACGAGCTTCCCCTCGGGTTTCCCGACCACCGGGCCCACCTCGGCGAGCGGATCCGAGGGCCAGCCGGCCCGCAGCGAGCGGACCGCGTCGGCGAGCTGTCGGGCGAACCGCTGCGAGCGCCCCACCGGCCCGACGAGGATCGCCGGCGACGCCGCGGAGCACTTCTGCCCCGCGTGCCCGAACGCGCTCTTCACGAGGTCGGCCACGGCGAGGACGAGGTCGGCCAAGGGCGTGATGATCATGGCGTTCTTGCCGCTGGTCTCCGCGAGCAGGGGCAGGTCGGGACGCCAGGAGCGGAA
>NZ_JAGXJJ010000298.1:0-252 GCF_019091465.1 Microbacterium sp. GbtcB4
CAGCATGCCCGCCGCGGGGGAGCGCGCCGGGCAGCCCGCGCTGACCCTGGTCCTGCCCATGGTCGGGATCGGTCTGAGCCTCCCGCTGTCGACGACGACAGTCCTCCTGGCCGGCGCGATCGTCGCCGGCTCGGTGTACGCGTGGCTCAACGCCCTCCTCTGGCCGGAACACGAGGCGGGGGTGCGGGCCGCGGCATCGCCGCCGAAGGGGCGAGCCTTGCTCATGTAGGGGGCGGAGCTGGGTCTTGCCGC
>NZ_JAGXJJ010000299.1:0-252 GCF_019091465.1 Microbacterium sp. GbtcB4
GTCGCTACGGGAGGACGAGACACCAGCATGAGCACCGCGACCAACGTCGAGGCGACGGCAGACAACACGATCGAATGGCTCGCGGCGGGACGCACGACCAGCGTCGTCCCGGTCTACCAGCGGCAGTACCGTTGGGACATCGGCGGCTGCGGGCGGCTCCTCTCCGCCGTCAGGGCGGTGGCCGCGGGAGACGACGCGCATCGCCACTTCATCGGGTCGTTCCTCTCCGCCGCGGGCGGCTCCGGTCCGGCC
>NZ_JAGXJJ010000300.1:0-252 GCF_019091465.1 Microbacterium sp. GbtcB4
CGACGGGCGTCGTCGGGGCGTGGGTGCCGCGCTCGGCACCCGGGACCGCGGTGTAGACATAGATCCCGACGATGATGAGGGCCCACACGATGCCGAGGGCCCTCGCGTACCGCCTCGTGCTCGAATCCCACTTGCGTCTCACGCTCTGACCCTATCTGCGCATAACTACCCTCGAGCCCGCTCGAGACTCGGAGGTGCCCTGGCCTTCAGCGGGTCGGGGCCCTGCGGCGCTCAAACGTTTCACCAAGCCAC
>NZ_JAGXJJ010000301.1:0-252 GCF_019091465.1 Microbacterium sp. GbtcB4
GTAAAATAATGCTGTTCAATAGCCTGGAGTAAGGCCAAGCCAACAACTGTTTTGCTGACGGAACCAACGGGCTGTATGGTATGTTTGGTAAAAGGCTTCTTCTCCTCTTTATTGCCGAACCCATAACCCTTCGAGAAAATAACAGCATCTGCTTTTACAATTCCCGCTGCAAATCCGACAAATGGGAAATCACGTTGAACCTTTTTAAGATCTTTATCAATTTTTTTCAATGATGATTGCGTAAATCCAGAT
>NZ_JAGXJJ010000302.1:0-252 GCF_019091465.1 Microbacterium sp. GbtcB4
ATCATTAGTAACGGCACAGTAGTTGTGCCAATTGGATCTGAACTTTTTCAAACATTGTTATATGGAACAAACCAAACAACCCGCCATTACCGTAGACCCTACAGCCGGCGATAGCTTAGCCATGGCAGGCGGCAACTATCGTATTATAATCAGCGGACAGCAAACCCAGCGCGAATTTGCCGTGATAGATATGCTGGTGCCACCGGGCAGCGGCCCCGGACCGCATGCACATGCCAGCTTCCAGGAAAACTT
>NZ_JAGXJJ010000303.1:0-252 GCF_019091465.1 Microbacterium sp. GbtcB4
GATGATTTTTACCATTGAGTTGGAGAGATTTTTTCACACAAATCTTTGTGTTCTATATGATTATAATTTTTATTAAATTTGATTACGTGTGTTACGGTTGCTCCATGATGTCAACTATTTGAATCAACTATATAATTTTTTTATTATCATTAAGATATGTAAAAAAATTATTATATAAGACCACAACACACATGATAATTAATTATTTAATCAGATGTACTACTTTCTCACTCTACATAACAATTACTTAAT
>NZ_JAGXJJ010000304.1:0-252 GCF_019091465.1 Microbacterium sp. GbtcB4
TTTTAGAAAAGTTATTGGAAGGCATTATGTATTCGAGGATAGAGATCTGATGCTTCGCCATACAAACAACACAGCTTGAAGAGTGCACTGAGACTAGACTAGGAATGAGATATTTTAAAATCTATTATTTGTTATGATTTCTCTTCTCATTTGTTGGATGAAAATTTTAATTGAAGATTCAGATTTATAGTTTTTTAAGAATACTAAGGTCTATATTGCTTCTGATGGATCATCAATTCCGAAGTTAGAACT
>NZ_JAGXJJ010000305.1:0-252 GCF_019091465.1 Microbacterium sp. GbtcB4
GGCGAGGATCTCCTCGGGCACGACCATGCGACCGGGGCCGCTGTAGCCGCCGGCCAGTTCGCCGTCGGCTGGGCCGACTACGTGCACGGCGCGGTCCTGGAGCGTGGCCATGTTTGCCTGCGTGGCGTGGTTCCGCCACATCTCCGCGTGCATCGCGGTGGCGACGAGCACGGGCGCGTCGGTCGCGAGCTGCGTCGTGCCGATGAGGTCGGCGGTGGGGCCCGCGGCCATCTTCTCGAGGGGGGTCGCCGT
>NZ_JAGXJJ010000306.1:0-252 GCF_019091465.1 Microbacterium sp. GbtcB4
CGGGTACACGGTCACGCGCGGCGCCGGGGCCGCGCCGCGGGCGGGGGCCCGGGGCTTCGCGCCCGGGGTCGCCTGGCCCCCCCTCGCCGGGGGGGTGCCCCCCCCCAGGGCCCCCGGGGGGGGGGGGGGCCCCCGGGGGGGCCCCCCGCCGCGGGCCCCCCCCTGGCGCCCCCCCGGGGGGGACGGGGGCGCCCCCGCCCCAGGCCGGAGGCCGGCCTCATCGGGGGGGGGGCCCTGTGGGCGGTTGGGGAG
>NZ_JAGXJJ010000031.1:0-346 GCF_019091465.1 Microbacterium sp. GbtcB4
CCATGTACCTATAGTCTCTCATCCATCTAATATCCCAAAGATCGTATATCGGGCATGGTGCTGTTAGACACATACGGTTTCTACTCGAGTCTCGCTCTAATCGGATTCTCCCGAAGAACTCTTTCTCTCTCAATCCGAATGACCCTAGCTAGGAATTTGTTTGAGCAAGAACACATGGGATATTCCTCTTATGACACCGATAGTGGATGATCCTCTATCAACACTTAATAGCTCTTGTAAGATTGGCTACCACTCTCGATGACCGGTTGTGTTAGATCTGGAACTTCTAAAACCTATAAGTTTAGTATCAAAGAGTGAAGTACTCAAATAAGACATCCTTGGTATC
>NZ_JAGXJJ010000307.1:0-252 GCF_019091465.1 Microbacterium sp. GbtcB4
TCCTGGATAAAACGTTTCTGTATATCGTTAAAGGAGGAGCCGGAGTCGGAATAATAGTGTGAAGCCGGCCGCTTTGAAGAAGGGTCTGTCCTGGTAGTTGCCGGATAAATGTATCCCTTCTCTGTTGCGGCAGTCTTTGGTGTTACGTTCCCCCCCGCAGACTTCAGCATATTTATCTGCAGCTCCATGATCTCAAGCTGCCTGGCAAACAGGCCTCCAATAAGATCGTCTGATAAGTCCTTCTCTGCGGTC
>NZ_JAGXJJ010000308.1:0-252 GCF_019091465.1 Microbacterium sp. GbtcB4
TTTTACCTGGTCTGCGGGCAGGTGTGCAAATTGGGGCAGTACCTTTCTTTCTGCAAACTCCACATAAGAGCCGGCAATGGGGTGTGTTTCATTATTGGCAAATGCAGCAGTGATCATATTGGCTACCGCAGCGCTTTGCAGCAGGCCGCCATGAGGGCTTACCTTCATTTTGCCGCCGGCATTGTTCAGGGTAAAACCTTTACGCTCCAGGAAAGCATTAAACTCAGGAATGGTATTATAACCCGGGGGCAG
>NZ_JAGXJJ010000309.1:0-252 GCF_019091465.1 Microbacterium sp. GbtcB4
CCAGGTCAAGCCGACCACCACCCTCGGGCAGACCGTCAAGGGCTACGGGATCGGCCCGCAGAGCGAGGGCCGCAACGCGACCCACCAGAAGAAGAAGATGACGCTGGACAGCCACAAGACGTAACGCGACGCGATGCACATTCCGAGCGCGGCCGCGCAGCACGAGGAGAACCCGTACCTGACCCCGTACTACAACCTGGGACCGCAGGACGAGACGATCCAGTACATGTTCGAGCGCCGCAAGGCCCTCGG
>NZ_JAGXJJ010000310.1:0-251 GCF_019091465.1 Microbacterium sp. GbtcB4
GGTCGCCGTAGAACAGCATCGCGGACAGAACGATGCCGGTGTGGGTGGCGAGCTGCTGCATGCCGAACGCCTTGTCGATCCCGGCGCGGGTGATGTCGATCGAGGACGAGCCGCCCGAGCGCACCTCGAGGCCCGGGAGCCGCGCGGCGACGGCATCGCGTAGCGCGCCGCGCTTCCAACCCGTCGGATCCCCCCCATGCTTCGCGTCGCGTGGGGCCTGCTGGCCGAGCGCGGAGAACGTGATCTGCGAG
>NZ_JAGXJJ010000311.1:0-251 GCF_019091465.1 Microbacterium sp. GbtcB4
GACCCACGGCGGCCGGTGATGGCCCCACGCGGCGGCCCGTAGGCCACGCGGGGCTGCAGCTCGAGGTTCTCCACGAGCGCCGTCGTCAGCGCCTCCTGGATCCTCTCCGGGGTGAAGTCCGTGACCGGCTCCAGGGCGGTGACGCAGGCGTCCTGCACCTCGGCCGCGTTGGCCGGCAGCCCCTTGAGCCCATCCGCGTCGTACGACACCTCGTCCTGGAACAGGTAGCCGAGCATGCCCGGCACCTCCCC
>NZ_JAGXJJ010000312.1:0-251 GCF_019091465.1 Microbacterium sp. GbtcB4
GTAAGTGTGTGCGAGTTGGTCGGCCGTCAGGACGCCGAGCACGTCGGACTGGTCCTTCGCGTTGTCCGATGCCCGGTGCAGTTCGAGACCCTCCGCGCCGTCGGCGAGGGTCGCGTAGTGTCCCGTGCACACGGCGTCGAAGCCGAGTTCCAGGGCGCGCTCCAGCAGGGCGGCGGACTTGATCTTCTCGTTGCACCGCATGCACGGGTTCGGCGTCCGACCCGCACGGTACTCGGCGACGAAGACGTCGA
>NZ_JAGXJJ010000313.1:0-251 GCF_019091465.1 Microbacterium sp. GbtcB4
GCGACGTTCGGGCGCCGAACTGTCGAGTGGGAGACGATCTACGACCGAGACGGCGTCATAATCCAGGTCGCCACGAAGGACGCGCTTCTCGCCATGAAGCACCGCGCCAACCGGCCAGGACGCGACGTCGACGACATCCGTCAGTTGCTCACCCTCTGCGGCATCACCACGCCGGAAGCGGCGGAGGCTCACTACGGGGACTGCTACCCGGGCGCCGGTCTCAGCGACCGCGCTCTCGGCCTCGTCCAGCG
>NZ_JAGXJJ010000314.1:0-251 GCF_019091465.1 Microbacterium sp. GbtcB4
CTCGGCACGCGGCACACCGAGGTTCTCGCACCCGAAGGCGACGTCATCGCCGGCACGGGCGTGGATCACCTGCGAGTCGGGATCCTGGAGCACGAGCCCGGCCCGCCCGCGGGTCGCCGCGGCGGGGTCGCCGCCGTCGAGCAGCGCGCCTTCGCTCTCCCCCTCCTCCTCACCGCCGTGCACACCGGCGAGGCCGTGCAGCAGCGTCGACTTCCCCGCGCCGGAGGCGCCGTGCACG
The DNA here is from genome assembly GCF_019091465.1 of Microbacterium sp. GbtcB4. Taxonomy (NCBI): domain Bacteria; kingdom Bacillati; phylum Actinomycetota; class Actinomycetes; order Micrococcales; family Microbacteriaceae; genus Microbacterium; species Microbacterium sp. GbtcB4. Next base: position 239 of record NZ_JAGXJJ010000314.1, read on the forward strand.
GGCACGCGCTCGC
>NZ_JAGXJJ010000315.1:0-251 GCF_019091465.1 Microbacterium sp. GbtcB4
GCCCGCGATTACCCCATGTTAAAGGGCTAATGTACAGCAGACCTGATTGAAGCGCAGCTTTGCGCCCGCATTCCTATCATTCACACGGCCTTGGCGATACCGAAAGCAGACCTTCTGCTTTGGTCGGCGCTACGACCGAAATCCGGGGTGGTTTCCTGCCCGTCCGCTAAAGCCACGATTACATTATTGAGGGCGGAGACGCGTCAATAGACCGATGTTCGCAAGGCTTCATCAAGCGACTTGCGCCCATT
>NZ_JAGXJJ010000316.1:0-251 GCF_019091465.1 Microbacterium sp. GbtcB4
TTTGTTGATGACAAAGGGGGAGAAGTCGATTGTATTCTTTGATGATGTTGAAAAATTATGATGTGTTAACTTATGATGATTTGGAATTATGATGTATGCAATGATTACTTTGGTATTATGATGATTTGGAATTATGCATATGATGTATGCAATGATATTTTAGTTATGCATATGAAGTTTTAATCTTTACAATGAAAACTAAAATTATACATATGACCTTTGCAATGAAAGTCATTATGATTTTTGTTAAA
>NZ_JAGXJJ010000032.1:0-340 GCF_019091465.1 Microbacterium sp. GbtcB4
GCGTCGGCCGGCCCGAAGAAGTGCTTCCCCCCCGCGTCGCCGTAGCAGAGGTGCCCGCCCACCTCGACGTCGTCCGGGACCGCGTCGACGAGGGCGGCCAGACGCGAGACGAGGCCGTCGAACGGGCCGCCGGGCCACCACGCCTCCATGACGGCCCCGTACCCGGAGGCACCCTCGATGATGCCCATCTCGCTCGCGTCGTCCCACTGCACGGCGAGGTCGTCGTGCGGGATCGCGGCGAGGATCTCGTCGGGCTCGCGGAGCATCGCGGCGGTGTACACGGGTTCGATCGCGGCCCGGTCGTCGCCGAGGAAGAACGAGGAGATGACGGCGAGCGGGG
>NZ_JAGXJJ010000317.1:0-251 GCF_019091465.1 Microbacterium sp. GbtcB4
ACCTGGCCCCGTACTTTATTGGGCAGGTATAATAACAGGTGGATCTGTGCATTGGAATCGGCCCGGTTAAAATACAGGGTGATCTGTTTGCAGGTGGCCAGGCTGTCCAGCGCATAGGGGTTCAGGCTGGTCACCTTAAAGCTCATTTGCACCGGCGTGCGCGGAAAACGGCCATACACATTGGTTTCAAACAGGTGATATATATAGGGGCGCTGCACCTTGTTCCATTGTTGTACGGTGGTAACGGTTTT
>NZ_JAGXJJ010000318.1:0-251 GCF_019091465.1 Microbacterium sp. GbtcB4
TCACTGCAAAAGACCAGTAACACCAATTACTTCAGTTATGGTTTTTCCTTTAACGGCAATGTGCAATTGCCGCTTGGGTTTAGCATTTATGCAGCTGCCAATTACTGGCTTAATACCGGGCTGGCTGCGGGGTACAACCAGCACATTACCTTATTGAACGGATATATAGCTAAATCCATGGCCCATAACCGGGCACTTTTGAAGTTGCATGTATCTGACCTGCTTAACCGTAATACGAGCATTGAACGTAC
>NZ_JAGXJJ010000319.1:0-251 GCF_019091465.1 Microbacterium sp. GbtcB4
CCGGGTATCATTCTGGAGCTACTAGCTTGAAGGCTGCGACCCACCTGTGCGATTCTGTGCCTGCTAGGTCAAATTCTTATACCCCTGAGCTACAGGCTCGACTCGTGGGGCGAGTTCATTGAGTCTCATACTCCTGAGTTCCAGTCTGGAATTCCTGTTTGCCGGAGGGGTCTCATAGATGTTGGGTAACACTTCGTAGTACTCTGAACCAACCCAGTACGGGCTCCTTAACGCCGAAAACCTGTATTATT
>NZ_JAGXJJ010000320.1:0-251 GCF_019091465.1 Microbacterium sp. GbtcB4
ACCTATCCCCCTTAACTATCGCCTCCCGACGTAGCCTATGATGGCGGGTCTGACCTAGTGAAGTACGTCACCCCCTTCTAACACCTTGCTGTGTCGGGCGTCCCCTGCCACCCTCCGAGCCCTGGCTCGGATGTGGTACAACTGACTGAGGCCAGTCTTGATCTTGTCATTTAACCAGGTTGTAAGAGAATTTGAATTTCACTTCCTAGCCAACATGCGACCCAAACCGTCCGTGACCATGCATCTTTGGC
>NZ_JAGXJJ010000321.1:0-250 GCF_019091465.1 Microbacterium sp. GbtcB4
GGCGTGGAGGGAGCGGTCCGGGCGGCGATGAGGTCGTTGCGGGAGTCGGCGATGACCTCGGCCAGGGTCGTCTCGGCGCGCAGGGCCTCGATCTCGAAGTCCTCCACCGCGTCGAGCAGGGCAGCGGCGCGTCGCGTCGCCTCGGTGGCCGTCTCCAGCGCGAGGTTCGCCTCCTCGTTCTGCTTCGCGGCGCGGCGGCGCTCCGAGGTGTCGGCGCGGTGGGGGGCGAAACGGATCAGCTGCTCCGCCT
>NZ_JAGXJJ010000322.1:0-250 GCF_019091465.1 Microbacterium sp. GbtcB4
GCGAAGCCGGCGACGAGTGGCACGCCGAGGAAGACCAGCACGTTCAGGGCGATCTGCCAGACCGTGATCTCCAACCCCTGAGTGTCCAGACCCAGCCAGCCGGGCAGGACGGTGAGGTAGAACCAGCCCAGCAGTGTGAAGGCGACCACCTGGAAGACAGAGTTGATCGCGACGAGTACGGCGGTCGCTTCCCGATCGCCGCAGGCGCGGTCGTACCAGATGGCGACCATCGCGATGCCGCGGGCGTGAC
>NZ_JAGXJJ010000323.1:0-250 GCF_019091465.1 Microbacterium sp. GbtcB4
GATACAGCGGGCGCGCGATCGTGCGCCTATCGATCTGCATGTTCACTCTGGCGTTCACCGCTCTTCTCGTTACTCAGAGCGTTCCCGCTGTGGCGGTCATCGGCTTCGTCGCCTCGTTGCCGTTGATACCTCTCAACGCCGTGCAGGGGTCGTACCTCGCGTTGATCATCCCCGTCCAGATCCGGGGTCGCGTGCTGTCGCTTACGTCCTTGCTCGGAGCGCTCGCCGGCGGTGCCGCGCCTCTGCTGGC
>NZ_JAGXJJ010000324.1:0-250 GCF_019091465.1 Microbacterium sp. GbtcB4
CCCCGCGAAGCCCGTCTCGGCGCTCCGTGAGCGCTCCGACCTGCCCGTGCACCTGCACACCCACGACACCCCGGGCGGACAGCTCGCGCCCCTGCTCGCGGCCAGCGCCGCCGGCGTCGATGCGGTGGATGCCGCGTCGGCCCCGCTGTCCGGCACGACCAGGCAGCCGTCGCTGTCTTCGCTCGTGGCCGCGCTCGCCCACACGGAGCGGGGCAGGGGGGTCTCCCCCGCCGCGGGCTCCGACCTGGGA
>NZ_JAGXJJ010000325.1:0-250 GCF_019091465.1 Microbacterium sp. GbtcB4
CTCATCAGGCCGGGCGACGCTCGGCCAGCTCATCAGAACCCGGAGCCGCGGCCGGGCCGCCGATACTGAGCTTCTGCTTGATCTGACTCTCGATCGCCAAGGCGATGTCGGCGTTGTTGAGCAGGGACGTCCGCGCGTTCTCCTTGCCCTGGCCGAGCTGATCGCCGTCGTAGGTGTACCACGGTCCCGACTTCTTGACGATGCCGTGCTCGACGCCGGAGTCGATCAGGCTGCCCTCGCGGGTGATGCC
>NZ_JAGXJJ010000033.1:0-338 GCF_019091465.1 Microbacterium sp. GbtcB4
GGAAGGCTTTTAGTGGACACCGGTGACCTCGATAGAGGAGGAATCCGAAGTGGATATAGGTCTCATTGATCGAACCACTCTAAATTCTGGTTTGCTTTTACTTTTGTGCATTTTACTTTACTGCAAACCTCCTTGAGCTTCTCCTTACATTTTTACAAAAGTTTTAAGTTCAATGTCTTTCCAAAATGATTTTAATCGAGATGAAAAATTTACGAAATCGAAGAATTTTCCGCTACACTAATTCACCCCCCCTTCTCTTAGTGCCGCTCTTGATCCTATCACAAACAATTGATCTTTTACATTCAAACTACTACACTTTAGATGTAAAAATCTGCTAT
>NZ_JAGXJJ010000326.1:0-250 GCF_019091465.1 Microbacterium sp. GbtcB4
GATGGTCTGGCCGGGCTCCACCACGGTGCCCGCGGCGGGGTCGGAGGTCTTCGCGGCCTCGAAGCCGGCGTCCGGGTGCTCGGTGGTGACGGCCGGAGGCGTGGTCGGGGGCAGCCCCCCGGGCGGGGTGCCCGATGCGGTGTCGCGGTTGGCGATGCGCTCGCCTTCCACGCCCTCGTCGACGTCGACGGAGTACGTGATCGTGAGCACCTGCCCGGGCTCGAGAGCACCGGTTCATGCGAGGTCGTCG
>NZ_JAGXJJ010000327.1:0-250 GCF_019091465.1 Microbacterium sp. GbtcB4
GTCGTGGCGGACCGCCGAGACCATGCCGTGCATGACCTCGGGAGCAGACCGGATGGCCGTGCCGAAAGCGGCCCCGTTGACCTGATGCCCGAGACACACTCCAAGCGTGGGGATCCCCCGCCGCACCGCGATGCGAGCAGCGTCGATCGTGACGCCGGCATCGGCAGGAGCCCCGGGACCGGGGGAGAGCAGGTGCGCGTCATGCGCGCCGAGTAGCTCCTCGAGCTCGGCCGCGTCGGTCGCGTCGGAC
>NZ_JAGXJJ010000328.1:0-250 GCF_019091465.1 Microbacterium sp. GbtcB4
CCAGGCGACCGGGAGGCGACGCGTCGGCGCGGTCGTCCCGTCCGTCCACGGCATGTAGGTCCAGCACCAGGCGTACAGGAGCACGCCCGCACCGCCGCAGAGCGTCAGGGCGACGAACAGCGCCCGCACCAGCCCGACGCGCACACCGAGGTGGCGTGCGTGTCCGGCGCTCACCCCGGTCACGAGGGCGTCGCGGTCGCGGGTCAGTGCCGGGCGCACGGTCGCCGGCGCGGTGCCGGGGAGCGTGGAG
>NZ_JAGXJJ010000329.1:0-250 GCF_019091465.1 Microbacterium sp. GbtcB4
CCTCGGCACCCGGGCCCCGGTCACGGCGGCTCTCGCCCGGATGCGCGCGGTGGCGAAGGGCGCGAAGGTGAAGTTCGGCGGCGCGATCGTGGTGCTCCCCGACGACGGCCTCGCCCAGGCGGTCACCCCGCTCGGCAGCAACCGCGGCGTCCCGGTCGGGGTGGTGCGGCGCAGCGCGCTGGCGATGGTGCTGCGGCAGGGCGTCCCCGGGGCGCGGGCCATCGGCGGCCACGAGCTGTTCCGTATCCGC
>NZ_JAGXJJ010000330.1:0-250 GCF_019091465.1 Microbacterium sp. GbtcB4
GGCTCCTCCGTGATGTCCTCCAGGAAAAGGATGCCGGGGGCGGGGACGTCCGCCTCCGGGGCGCCGAGTCCGGCGGTGAGCAGACTGAGGTTGCCGCCCGTGAAGCGTCCCTCGGCGCGACCCGGCGTCATGATCTCGGTCTCCGGACCGATGAGCTCCCGCCCGCGCCAGGGTTCGAAGGGCCAGCGCTGTTCGTCGCCGCGCACCTGCTCCGAGTCGCGGGAGTCGTTGCCGCCCGCCAACGGGCAGG
>NZ_JAGXJJ010000331.1:0-250 GCF_019091465.1 Microbacterium sp. GbtcB4
CGCCCGGGAGCGCGCCCCCACCAGGACGACTTCGGGATCGCCGAGAGGGGGGGGGCCGTGGAGATCCCCCCGCGGGGCTTCGACGACATCATCCCCGAGCCCCCGGCCGCCGTCGCGCACGCCCGAGGCGAGCGCGTCGTCGAGGGAGGCTTCCACCGACGCGCCCGCGAGGACGGCAAGGGCGAGGGGTACGACACCATCGCCGCGTCCGGGCCGCACGCCTGCTACCCGCACTGGCTGCGCAACGACG
>NZ_JAGXJJ010000332.1:0-250 GCF_019091465.1 Microbacterium sp. GbtcB4
CAATATAAACATTTTTTGAGTAGAGAGAAGATAGCCTCCATGTTGTATCAAGTGTTTCAAAATGCTACAAATATGTGCACAAGAGGTTACAAGCACTGTGGAATTTCACCATTGGTCATACAGTGTTCACAAGCTTTGTCAAATTTAACATGAACTAAGCTATTGGTTACAGTCACCGATATGTTTTCTAAGTTCACTTTTAATTGTGTTAATCCCGTATGTCTTCTTGATAACTATTTTTGCTGACTAT
>NZ_JAGXJJ010000333.1:0-250 GCF_019091465.1 Microbacterium sp. GbtcB4
TTTCAAAAAAATTATAAGGGTATTTTCGGAAGAAAAGCTTTAGACACCATGCAATAAAAACGCCCATAATTATATTAGCATTCCCGTAATGGCTTTGTATCCATTTAAAGATCGATACAAGGCTAGTATCTGCGACGCCATCGTATTTCATATACTGGTCTACAATACGAAAAAAGCCATTTATAAGACTATATATCAAGGAAGAGATGATGATAAAGATAACCGGCTTCACCAGTCGCGTACGATCATT
>NZ_JAGXJJ010000334.1:0-250 GCF_019091465.1 Microbacterium sp. GbtcB4
GCCCAGACGCTGAATGACGTGCCGGCCCTTTTCTAGGGCCGGAGCGCCGACAAGCATTGGAAGGCAAGGAATGATGGCCTCATGTTCGTGACCACCAAGGACGGCATTAAGCTCTACTGCGAAACGGCCGGTGAAACCGGGACCCCGATCCTGTTCATCCACGAGTTCGGCGGCAACTACGATGCCTGGGAACCGCAGATGAGCTTCTTCCCGCGGCGCCACCGCTGTATCACCTATGCGGCGCGTGGCT
>NZ_JAGXJJ010000335.1:0-250 GCF_019091465.1 Microbacterium sp. GbtcB4
CCTGGAACAGGATCCTGTGTTCAAAGAGCGTTTCCGGGAGGCTGAAATAGACAGTCCCATAGAAGGTTATGGACTTCCGCTGGGCAGTAAGAAAAGAAAATTGTCCGGGAACCGTGATATGTTGGTAGGCGATGCTGCTTACCTGGTAGATCCGTTCACCGGGGAAGGTATTGGCAATGCCCTGTATGCCGGCCGTATAGCCGCACAGCAGGCTGCCGCCGCGCTGGCAGCAGGTGATTTTTCGGAAAGC
>NZ_JAGXJJ010000034.1:0-337 GCF_019091465.1 Microbacterium sp. GbtcB4
TCCAGGCCAACCCCTCGGCGAAGCCAGAGCAGATGTCACCTACTCATGCAGCAGTCCCACGAGCCCTCTCGAAACCACGTTCTGGGGAACTCGACGTCTCGAGAGGGCTGCTACCTCCGATCTCTGCAACTTCCACCACACCGATCGTCTCCGTGCCTCGGCGCACCCGAGTCGCTTCCCCGGGCGATCGGCAGAGGGAACTTGCTTGAGGCGACGGTCTCGTTTGAGGGCTCTTCCCAGATGAGGGTGTAGGTCGGGGCACGTCCCATGGCCTGTGCTGCGGGCGTGTCGAGTGTGTCGTCCAGGGGCGACGCGGGATGCGTCGACGTGACGTGCT
>NZ_JAGXJJ010000336.1:0-250 GCF_019091465.1 Microbacterium sp. GbtcB4
CCGCATCCTGTACCGGCACAAAAAGATGATCATGGTAAAAGGCAGCTACTACATTGCAGCTGATGTGCTGCTCTGCCAGGGCTTTTGCAACAGCGGCTGTTAACCCAACAGCGGCCAGGGAGGAATGCACCGTTAACGTGACCCAGGAGGCCACAAAGGTGTACACCAGGCCCTTTGCAGCAGCCAGGCTTTTACGCATAATGAGGGTGAGCCCTTCTGCTTCCCGGAAAAAACAAAGCACTTCCTTCAG
>NZ_JAGXJJ010000337.1:0-249 GCF_019091465.1 Microbacterium sp. GbtcB4
TGAGCTCCCAGCCGCCGGGGCGGGGGCGGGGCGTGCGGGCCGGCCGCGGGGTCAGGTCGGGCGCAAGGAACGGGTTGGCGAGCTGACGGGCCTCCCCCGAGGGCGGGGTGACCTGACGCTCCGCGATGGCCGCGGGCACCACGGGCGTCTGCACGGGCGCCGGGCCGGCGATGATGAGCTCCTCCGGCGGGAGCTCCGCGCCGGACTCGAGCAGCGAGTCGCGACGCATCCGCTTCGCGACGGGCGACG
>NZ_JAGXJJ010000338.1:0-249 GCF_019091465.1 Microbacterium sp. GbtcB4
GGGGCTTTCCGCCCCAGTCTACAGATCAATCCTCGGCCGCAGGCCGGTGGTAGAGCGCGAGTCCGGCGGCAGCCCTCTCCCGGGTGGCGGTCCGCGCGATCCCCGGATCCGTGACCTCCATCGCACCGCCGAAACGGGCCGCGAGCCGTTTGTTGCCGCGGGGGTCCGCGGGGTGCTGCTGCGTGGTCACCATCCCGTCGCCCGCGCGGTGCGTCTCCGTGGGCACGAAACCGCTGTGCGACGGAGCGA
>NZ_JAGXJJ010000339.1:0-249 GCF_019091465.1 Microbacterium sp. GbtcB4
GTAAGTGCGAATAATACAATCCTCAATATTATAGGCGGTGGGAATGCAGTCTGTTACCGTGCCGGCCTTTTTGTGGTCTGCCGCTTTCCAAAACTGCTTAAATTCTGTGGCGCTGGCGCCTATGATCTTTGCATTTATGTCTATTACTAAACTGCCGCCCACAACCGGGTTTTCAAGCATGCTTACCTCTCCTACAGCAGTGTTTATATTCCTGCGGCCGGAACGTATAATTTTCAATAAAATATCATT
>NZ_JAGXJJ010000340.1:0-249 GCF_019091465.1 Microbacterium sp. GbtcB4
CAATTAAAGCGACTTTTGCGGGATTGAGCATGGCAAACGAGCAGAAACGTAGTCCGGCGTCCTTGGATAAACTGTGTATTGGTCTGGAATGCGGTGGGTCCGATGGTGTCTCTGGCATATCGGCTAACCCTGCTTTGGGCTACCTTTCGGATATGTTGATCACGCTCGGAGGGTCGGTTATTTTGGCGGAGTTTCCAGAGTTGTGCGGTGTCGAGCAGGAGCTGAGTGATCGCTGTATCGACGAGGCCA
>NZ_JAGXJJ010000341.1:0-249 GCF_019091465.1 Microbacterium sp. GbtcB4
ATTCTTATAGTATATTATCTCTAGTTTGTCCCGTAGTTTTTACCCTTCACATTGGAGGGGTTTTCTATGTAAATCTTGGTATTTTATTTGATTATGATTTCATTTAATTTCGCTGCGTGTTATGGTCTGTTAGTATTTTTTCATATATAAAAGTTTATTTTTTTTTTATCCCATCACTCAAGACATATATTTAGATAGGAAAAAAGAATTGAGTGGTGGTGAGAGTATAAGGTGAGGCCACTCTCCTAG
>NZ_JAGXJJ010000342.1:0-249 GCF_019091465.1 Microbacterium sp. GbtcB4
ACAATCCGAGCCATACGTGATGCCGGCGACGAACCTGATATCTGGATCGTCCGTGAGTGGATGAGCTCGCAGAAGGAGTACATAGCGGTCGAAGCGTGATGCATCGACGTCTTGTGTTCGATGCCTGTTCTGCCGAAGAAATCCGGCGCTTCGAGGCTTCCCGAAGGGCACGCGCAACAGCTGTCGAACGCCCGGCGCGAGGCCTCGAGCGGGCACGGCATAATCCGCTTGGAGGATCTCTACGAGGAG
>NZ_JAGXJJ010000343.1:0-248 GCF_019091465.1 Microbacterium sp. GbtcB4
TCTCCGCGCGGACCCAGTTGTGCACCCCGATCCGCCGCCCGAGCCAGGAAGCACGGATGTAGGGGCCGAGCCAGCGGCCGAGCCAGAAGCCGGTGCTCTCTCCGATGAGGGCGCCGACGACGACGGCGACACCCATCGCGATGCCCTCGAGGGGAGTGGCGTCGCCCATCGAGGCGATGATGTCGATCGTGTCGCCGGGGACGATGAGGCCGATGAGGATGCTCGTCTCCTGCATGACGGCGAGGCCC
>NZ_JAGXJJ010000344.1:0-248 GCF_019091465.1 Microbacterium sp. GbtcB4
CGACAACATCGCGGTGTTCGGCTCGTCCGCCCCCGCGATCTCGCAGACCGTCACCGGCCCCACCCCCGGGGAGCGCTACGCGTTCTCCGCGCAGGTGCAGATCGATCCGACGGCCACGCGGGACGTGAGCCACGCGGTCGACACCGGGGGCGGCGTCGTGAGCCGCACCTGGAACCTCTCCCCGACGTACGACTACATGCGCGCCGACTCCAAGGCCGGACAGTACTACCAGCGCGGATCGGTGTCGT
>NZ_JAGXJJ010000345.1:0-248 GCF_019091465.1 Microbacterium sp. GbtcB4
TCCCAGCAGGTACGTGCGCGGCTCGCGCCAGGCCTCGAGTGCGATGTGCATCCGCTGACGGAACGGGGGCTTCTCGTGGTCCTCGGGGTCGAGTGCGGCCTCCCGCACGGGCACCTGGAAGAAGCAGACGACGGCGATGACGGCGATGAGGACGCCCATCGTCACCGCGTGCGTGCCGACGTCGACCGTGGGGGCTGCGGCGTGGGCGCCGAAGCCGGCGACGAGCACGGGGCCGGAGCTGGAGCTAG
>NZ_JAGXJJ010000035.1:0-333 GCF_019091465.1 Microbacterium sp. GbtcB4
ACCGCCGGGAAGTAACCATTAATGGCGAGGCCTATTTAGAAGTAGCACCGGATGCCAAAAAACCTTTCATCGTACACCTTCCCAATGCAAGCGTGCAGGTACTGGGTACAGCATTCAATGTCAATACCTATGACCCTGGTATCAGCTGTGTTGCCCTGGTCAGCGGTAAAGTAACCGTGAAAGACCCGTCTGCAAATACCGCTGACCCGGTGATGCTCAAACCTGGAGTACAGGCTGTTGCTACAAATAAAGAAGTGCTCGTGCAGCCTTTCGATCCTTCCTACACCCTCTCCTGGAGACAAGGCATTTTCCGTTTCCAGGACCTCTCGCTGT
>NZ_JAGXJJ010000346.1:0-248 GCF_019091465.1 Microbacterium sp. GbtcB4
GGCGAGGGGGCTCCGCAGGACGAGATCGGGAGCGCCGAGACTGCAGACGACACGGAGACCGCGGCGGAACAGCACACCCCCGCGGATGACCGTGGGGTCGAGCACCACGACGACGAACACCGCGACTGAGCCCTCGCACAGCAGAACGCTCTCCCCGTCCTCCGGGAGGGCGGTCTGCATCCGGGATCCGGCCGGACGGGGTCGGAAGTCCGGGCGCCGGCTGCCCTTCGGCACCGGGGTCGGGGCCG
>NZ_JAGXJJ010000347.1:0-248 GCF_019091465.1 Microbacterium sp. GbtcB4
GGCGCGCCGACGGACAGCAGTCGGTCTCGCAGGTACTGCCATCGCAGACCGGAGTCGGGCTGGTACAGCCAGGTCTTCTCGTGCGCCGCCGGTGCTTCGGTGAGGAAGTGTTTCGTGCGCAGCCAGGTGTCCTCGGCGATGGCAGGCGCGGGGAACACGCCTTCGGGGCTGATGTCGAGCAGCACGGCGTCGCCCGTGGCGTTGAAGAGCGCGGAAGAGCCGGGGGTCGTGGCCGTCGCCCCGCGGCC
>NZ_JAGXJJ010000348.1:0-248 GCF_019091465.1 Microbacterium sp. GbtcB4
ACGGCACGCCGTCGACCGGGCAGGTCGCCACGCACGTGTACGCCCCCGCCGGCACCCGCACGGTGACTCTGACCGTCACCGCCGATCGCGGCGGCAGCGCGTCCACCACTCGACAGGTGACGACCACGCATGCCGACCCGGTGGCGGCCATCACGGCGACGGCATCGGGGCTGAACGTCAACGTCTACGCCGCGGGTTCGAGCGCGTCCGACGGCGCGACTCTGACCTACTCGTGGAACTGGGGTGAC
>NZ_JAGXJJ010000349.1:0-248 GCF_019091465.1 Microbacterium sp. GbtcB4
CGTTTGCTGAAATGTTTTGATGGCTGCTTCCAGGGTGTCGTCAAATAAGGTGCTGCTGTCAGCGCCAGACAGCTCGCCGGTAGCCTGCAATCTTCTTTTTACCAGCTGTATAGCCTCTGCATTATCTCCTTTTTTATACTTTTTCTTGTCGACTGTAATGGCCGGCCAGCCGCCTTTTTTGGCAATGTCCACATACTGCTCCAGCTGCTTTTTCATGGCGGCGTATGCCGGGGTGGCTGCTTCGTAAT
>NZ_JAGXJJ010000350.1:0-248 GCF_019091465.1 Microbacterium sp. GbtcB4
GGGGGACCCCCCCGGGGAAGTCCGGAGCCGCCATCAGCCGGGGCAGGCCGGGCGTCACGGCGAAGCCGTCCGCGATCCGGTACAGGAACTGGGCACGGATGATGCACCCGCCGCGCCAGATCTTGGAGATCGCACCGAGATCGATGTTCCAGCCGGACTCGGCGGCACCGGCGCGGATCTCGTCCGAGCCCTGCATGGAGGCGCCGAACTTGGGGGGGGTGGCCGCCGGGCGGACGTCCTCGACGGGG
>NZ_JAGXJJ010000351.1:0-248 GCF_019091465.1 Microbacterium sp. GbtcB4
CCCCCCCCCACCCCTTCGGCCAAGGTGCCGGATGGGGCCTCGTCGGATAACCTAGATCTTTTGTGCCTTGTGGCCTGCGTTCGGGGGGGCCCATCCCGGCCCGTACCCCACACCCCCCCCCCACCGCAGAACGACCGAACTGCAGAAGGGTCAGCGAGGGGAAGGCTAAGGAAGACGGGGGCACCGAGACCGAGGGCGTGATCACCGAGGCGCTTCCCAACACGATGTTCCGCGTTGAGCCCAGCCAC
>NZ_JAGXJJ010000352.1:0-248 GCF_019091465.1 Microbacterium sp. GbtcB4
AGGGCTGGAAGGTGAAAATATTATTTATGTAGGTAAAGACCAGTTCTGGGGCCACTTTGGCCCGGGGCTTGAATACAAAACATTAAAGCAGTGGTTTGACCAGGTGAAAAGCTGGCACGGAGGCGCGTCTATTGACAACCAGCGCACCTCTCCCACTGCAGGACTGGAATAATAATTACGCAAATGATCATTCAAACTATGCATACAGATTCTGTTATTATAAGCTGGGAGTTTCATACTGCTCAGCC
>NZ_JAGXJJ010000353.1:0-247 GCF_019091465.1 Microbacterium sp. GbtcB4
CCGACCCAGCGAGAAGACCCGCGATGATCCCCATGCGCACCACGATGGTGACCCCCGACCAGCCCCGCATCTCGAGGTGGTGGGGGAACGGGCTCATGAGGAACAGCCGCTTGCCGCGGGTGATCTTGAAGTAGGCGCGCTGCAGGATCACGGCTCCGGAGGCGAGCACGAAGACGCCGGCGATGATGAGGAGCAGCAGTTCGGTGCGGGGCATGTCCGCCATCGCGGTGATGACGCCGCCGATGGC
>NZ_JAGXJJ010000354.1:0-247 GCF_019091465.1 Microbacterium sp. GbtcB4
CCCGAGACGAATCCCGCCCGTCACGATCGGGAGAGCGTCGCACGGGCCGCCCTCGCCCTTCTCGACGAGGTGGGGCTGGCCGATCTCTCCATGCGCCGGATCGCGGCCCGGCTCGGCGTGCAGCCGAGCGCTCTCTACTGGCACGTCGCGAACAAGCAGGAGCTCCTCGCCGACCTCGCCGATCGGGTCACGGCGACCGTCCCAGACGGAGCGGAGGGCGTCCTCGCGACCGCCCGCGCGCTCCGCC
>NZ_JAGXJJ010000036.1:0-333 GCF_019091465.1 Microbacterium sp. GbtcB4
ATACAGCCGTCTTGGATATACTCAGGTCCTTTGCGATATCCTTGATTCTTAGTTTCTTCACAAGAGGTTATTTAAGATCAAAAATGAATTAAAATTTAGCCAGCCTAGGATAGCTGTATCCGAAAAGCCATATCACCCCGTAACCAACCATTGGAAGATAATATGCCTCCCCCCCGCTATGATTAGCAATGAGGCCCATAAGCGGTGGAAAGATGCCGCCGCCTACCACGCCCATTACAATAAAGGAAGAAGCCTGCTGCGTATGCCTTCCCAGGTCCTTCAGCCCCAGGCTAAAGATGGTAGGGAACATAATGCTGAAAAAGAAGTTGATCA
>NZ_JAGXJJ010000355.1:0-247 GCF_019091465.1 Microbacterium sp. GbtcB4
GATGATGTTCGACCAGATGCTCGAGGGGTCCGCACTGTCGTTGCGGCCACGAGGATAGGCGCCGTCGACCATCCAGTCGCGGGTCTCGATCGCGGGCAGATTTCAGCAATTCACAGGCGAGTACCCGTGGGAGGGGACGGAGAGAGATGTCGAGGACTACACATCGTCACTTCTCTCGGGGGGAACCCAGCTCGCCCACTCACCGTTCCGTGGGTATCACCTCGGGTGGCGCTGGTTCTGCGGGTAT
>NZ_JAGXJJ010000356.1:0-247 GCF_019091465.1 Microbacterium sp. GbtcB4
GCCTAAATCAATGCAAGTCTCAATCCACAAATAATTGTAGTTTAAATCAAATTGTTGTAACTTACCAACTAAAACAGTAGCACTAGAATTATGAATCATTCATTACAAAATGTCCTCATTCTCAGTTCTCTATTCTGAACAGTGATCACAATGGAGATTGAAGGCTGCTTGGGAGTAGTGTGTGCCAACACATACATAAATTCCTACTGACATACAGAATATGGTACGGGCATATTTCGAGAGATGC
>NZ_JAGXJJ010000357.1:0-247 GCF_019091465.1 Microbacterium sp. GbtcB4
GCCTACAGCCCGGGAGGGGGGAGCAGGGCGCTGTTCACGGAGTTCGCCGCCAGCGACCGGAGCGTCGCCAGACCCAGGGCGGCCGGTCCGAGGTCGACGCGGCCGGGCTCGCCGCCGGCGACCCAGGCGATGCGCGTCGCCTGGATGCGACCGTCCTCGCTGTCAAACTGGATGTCTGTGACGTTGTGAAGGAACCCGAACTGCACGCCGTGCTCTTCGTGGAATATCCGCATCGGCAGCAGGAGCG
>NZ_JAGXJJ010000358.1:0-247 GCF_019091465.1 Microbacterium sp. GbtcB4
CGCCACCTCGCGGCGCGACCCGCCCACGGTCCGGAGATCGCGCACGTGGACGAGTGCGCACACGCGAACGCCCCCGGCTCGAGGAACCCCAAGCGGTGGCAGGATGCCGAGGAGCTGCTGGACGTGGGGATCGACGTCGTCACCACCGGGAACGTGCAGCACATCGAGTCGCTGAACGGGGTCGTGGGGTAGATCACCGGCATCGCCCAGGCCGGGACCATCCCGGCCCTGGTGGTCCGCGCCGCCG
>NZ_JAGXJJ010000360.1:0-247 GCF_019091465.1 Microbacterium sp. GbtcB4
GATTTCATCAAAACACAAGTCAGACTCCAAATAACCAAGGAGTATCAGCCCCAGTTTTGCTGAGATTTAGTAGATTTTATCTGAGTGTGCACTTGGGTTTTCATGTCACATAGATCAATGCAGTGGAATTTTCCTTTTACTACACTTAAATATGGTGTGATGGCCTTTGGCAGGGATATACTTCATCATGATTCATCTAAATGAGTGAAAAGTGTCTGCAAAATTATTGTGTTGGACTTTCTAATTA
>NZ_JAGXJJ010000361.1:0-247 GCF_019091465.1 Microbacterium sp. GbtcB4
CTACGCCCGCACCCGCCCCCCCCGGCGAGGGCGGGGGGGGGAGGCCCCCCCCCCCCACCCGCCCCGGCGCCCCCCCCCCCCCCACCCCGGCCCGCCGGGCGGGGGGCCCCCCCCCCCCCCCCCGGGGGGGGGGGCCCCCCCCCCCCCCCCCCCCGGCCGGGGGGGGCCCCGGCCCCCCCCCCCCCCCGCCCCCCGTGCCTCGGCCCCGCCCGCCCAGCGGGGCGCGCAGGGGCGGGTGGCCCCCCCC
>NZ_JAGXJJ010000362.1:0-246 GCF_019091465.1 Microbacterium sp. GbtcB4
CGCCGAACGCGATGCCGTCGTCGAACGACGTCTGCTCCAGGATGTCCTGCTGGCGCAGCGTGTAGACGCCGATGAAGCGGCGGTACTCGCGCTTGCCGGGGATGTTGCCGATCCACTCCAGGGTCAGGTTGTCGGCGTCGGACTCGCCGGAGTTCTTGATGTGGTCCCAGATGCCGGGGATCACCGACCGCAGCTCGTCGCGGATGGCCTCGTTGTCGTCGACGACGTTGTGCGTGCCGCCCCACT
>NZ_JAGXJJ010000363.1:0-246 GCF_019091465.1 Microbacterium sp. GbtcB4
GACGAACCCGCCGACGACGGCACCGGGGGCCGCGAGCGTCGCGGCGACCTTGAGGCCGGAGAGGAGCCCGGGCAGCGCCGCGGGCAGCCGCACCTTGAGGAAGGTCTTGAAGCGGCCCGCCCCCATGGTCGACGCGAGCTGGAGGATCTCCGGGTCGACGGTGCGCAGACCCGCGAGGCCCGAGATGACGGCGGGGAAGAACGCCATGAGCGCGGCCACAAGGATCTTCAGCTCCGCCCCGAACCC
>NZ_JAGXJJ010000364.1:0-246 GCF_019091465.1 Microbacterium sp. GbtcB4
GCGACGGAGAGATCCCATGACGACACCAGCCACGCGCGGACCGCGGCGACGCACCGTCGTCGCCCTGGCGGACATCCTTTCCATCCTGGTGGCGTACGTCGTCCGCCTCATCGACATCCAGGTGGTGAGCGCCGACGAGCACGTCAGCCAATCCCTCGAGCACATCGGCGTCGGCTCGTAGATCCCCGGCCAGCGGGGATCCATCGTCGACTCCGAGGGCACGGTCCTCGCGTCGTGCGTCATGGT
>NZ_JAGXJJ010000037.1:0-331 GCF_019091465.1 Microbacterium sp. GbtcB4
CAGCATTTGCTGGTGAATGGAGGAGCGACTAATTGAGGCTGAATGCTGAATGCTAAACGCTGAACGCTGATTGTGTTATGTTGAATGTGCTGTGATGGGCGTTTGAAACAATTCGCGGGCATTAAGCGTTTAGCGTTTAGCATAAAATAAGCGTATGTATATAAAAATCATCAACTCCATCCTCATACTCACAGCCGTATTCATGGGCTTAAAACAGGGCTGGGCTATGTTAACAGTACAGCCGAATATGTTGCAGCTTTTTGGTAAATGGCATTTCAGCAGAACAGGTATTATGATCACCGGGGCCGTTACCCTCATCAGCGCAGTGCTG
>NZ_JAGXJJ010000365.1:0-246 GCF_019091465.1 Microbacterium sp. GbtcB4
GCCGGGAACGGTGCGACCGACTTGGGGACCCACACCGACTACGTCAAGCGCGAGTTCTTCCAGTACACGTTCACCTCGAACCCGACCGACCCGACGCCGGGTCAGGCCGTGACGTATCGGATGGAGTTCGGCAACACCGGCAATGTCGACTCGGCGAACGCGGAGATCGCGTACACGCAGGCCGGCATCCTCGACGATTCCAGCTGGAACCCGTCGAGCGTGACGGCCAACCGCGGCACCGTCACC
>NZ_JAGXJJ010000366.1:0-246 GCF_019091465.1 Microbacterium sp. GbtcB4
CCTCGATCGTCTGCCCCGACGCGAACACCCGCCCCCTGTCCCCCTGCAGATCGCGGGTGTACGCGAGGGGCAGGCCCTTGAGCGGTGCCAGGAGACCGGACAAGTTGCCGATGAGACGCCCGGACTTGCCGCGCGCGAGCTCGGCGATGTCCGGGGTCTTCTTCTGCGGCATGATGCTGGATCCCGTGGAGGAGCCGTCGTCGAGGGTGACGAAGCCGAACTCCCGCGTGTTCCAGTGGATGATCT
>NZ_JAGXJJ010000367.1:0-246 GCF_019091465.1 Microbacterium sp. GbtcB4
TAAGGTAATGTATAAAATACACTAATAGTTCCAAATAAAAAGTGCTGAAATTAAGAACATAGATAAATAATAATAACAATCTCAGGATTAATGTTAGTGTCGGAGGGACAAACTTGAGCGAGCTGATTTAGGTTTATTTGAAAGCTCTGTGGCCTCCTCGTTGAGACAATCACAAGCGAGTCGATTTCGTGCATGCCTTTTGTAGGGCGAGATAGGACCAAACAAACAGTAGACATAACCCAAGTC
>NZ_JAGXJJ010000368.1:0-246 GCF_019091465.1 Microbacterium sp. GbtcB4
TAATTTTTTATGTTATTTCAAAAACTCTACAACTAAATCTGTGGCTGTCTTTTCCTTTTCGCGACGTGTTGTCACATCGATGTGGAAAAGAACTCGTTTTGAGTGGCTCATGTTTTACTATTTCTTTTCTCCTTTTTTTTAATAATCTTCATTTTAAAATTAATTTATTTCCATATTTTCCCTAATCATTCTTATAAAGTATTCATTTTAGAGAGATTTATTTTGTTACAATTAAATGATCTTTTT
>NZ_JAGXJJ010000369.1:0-246 GCF_019091465.1 Microbacterium sp. GbtcB4
AGCGTGGTGGTTGATCGCAGCGATGACCGCCGTCCCGCTCATCGCCCTCGGCCTCGTCATGACCTACCGTTGCGCGACACCGCTCGCCGATCCTGCCCCGCCGACACCGGACTACGGGGTCCAGGCGCACGTCGCCGGCGTGACGATGGCGGCAGCGGCGGCGGGGGGCCTCGGCGCGGGCGAGTACGCGACGAAACGCGAGGTCGGCCGCGGTCGAAGCGTCGGCGGGACCCCCGCCCCGGGGCT
>NZ_JAGXJJ010000370.1:0-246 GCF_019091465.1 Microbacterium sp. GbtcB4
TTAACTTGGAAATTTCATTAAAAACTACATAAATAGACTCTTCTATAACTAAAGTTCTTTTGTTAAAAACACAAAAAGCCTTAGAAATGGAAGAGTAACCAAGAAAGATGCCTTCATCGGATTTAGCATCAAATTTCCCTAAGGCATCCTTTTCATTTAGAATAAAGCATTTGCAACCGAAAACTTTAAAATAAGCAACATGTGGTGTTTTGTTATTCCATAATTCATAGGGAGTTTTTGATAGAG
>NZ_JAGXJJ010000371.1:0-246 GCF_019091465.1 Microbacterium sp. GbtcB4
GAAATTATCAACCCGTATGTGCTCGACTGCCTGTGTGTGCATGGAGCACAAGAATCTCCTTGTATCTAGTGCTTAAATGGAAGAAGATATTAAAAATTAGTTTTGAGTGAACCCTGAAGCTCCTTCATCAAGGACTAGAACTCCACCACAATTCCATCATTATGGACCACAATGAAGTTCAGCACTCCCCTTTGATCTAATTTTATCTAACACAAAAATTACATGTTGAGAATGTAACCCATTTCA
>NZ_JAGXJJ010000372.1:0-246 GCF_019091465.1 Microbacterium sp. GbtcB4
TTCAAACAGGACAATAGAAAATAAGCATATCCAAGCAATCGAGCAAAATATTATCTGGAAGACTAACTAGTTGCAATACCGACATGCAAATGCACAGGTAAAACCTCATAAACCAAAAAAAAAGTAGACATAATATCAACATTTCAGATATGATACATAATTCATAGTTTATAATCAATGACATTAAGAACCTTAGTCCTTGTGAATATCAAAGTAAACTAGTTGATTTTCAACAGAACTAGTACT
>NZ_JAGXJJ010000373.1:0-245 GCF_019091465.1 Microbacterium sp. GbtcB4
CAACGAGGCCCGCGACGAGGTCTGGGAGGAGCTGCTGGAGCGGCTCGTCGACCAGATGCGCGACGAGGATGTCCCGGAGTCCTCGATCCGCCGGTGGCTGCGGCACGACGACGAACCCACCGGGACCTTTGTACGGGCGTGGCCGCTGCTGACGCCGGACGCCGTGGTCGCCGCGCTCTGGGCGGCCCCGACGCTGCTCGCGCGGTGGGCGCCCGACCCCGCGCCCCAGGAGCACGCCCCGCTGC
>NZ_JAGXJJ010000374.1:0-245 GCF_019091465.1 Microbacterium sp. GbtcB4
GGGCGGTCTGCTTGGCGGTGTCGTTGGCGTCGAAGCCGCCCGTGAAGGAGCCCTTCTGAGTGGCGGCGTCCCAACCGAAGACCTGGACGTCGGCCGACTTGTCCTCGTTGTACTTCTCGCCGCCGAGCTGGTAGCCGTCCATGAAGACCGCGACCGACGGGATCTGCATGCCGCCGTAGGTGCCGACCTTGTTCACGCCGGCCTCAGCGGACCAGGCGGCCGCCGCGTTGCCACCGAGGTTGGCG
>NZ_JAGXJJ010000038.1:0-328 GCF_019091465.1 Microbacterium sp. GbtcB4
GGCCGCGCCGACCACGGCGAGGGGCAGCGCGATCCGCAGACCCGCGAACACGTAGGGCATGCTGCCGGGGAACCGCAGCTCGCGGAAGATCTCCCACCGCGAGGCGTGCAGCGTCGTGAACACGTCGAGCGCCTTCTGGTCCACGTCGCGGAGGCCGGCGAGCGAGTTCACGAGCATCGGGAAGAACACCACGAGGCCGGTGACGATGAACTTCGGCACCATGCCGAACCCGAAGGCGACGACGAGCGCCGGGGCGATCGCGACGATCGGCGTCACCATCACGATGATGACCAGCGGCATGACGGCCCGCCCGATGATCTGGAACTCG
>NZ_JAGXJJ010000375.1:0-245 GCF_019091465.1 Microbacterium sp. GbtcB4
ACACGACGACGGACGCCATGGGTGGTCAGGACGCGACGGTCATCGCCATCAAGCAGGTGCGGGCGGCGGACGGTTCGACCCACTGGGTGGTGTCGCTGCCCTCGACGCAGCCGGGGGAGTTCGACGGGCCGCACGGTGCGATGAACGACCGCGACAGCAACCTGGCTCTCATGAGGGACAACCCGGTCTTCCGTGGCCAGTAGGAGCGCGCGGTCCTGCAGGGGGTGGAGGGGGGGGGGGTCCCC
>NZ_JAGXJJ010000376.1:0-245 GCF_019091465.1 Microbacterium sp. GbtcB4
GATGACGTCCGCGCGGTCAAGCCTGCGGAAGCTCTGGCCGTCGTCGTGCTCGATGGTGTATTCGATGGCTTTGTTCCGAGTGAAGTACCGGTCGGTGTCGGCAAGGGAGTGATACCGGCCTGATTCCGGAGATGCTGACGCCCCGGGCGTTGCTTCGATGCTGGTCAGGTGCCCGCGGGGCAGGTCGATGAGAACTGCGGGAACGCTCGCGAAAGCCAGACCGATCTCGGGATTCTTCCGGGGGA
>NZ_JAGXJJ010000377.1:0-245 GCF_019091465.1 Microbacterium sp. GbtcB4
CGGGGAAGGTGCTGCCCGACCCGCCCGTCCCCATGATCGCCCCCCCGCGTCCCCCCGAAGAAGCAGGAGGCCGCTGATGAGCAGCACCAACCGGGCGACGGAGCCCGCATCCGGCGTCACGACCGGAATCTCGGCGAAGGGCCTGAGCGCCGGCACCGTCGGCCTGATCGGCGCCGTCGTGATCGGCATCTCGTGCATCGCCCCCCCCTACACGTTCACGGCCGCCGTCGGCCCCACCCCGTCCG
>NZ_JAGXJJ010000378.1:0-245 GCF_019091465.1 Microbacterium sp. GbtcB4
GGAAGCAGCGGATGTTGGTCGCCGAGCCGGAAATGTTGCTCCACGCTTTGGCGGAGACCGTCGCCAGGACCGTGCTCCCGTTCCGGACCTGCATGTAGCCGGAGGCGCGGGCGTTCGCCGCCGACTTCGTCGCGAAGGAGGGCGGGATCGCGATGGTCGTACAGCTTCCCCAGCTCAGCATGGCGCCGACGCGATAGAGCTCCCGGTACGCGCAGATGCGACCGGTCGCACCGTTCCCGACCGCT
>NZ_JAGXJJ010000379.1:0-245 GCF_019091465.1 Microbacterium sp. GbtcB4
CGTCGCGCTCCGCACCACCGAGCAGATCGAGACGGCGCTGGACAGCGAGGTGTGGCTGCCCTCCGGCGGCTCGCGCGTGTTCGACCGCACCGAGGCCATGACGGTCGTCGACGTCAACACCGGCAAGTACGTCGGCTCGGGCGGAAACCTCGAGGAGACCGCCACCAAGATCAACCTCGAGGCCGCGGAGGAGATCGACCGCCTGCTCCGCTTGCGCGACATCGGCGGCATCATCGTCGTCGACT
>NZ_JAGXJJ010000380.1:0-245 GCF_019091465.1 Microbacterium sp. GbtcB4
GCCGAGGGTCGTGAGCAGCTCGCGTGCGCGCTCATGCGCCTGCTTACCGTTCCCCCCGTTCCGCCGCAGCACGGTGGCCTCGTTGTCGATGACGCTGTAGTGCGGCATGAGCCCGGAGTTCTGCATCACATAGCCGATGCGCCGGCGCAGGGTAACCGGGTCGCCCGGCGGCACGCTCGCCCCGTCGATCTCGCCCTCCCCCGACACCGGCTCCACCATTCGGTTTGTCAACCGGAGCAGGGTGG
>NZ_JAGXJJ010000381.1:0-245 GCF_019091465.1 Microbacterium sp. GbtcB4
CGTCGGGTAACCGCCTACTTGTGCGATGTCGGTAATGATACCTATCTTGTAAGAATCCTTTGCTAAGCGGCGGTGTTCAAAATCCTTTTCCGGCAGCTTCACATTTTTCAACGGTGTAGGCTTGCCATCGCGCACTTCTTTCACAATACGCACATCTACGGGATCGCGTTTTGGTAGTGTTGCTCCTGCATTTTCAAGTACATAATTATACGAATCTTTTGCGCTCATGATGTTAAATTCAGCAT
>NZ_JAGXJJ010000382.1:0-245 GCF_019091465.1 Microbacterium sp. GbtcB4
TCCCGCGGCGATGGCGACGGGCATCATGACGGCGGCGGAGCCGATGCCGAGCCACGCCGTGAGGTCTTGGCTGGGGGAGATGCGGCCCTTCTGCGTGGCCTCCCTGAGGTGCTTCTCGGTGGCCTTCTCGCTGCCTTCGCCGCTGTCCGGGCCGCTCACGGCGTCTCCCCCTGCATCATGCGGAAGGCCTGGGAGGCGAGGGCGTTGCCGATGCCGGGGTACGGGCCGGACTCGGTGCCCGCGAG
>NZ_JAGXJJ010000383.1:0-245 GCF_019091465.1 Microbacterium sp. GbtcB4
GCTCGGTGCCGACACCCCGACGGATGACGGGGAGGGCGAGACCCCCCCCCGCCCGGATGGGAGCGGCCTCGCGGCGATCGCGGGTGCGGCCATCGATGCCGGAGTGGCCGCTCTGACGGGCGCGAACTCCCAGGTCCCGAGCGCGGGCTCGGCGATCAAGGTCGACGGCCGCCGCGCCCACGACCGCGGCCGTGCGGGGGGGGGGGAGGACCTCCCGCCGCGGGGCGGCGGCGGGGCCCCGTCCG
>NZ_JAGXJJ010000384.1:0-245 GCF_019091465.1 Microbacterium sp. GbtcB4
TCCATCATTGATTTTGTGTTGATAGAATTGAGTTGTCAATCCTCCCAGCACTATTGACCAAACATATTTAGGTTCAAATTCTAAGAACTTTACTGTCCATCTTGAGTACCAATGACCTAAAACTTTCCCAACCTAATATATAGTGTAGACACACTTATATAATGAAGCAAATACCATAAATTACCTAAAAGTAAGGAGAAATACAACAAATCAAACTTAGCAAGTCTTTCCCCTCGTGGTCTGGC
>NZ_JAGXJJ010000039.1:0-327 GCF_019091465.1 Microbacterium sp. GbtcB4
GGGTGGCACGACTGGCGAAGGAGATGTTCGGCGTGCCGATGGTCAGCGTCTCGCTGATCGGCCGCGACCGGCAGTGGCGCAAATCGCAGATCGGCCTCGGGGGGAACGAGGCACCGCGCCAGGACTCGTTCTGCGACTACACCGTGGCGCAGGACCGGACCGTGGTGGTGGAGGACGCGAGCACCACCGACCTCCACGCCGAGACCCCGTGCGTGACCGCCGATACGCACCACCGCTCCAATGCGGCCCATCCGCTGCACGCGCCGGGCGGCGAGCCGGACGGGACGCAGTGCGTGCTCGACACGGAGCCGCACACCTACACCGACG
>NZ_JAGXJJ010000385.1:0-245 GCF_019091465.1 Microbacterium sp. GbtcB4
GGGGCGCACGGCCGACAACCTCCTCAAGCAGGCCCTCGACGGCGGGCCCCCCGACAACGTCACGAACGTGATCGTCGATGTGGGCGGACAGCACCCCGACCATTCCGGCACCGCCACGATCGTCGGCGCGGCATCGAACCCGTCGGGTGTCCACGTGCCGCCTGTGCGGGCCCCGCCGAGCAACTGGCTGCACCCGGTCCGCCAGGCTGCGAACGAACCCAGCCACTTCGAGCCGGCACCCGCGT
>NZ_JAGXJJ010000386.1:0-245 GCF_019091465.1 Microbacterium sp. GbtcB4
GAAGGCACCTGGATTGTAAATTAAAATGTAACCTTTGTAAATAATATCTTGACATTATGCCTGATATCCGAAATCTCCTGTCCGGAAAACGTAAGTACGTGGGTGGATTGTTACTACTCATGTTTATCTCTATAATCGGCCTGGCTTTCAGTTTGGCTGGCAGTGACGGCTATGATGTCGCCCGGAGAGAAATCTTACTCCGCCGGATCGGCCATGAAATATTATTGCAGTCCGGCGACAGTACA
>NZ_JAGXJJ010000387.1:0-245 GCF_019091465.1 Microbacterium sp. GbtcB4
ACGGTTACCCCATCTTTCACAATTGTATTCAGTAATGTATCTGAGGGAATAAAGTGCAGCATATAAGTACCGGCATTAATACCTTTGATCAGGTAATGACCATGATCAGTATAAGTGCTGGCTACCGTATCATTACCATTGAGGGCTAATACAGCCGTGGCAATGGAATCCGGTGTTGTTACACCCCTGATAGCACCACCCTGCGCCTGCATAAAACCCCTGATAACAGGCTTAAGCATAAATTT
>NZ_JAGXJJ010000388.1:0-245 GCF_019091465.1 Microbacterium sp. GbtcB4
CTTCTGGGGATGGGCTCGCCATGCAACGCCCGGTCGGCCGATCCACTCAGGGCCCTTCCAAACCCGGAGTCGCCTGGGACAATCACACTCGGCACGTGGGGTGCCGCGCCGGTGTTAGCCGGTCGGCGGCGGCGCCGTCAACCCCCGCCCTCCCCGGCGGCCCCCCCGGCATGCTGCGGGCATGGGGGGTCAGCCGGCACCCCCGGTAGACGCGGTCGGCCGGGTCCTTGGCGCCCGGCGGGACG
>NZ_JAGXJJ010000389.1:0-245 GCF_019091465.1 Microbacterium sp. GbtcB4
ATTTAACTACTGTATCATATCATAGAACTTATATATGTTTTATTTTGATTTTTATTATATTTAGTCAGTTTAAAAACCGTAATTGTTAGTTGAAAACCATAACCACTAGTTTGAAATTGATGAACCATCGAATCGAATCGAGACGATTTTGATTTTGATTTTGATTTCCGATTTCAATCGAACAGCTATTGAATTCATTGCACATAAAAAGTAAATTTCGATATGTAATATTCACCTTTCTGAGT
>NZ_JAGXJJ010000390.1:0-245 GCF_019091465.1 Microbacterium sp. GbtcB4
GGCTGGTACAGCATCACCAGGTAACTCCATTCCCATGATTTTCATGGATTCTTTCTAGATCTTGGGCAAGCAGGTCAAGAAGACTTGAAAAAGTTTATTGTGAGGTGACATGCAAGTCAATTCAAGATCAATGACACTCGAATCTTGTTTTATAATAATTTTAATGGAGTCTGTCGACGAGTCTTCCAGCATGGAAAATAGTTGATTCCGTCCTCACTTTGATGTAGAATCATTACATTAAAATT
>NZ_JAGXJJ010000391.1:0-245 GCF_019091465.1 Microbacterium sp. GbtcB4
CCCGAGACGGGCACGGTCGAGGCGAATTCGGCGTAACACATGGCCGCGAGGCCGCACGCGATCGCGGCGATGATGAAGCTGATCACCACGGCGGGTCCTGCCACGTCGTGCGCGGCGCGCCCGGAGAGGGTGAAGATGCCCGCCCCGATGACGACGCCCACGCCGAAGACGGTCAGGTCGACCGCGCTGAGGGATTTCTTGAGGCGGAACTCCGGCTCATCGGTGTCGGCGATGGATTGCTCCAC
>NZ_JAGXJJ010000392.1:0-245 GCF_019091465.1 Microbacterium sp. GbtcB4
GCGTAGGTGGCCCAAACCCGCCGGAGGGAAGCGGCTTTCGCCCGGCACCTAGAGCCCCAGGGCCTGGGTGGGGTGGGCTCCGGGCGTCCCCATGACTAGGCGGGGCTTTCCGAGTCCGCCTACCCCCTGGACATGTACGACTGACTCGTCAGCGGACTGTATGGATTCGCGCAAGCTTTCGTAATGCGTTTCACGTACATCAGACACAATCCAAGTCGTCGTGTGACTGACCGATGCCGACCACT
>NZ_JAGXJJ010000393.1:0-245 GCF_019091465.1 Microbacterium sp. GbtcB4
AGTCCGGGAGATCGACAACTGCCATGGCGAATGGGTACTGGTCGCCTTCGTGTCCCCAGGAATAGGGAAAGCGCAGGATGACCGGGTTTGCCGAGAGTCCTTCGAGCCCCTGCGTCGTCAAATAGCGGCCAAAGACGGTTTTAAACCCGTCCGGCATTGTGCCATCCGAACGGCGCCAGACAAAGACTGCCTTGCGATAGGCTGAGATTGCCGTAATCACCATGCCGGCCGGCTGGTGCGAGACG
>NZ_JAGXJJ010000394.1:0-244 GCF_019091465.1 Microbacterium sp. GbtcB4
GGCCGCAACACGGGCGACTCCGTCCTCGCCCCGGTCGAGATCGGCGCCGACCTGCGCGCGGCGCTGGCCCACGCGTCGTACAACGACGCCGTGTCCGCCACCCGCGGCGACGTCCGCGTGGCCGACGGCGCCCTCTCGTGGAACGGCGTGCTGCGACCCGGCCAGGACGTCGTGATCACCTACTCGGTGACCGGCGACGCCACCGCCGGCGGCGAGACCATCGCGAACACGGCCACCGGAGAGG
>NZ_JAGXJJ010000004.1:0-335249 GCF_019091465.1 Microbacterium sp. GbtcB4
CGGCGGCCCCTGCGGCGTCCCCTGCGGCGGCCCCTGCGGCGGCCCCTGCGGCGGCCCATGCGGCGTCCCATGCGGCGGCCCATGCGGCGGCCCCTGCGGCGGCCCCTGCGGCGGCCCGTGCGGCTCGCACGACGGGGCCCGCGGCCTCGGCGGTGTGCATGTCGATGATGGGTGCGAGGGCGCGGACCTTCGCTGCTTCGGCGGGGAGCGAGAGGTCGAGGAAGGTGGGCAGGTGGGTGCGGATGAGCCAGTCGAGGGCGATGTACGAGCGGCGCTCGTCGTGGCCGTCGTCGCGGGTGCCGATGATGCGTGGGATGAGCGGAACGAGTTCCTGGCGCTTGTCGTCGGGGAGCACGTCGTTGAGCGACCTGCCGAACGATCCGAGGACGGGCGAGACGCACTCGGGGTGGTCGCTGAACGGTTCCCCGGCGACGTAGGATGCGGCCTCGAGGAGGCACATACCTGCCTCGGGCGTGGAGTGTGCACCGGAGTCGAGGGTGATGGTGGGCGTGCTCATGAGTGGTTCCCTTCGTTGGTGGTGGGTCGTGCATGCCGGTCGGGGCGGGTGCGTGCGCGCTCCCCAGCAGCGGCCCCAGCCGCTCCCGCCCCGAGCTTGTGGGCGTGGTGGCGTTCGACGAGCCACCAGGCGAGGTAGAGGATCGCGGCGAGCGGGAGGCCGACCGCGGGGTCGATGTAGTCGGGAGTGTTCATGCGAATCGGCCTCCGCGCTTCACTCGGCGAGTGACGCGGGCCGTGAGGACGCGACGCTGCCCCTGAGTGCCGGCCAACGTCGTGGCTCCTGCATCAGCGAAGGCCTCGGCCCGCTGGAAGTCGGCGGCGCCCGAGAGCACGCCACGCGCCAGCTCGGCGAGGAGTCGCGAGTTCCGTTCGATCTCGCGGCGGGCCGTGGGCCTCCAGCGCTTCGCTTCCTCGGCGAACGACTCGGCCAGCTCGAACAGGTCGTTACTCAGGGCGATGCGGTCGGTGTCGGTAATGGTGCCGGTGTGGATTCTCATGCTGCTCCCTGCACTCGGGCTGCGGAGCATCCTCGCTCGCAGTGTCGGTCATCGATCAGCACGTGACCGCACGACCCGACACCCGCTCTGTAGGTACCTACGAGAGATGAGTTAGACGGTTCATTTACGGTTCTATGTGCGACAACAGATGTCGGGCCGTAGGTCCTGATCTCGTCGGGTCGCGACAGATTTGTCGGGCCGTGCGACCCGTCAGCAGGTGTCGGGTCGTTAGAGGGTGACGCCCCGACAGCAGGTGTCGGGCCGTTGGCGAAGAGTGGAGGCTCGCCGTAGTCGCGTCCGAAGTCGAAATTGAGGTCGAAGACGACGGGCTTGCGGTCGGCTCGGAGGTGCTCGGTGAGGCGCTGGTCGCCGTGCCGGATGAGCCCGCGGGTGCGGAGGTCGCGGAAGGCGCGCTCCACGGTCCTGAGCGAGCACCCGAGTTCGTTCGCGAGTTCGCTCTTCTTGCGCCACACGTTGCGTCCGTCGCTGTGGGCGTGGTTGGCGAGCAGGAGGAGCACCCGGAACGCCGTGGGCGGCACGACGTCGAGCGGGAGCTTGGATACCCAGATGAAGGCTTCCAGGCTCATGCGGCATCCCACGGGTTGCGAGCGAGGATCGCCTCGATGTCCGCCGCGGCATAACGGCGATGCGAGCCGGTCGGTCGAATCGCACGGATGTCACCACGGTCGGCCAGTCGCGCCAGAGTGCTCAGGCTGACGCCGAGGGCCTCGGCGGCGACGCCGGGAGTGACCCATTCGTCATGAGTAGGGCGAACTGTCATACCGGGGAGTGTACATGCCATTTCGCCCTAATCACGCGTTTCCGCCAACTTGATTGCGGATTTGACGGATTTGGGCGATACTCGTCTACATGGAGACGAAGCAGAAGGATCGAGTCCGCATCGCCAAGCGTCAGATGGACGCGGAGGTCGGTCGGCGTGTCCACATGCTGATGTGGGACCAGCAGCTCACTCAGACCGCTTTCGGGGCTCGCGTGGGGATCGACCAGAGCACGCTCGCGAAGAAGCTGCGAGGACAGCGCGGATGGAGCCTCGACGAGGTGGCCACTGTTGCCGCGGAACTGGGCGTGAGCGTGGCTTATCTGTTCGGCGAGGGCGAAGGTGTGGGCCCTGCCGGGATCGAACCGACGACATCCACGGTGTAAACGTGGCGCTCTACCAGCTGAGCTAAAGGCCCTGGTGCGCTCAGTCTATCCGGGTGCGGATGCGCACCCGTGTCGTGGAAGAGGGATAGGCTGAGGTCGGCGCGCGTTGTGCACGGCCGACAAGGCTGCCCGTGTCGCTTCCCGTTTCCTTGGCATGACCTGCCAGCTTGACGAAAGGTTCCCCCGTGACCGTCCACGACCAGGATCCGTACTCTCAGGGCCCCCTCGACAGCGATCCGGAAGAGACCGGTGAGTGGCAGCAGTCGCTCGACGAGCTGGTGGACGCCAAGGGCCACGGCCGCGGGCGCGAGATCATGCTCAGCCTGCTCAAGCGCTCCAAGGAACTGCACCTGAACGTGCCGATGGTTCCGACCACCGACTACATCAACACCATCGCCCCGGAGAACGAGCCCGAGTTCCCCGGCGACGAGGAGATCGAGCGGCGTTACCGCGCCTGGATCCGTTGGAACGCCGCCATCACGGTGCACCGCGCCCAGCGCCCCGGGATCGGCGTCGGCGGTCACATCTCCACCTACGCGTCCTCCGCGGCGCTGTACGAGGTGGGCTTCAACCACTTCTTCAAGGGCGCGGACCACCCCGGTGGCGCCGACCAGATCTTCATCCAGGGCCACGCCTCCCCCGGCACCTACGCCCGCTCCTTCCTCGAGGGTCGCCTCACCGAGGACCAGCTCGACGGCTTCCGCCAGGAGAAGTCGCACGCGCCGAACGGCATCCCGTCGTACCCGCACCCGCGCCTGATGCCGGAGTACTGGCAGTTCCCGACGGTGTCCATGGGTCTCGGCCCGATCAACGCCATCTACCAGGCGATGTCGAACAAGTACCTCGAGAACCGCGGGATCAAGGACACCTCGCAGTCGCACGTCTGGGCGTTCCTCGGCGACGGCGAGATGGACGAGGTCGAGAGCCGCGGCCAGCTCCAGGTCGCCGCGAACGAGGGCCTCGACAACCTCACCTTCGTCGTCAACTGCAACCTGCAGCGTCTCGACGGCCCGGTGCGCGGCAACGGCAAGATCGTCCAGGAGCTCGAGTCGTTCTTCCGCGGCGCGGGCTGGAACGTCATCAAGGTGGTCTGGGGCCGTGAGTGGGACGACCTGCTCGCCCGCGACACCGAGGGTGCACTGCTCAACCTCATGAACGTCACGCCCGACGGCGACTACCAGACGTACAAGGCCGAGTCCGGGGCCTACATCCGCGAGCACTTCTTCGGCCGCGACGAGCGCGCCGCCGCGCTCGTCAAGGACTACTCCGACGACGACATCTGGAACCTCAAGCGGGGTGGCCACGACTACCGCAAGGTGTACGCCGCGTTCAAGGCCGCGACCGAGCACAAGGGCAAGCCGACCGTCATCCTCGCGAAGACCGTCAAGGGCTACGGGCTCGGCCCGCAGTTCGAGGGCCGCAACGCGACCCACCAGATGAAGAAGATGACGCTGGACAACCTCAAGACGTTCCGCGACGCGATGCACATTCCGATCACGGACGCGCAGCTCGAGGAGAACCCGTACCTGCCCCCGTACTACAACCCGGGACCGCAGGACGAGACGATCCAGTACATGCTCGAGCGCCGCAAGGCCCTCGGCGGCTTCCTCCCGGAGCGCCGCTCGACGCACGTCGGCCTCTCCCTTCCCGAGGAGAACGCCTACGCGCTGCCGAAGAAGGGCTCCGGCACGCAGGAGATCGCCACGACCATGGCGTTCGTCCGCCTGTTGAAGGACCTGCTGCGCTCGAAGGAGTTCGGCCACCGCATCGTGCCGATCATCCCCGACGAGGCGCGCACGTTCGGCATGGACGCGTACTTCCCGACCGCGAAGATCTACAACCCCAACGGCCAGCACTACACGTCGGTCGACCGGGAGCTGCTGCTCGCCTACAAGGAGAGCCCGCAGGGACAGATCGTCCACGTCGGCATCAACGAGGCCGGTGCTCTCGCGGCATTCACCGCCGCGGGCACGTCGTACGCGACGCACGGCGAGCCGCTCATCCCGATCTACATCTTCTACTCGATGTTCGGCTTCCAGCGCACCGGCGACGCCCAGTGGGCCGCCGGCGACCAGATGGCCCGCGGCTTCATCATCGGCGCCACCGCCGGGCGCACCACCCTCACGGGTGAGGGCCTCCAGCACGCCGACGGGCACTCGCACCTGCTCTCCTCGACCAACCCGGCGACGGTCTCCTACGACCCGGCGTACGGCTATGAGATCGCGCACATCATGCGCTCCGGTCTCGAGCGCATGTACGGCGGGCAGCACGAAGACCCGAACGTCATGTACTACCTCACGGTGTACAACGAGCCGATGGTCCAGCCCGCGGAGCCGGCCGACGTGGATGTGGACGGCATCGTCCGCGGCATCCACCGCGTCTCCGTCGGCGAGGGCGACGGCCCCCGCGCCCAGCTCTTCGCCTCCGGCGTCGGCCTGCCGTGGGCGCTCGAGGCCCAGGAGCTGCTGAAGAAGGACTGGGGTGTCGTCGCCGACGTGTGGTCGGTCACCTCGTGGACCGAGCTGCGCCGCGACGGCCTCGCCGCCGACGAGCACAACTTCCTCCACCCGGACCAGGAGCCGCGCACCGCGTACCTCACGCAGAAGCTCCAGGGCGCCGAGGGTCCCGTCGTCGCGGTCAGTGACTTCATGCACGCCGTGCAGGACCAGATCCGCCCGTGGGTCCCGAACCGCTTCGCCACGCTCGGCGCCGACGGCTTCGGCTTCTCGGACACCCGTGCCGCGGCCCGCCGCTTCTTCAAGATCGACGGACCGTCGATCGTCGTGCGCACGCTGCAGGCGCTGGCCGAGGAGGGCAAGGTCGAGCGCGGCCTCTCCGCCCAGGCCATCGAGAAGTACCGCCTGCACGACGTGAACGCCGGCACGAGCGGCAACGCAGGCGGCGAAAGCTGAGCCCTCGGTGACAGCTGCCTCCGCCGCCGGCATGGACAAGGCCGCCACGCTCACCTGGCTGCGCCGGATCTCCGGCGACATCGCCACGGTGACGATCAAGCGGCTGGAGGACACCCTCCCCTGGTACGCCGACATGCCACCGGCCCGCCGCTCCGCGGTCGGGCTGGTGGCGCAGGCGGGCATCACCTCGTTCATCCAGTGGTACGACGACCCGACGTCCACCCCGTGGATCGCCGCGGACATCTTCGCCGCCGCTCCCCGTGAGCTGCTGCGGAGCGTGAGTCTGCAGCAGACCCTCCAGCTCATCCGCGTCACGGTCGAGGTGACCGAGGAACGGGTGGCGGGCAAGGGCGAGCACCTTCGCGAGGCCATCCTGCTCTACTCGCGGGACGTAGCCTTCGCCGCCGCCGACGTCTACGCGCGCGCCGCCGAGGCCCGCGGCCTCTGGGACGCGCGGCTCGAGGCGCTCGTCGTCGACTCGATCCTCACGGGCGAGGCCGACGAGGAGCTTCCCAGCCGCATCGCCGCTCTCGGGTGGCACGGCCACGGAGAGGTCGCGGTCCTCGTGGGCACCACGCCTCCGCAGTTCGACGTCGACCTCGTGCGTCGCACGGCGCGGAAGCTCGCGGTCGACGTCCTGATCGGCGTGCAGGGCTCGCGCCTCGTGCTCGTGCTCGGACGCGCGCGCGTCGAGGGCCAGGAGGGCGAGGACGAGGAGCTCGGGTTCCAGGAGATCGCGGCCCGTCTGGAGCCGTCGTTCGGCCCGGGGTTCGTCGTGCTGGGGCCGGCTGTGGCTGCCCTCGTCGACGCCAGCCAGAGCGCGCGTGCGGCTCTGGCCGGATTCGCGGTGGCCCGCGCCTGGCGGAGCGCACCGCGGCCCGTCGAAGCCGACGACCTGCTCCCGGAGCGCGCCCTCGCCGGCGACCCTCTCGCGAAGCAGACCCTGATCGAGCGCATCTACCGCCCGCTGCAGGCACACTCGACCGACCTCGTCACGACGCTCTGGAGCTATCTCGACAACGGCCGTTCCCTCGAGGCGACGGCCCGCGAGCTCTTCGTGCATCCGAACACCGTCCGCTACCGCCTGAAGCGGGTGAGCGAGGTCATCGGG
This sequence comes from Microbacterium sp. GbtcB4, assembly GCF_019091465.1. Classification (NCBI taxonomy): domain Bacteria; kingdom Bacillati; phylum Actinomycetota; class Actinomycetes; order Micrococcales; family Microbacteriaceae; genus Microbacterium; species Microbacterium sp. GbtcB4. Next base: position 6,204 of record NZ_JAGXJJ010000004.1, read on the forward strand.
TGGGACGCGACCGGGCCCCGCGAGGCGCTCATCCTGCAGACGGCGCTCATCCTCGGCTCCATCGGGGCCGCGGAGCAGGTACGCCGCCGTCCGCCGCTGCGCCGCCCTCCGCGCTGACCCACCCGACGCATTCTGTGCGCCACACACAAGGGTTCCGCGCAATCTTGTGATGGATCATCCACCGTTCTGCCGCGATCGTTGGCAGACTGGGTGGGTGATTGTCGTCGTCTGCCCTGGACAGGGCTCGCAGACCCCCGGATTCCTCGCCCCCTGGCTCGAGCTCGACGGAGTGGAGGAGCGTCTCGCCGCCTACTCCGAGGCCGCGCAGCTCGATCTCCGCGCGCACGGCACCGAGTCGGACGCGGACACCATCCGCGACACCCGGGTCGCCCAGCCGCTGATTGTGGCGGCCTCCCTCGTCGCCGGTGACGCCCTCGTGGCCGCCGCCGGCCGCCGCGCCGACGGCATCGCCGGGCACTCCGTCGGGGAGATCGCGGCGCTCGTCGGCAGCGGCGTGCTGGACGCCGAGACGGGCATGCGCCTCGTCGGCATCCGCGGGCGGGCGATGGCCGATGCCGCCGCCCAGACCCCGACGGGGATGAGCGCGGTGCTCGGCGGCGATGAGGAGACGCTCCTCGCCCGCCTCGCCGAACTCGGCCTCGCCCCGGCGAACTTCAACGGCGGCGGGCAGATCGTCGTCGCCGGTCCCCTTCCGGCCCTGGCCGCTCTCGCCGAGGAGCCGGTCAAGGGCACGCGCGTGGTGCCGCTCCAGGTGGCCGGCGCGTTCCACACCGACTACATGGCCTCCGCCGTCTCGACCCTCCGCGACGCGGTCGCCGACGTGCAGCCGTCCGACCCCGAGATCACGCTCTGGACCAATCGTGACGGCTCGGTCGTGACCGGCGGGGCGACGGCGCTCGACTACCTCGTCGACCAGGTCTCCTCCCCCGTCCGGTGGGACCTCTGCATGACCTCGTTCGCCGACGCCGGGGTGACCGGCGTCATCGAGCTCGCCCCCGCGGGCGCCCTCGTCGGCCTCGCCAAGCGCGGCCTGCGCGGCGTACCCACGGTCGCCGTGAAGACCCCCGAAGACCTCGAAGCCGCCGTCGCGCTGCTGAACGGAGAAGCCGCATGACCGCCTCCCTCGCCCAGATCGCCGGGCCCGCCTACACCCGCATCTACGCGTTCGGCGCGGCTCGCGGCGAGAACGCGGTGCCCAACGAAGACCTCATCGGGCCGATCGACTCGAGCGACGAGTGGATCCGTCAGCGCACCGGCATCATCACGCGCGCCCGGGCCGACAAGGGGACGGACGCCATCGACCTCGCGACCGCGGCGGCAGCCGAGGCCATCGAGAAGTCGGGGGTCCCCGCCGACCAGGTCGACCTCGTGATCGTCGCGACCATCAGCAACCCGAAGCAGACGCCGTCCGTCTCCGCGATCGTCGCGGACCGCGTCGGGGCCAACCCGGCCGCGGCCTACGACATCAACGCGGCCTGCGCGGGCTACGCCTACGCCGTGGCGCAGGCCGACGCCCTCATCAAGGCCGGGGCCGCGCGCCACGCCCTCGTGATCGGCACGGAGAAGCTCTCCGACGTCGTCGACCCGACCGACCGCAGCATCTCGTTCCTCCTCGGCGACGGCGCCGGCGCCGCTCTCATCGGCCCGAGCGACACGCCGGGCATCGCCCCCGCGGTCTGGGGCAGCGACGGTTCCAAGGCCGACGCCGTGGGCATGAACGGCACCCTCACGGACTTCCGCGACGGCGTGGTGCCGTGGCCGACACTCCGTCAGGAGGGCCCGACGGTCTTCCGCTGGGCCGTGTGGGAGATGGCCAAGGTCGCCCGCGAGGCACTGGACAAGGCCGGGATCGAGGCCTCCGACCTCGCCGCCTTCATCCCGCATCAGGCCAACATGCGCATCATCGACGAGTTCGCCAAGCAGCTCGGTCTGCCGGAGACCACCGTCATCGCCCGCGACATCGAGACCACCGGTAACACGTCTGCCGCCTCGATCCCGCTCGCCAGCCACCGCCTCATGGCCGAGCACCCGGAGCTCTCCGGCGGCCTCGCCCTGCAGATCGGCTTCGGCGCCGGCCTCGTCTTCGCGGCCCAGGTCGTCGTCCTCCCCTGAAGACGCGTCGACCTTCCCTAGACTGTTCCACGGTTCCGAATACAACCCGTAAGAAAGAGGAAGACCACCATGGCTTTCACCAACGATGAGGTCCTCGCCGGCCTCGCAGAGCTGATCACCGACGAGACCGGCATCAACGCCAGCGAGGTTGCCCTGGAGAAGTCGTTCACGGACGACCTCGACATCGACTCGATCTCGATGATGACGATCGTCGTCAACGCCGAGGAGAAGTTCGGCGTCACCATCCCCGACGACGAGGTCAAGAACCTGAAGACCGTCGGCGACGCCGTCAACTTCATCGTCGCGGGCCAGGAGTAATCCCGGCAGGATGCCACCCTCGCCCCTGGCGGGGCGTGGCATCCTCCCGCCCTGCCCATCCCCCGCACGAACTCGTTTCGACAAGGAACCACACCTCATGACCAAGCGCATCGTCGTCACCGGCATCGGCGCCACCTCCGCCATCGGCGGGACGGCTCCGGAGAACTGGGACAACCTTCTCGCCGGTGCCTCCGGCGCCCGCACGATCGAGCACGACTGGGTGCAGGAGTACGACCTGCCCGTCACGTTCGCCGCCTCCGCGAGCGTCCGCCCGGAAGAGGTGCTGCCCCGCCACGAGGCGAAGCGTCTCGACCCCTCTTCGCAGTTCGCCCTCATCGCGGCTCGCGAAGCCTGGGCGGACGCGGGCTCGCCCGAGGTCGCTCCCGAGCGCCTCGGCGTCGACTTCGCGACGGGGATCGGCGGCCTCTGGACGCTGCTCGACGCCTGGGACACGCTGCGCGAGAAGGGCCCCCGCCGGGTCATGCCGCTGACCGTGCCGATGCTGATGCCGAACGCGGCCGCCGGCAACCTGTCGCTGCAGTTCGAGGCCCGCGCCTACGCACAGACCGTCGTCAGCGCGTGCGCCTCCAGCACCGAGTCGATCATCCACGCCTTCCACCACCTGCAGGAGGGGCTGGCCGACGTCGTCATCGCCGGCGGCACCGAGTCGGCGATCCACCCGATCACGATGGCCGCGTTCGCGTCCGCGCAGGCGCTGTCGCGCCGCAACGACGACCCTGCCCATGCCTCCCGACCCGGCGCGATCGACCGCGACGGCTTCGTGATGGGCGAGGGCGCCGCGGCCCTCATCCTCGAGACCGAGGAGCACGCCAAGGCCCGCGGCGCGAAGATCTACGGCTACGTCCTCGGCGGCGGAGTGACCGCCGACGCGTACCACATCACCGGCAACGACCCCGAGGGCAAGGGTGCGGCCCGCGCCGTCGTCCAGGCACTCGAGGAGGCCGGCATCACCCCCGACCAGGTGACGCACATCAATGCCCACGCGACCTCGACGCCGGTCGGCGACCCCAACGAGTACGTCGCGCTGAAGAACGTCTTCGGCGACCGGATCGACGAGATCCCGGTTTCGGCGACCAAGGCGTCGACCGGACACCTCCTGGGCGGGACCGGCGCGCTGGAGGCGATCTTCTCCCTCCTCGCGCTGCGGGACCGCGTGGCCCCGCCGACGATCAACATGACCGAACCCGACCCGGAGGTGCCGTTCCGTCTGTCCGGAGAGGCGGCTCCGCTCGGCGACGGCCCGCAGATCGCCATCAGCAACTCGTTCGGCTTCGGCGGACACAACGCGGTGCTCGTGCTCGGCGGCGTCGACTGACCGCTTCCGCATTCACGACGAAGGCCCCCGGGATCCGATCCCGGGGGCCTTCGTCGTACGCGGTCCGCTCTGGCCCTTCGACAGGCTCAGGGACCCAGGGGCGCGCTCGCCCGGACGGCAAGGCGCTGCGAACGCTCCCGACGGCGGCGCTCGATCCGCGGGAGGAACCATCCGATCAACGGGCCGACGCCGAACGCGAACAGCACGGTGCCGACGCCCACCGGACCGCCGAGGAGGAAGCCGACGAGCAGCACGGACCCCTCGATGACCGTCCGCGCCAGCCAAACCGGCCATCGGGTCACCCGGACGAGCCCCGTCATGAGTCCGTCGCGCGGTCCGGGGCCGAAGTCCGCCGCGATGTAGAGACCGGTGGCGAACGCCAGCAGCACGAGACCGAAGGCGAACATGGGCGCCCCCAGCCAGACTGACCCCGGTGCCGGCAGCACGAGGAGCGTGAGATCGGCGAACGGGCCGATGAGCAGCGCGTTGAGCAGGGTGCCGAGGCCCACCCGTTGACGGAGCGGGATCCACAGCAGCAGGACGACGATCGAGATCAGCACCGTGACGACTCCGTACCCGAGTCCCGTCCAGCGCGCGACACCCAGCGAGAGCACGTCCCAGGGCGCGACGCCGATGCCGCCTCGCACCATGAAGCCGAGGGCGACGCCGTAGAGGAAGAGCCCGCCCACGAGCTGCGCCAGCCGCTCGACCAGGTCTCGGCGGCTGGTCGCGGTGAAGGGCAGGAAGACGGCACGGAAGAGCATCTCTCCATCGTGGCCCGTGCGAAGGCGTCACGAGGCCGACCACTGAGCGAAAAGTGGTCTGCACATGGAAGGCCACTTTGCGGCAGGCTGGAGGCATGGCCTCCCGTCTCGTCACCCAGCTCGGTACGCAGGACATCGACGACGCCTCGGCGTCGGGCCTGGCCGACCGCATCAGGGCCCTCATCCTCGATGGACGCCTCACCGTCGGCGAGCGGCTGCCGAGCGAGCGCGCCCTCGCGCTCGAGCTGCGGCGGTCACGCTCGACCATCACCCGCGCCTACGGCGTTCTCGAAGCCGGGGGCTACGTGAACCGGCGACACGGCGGAAGCACCAGAGTGGCTCTGCCGCATGGCCCGTCCGCGCCCGCGCCCGACCGGGACGACGAGGCGATCGACCTGGCGATCGCCTCGATGGATTCCACACCGGGCCTGTACGACGCGACCGTGCGGTCCCTCCCCCGGCTGGCGGCGCTGCGGGGCACGAGCGGCTACTCGCTGCAGGGCCTTCCCGAGCTCCGAGAAGCCGTGGCCCGCCGGTTCACCGAACGTGGCGCGGCGACCTCGGCCGACGAGATCATGATCACCTCCGGCGCCCTGAACGCCGTCAACCTCATCCTCACGGCGATCGGCCGCCGGGGCGAACGCGCCCTCGTGGAGCAACCGACCTTCCCGCACGCGCTCGAGGCTCTGCACCGGCACGGCTACCGGCTGCTCCCGACGCCGGTCGACACCGACGGCTGGGACACCCGGCACCTCACCGACACCCTGCTGACCGCACGCCCGCACGTCGCGTACCTCATCCCCGACTTCCACAACCCCACCGGAGCGACGCTGCCGCAGGAGGAGCGGTCTCGGATCGCGACGACGGCCCGCAACACCGGCACGCACCTGATCGTCGACGAGACGACGGCGGAGCTCGACATCGACCGGGGATGGGCACCGGCGCCGATGGCGGCCGATGGCCCGAACGTGATCACGGTGGGATCGATGTCGAAGATCGCGTGGGGAGGCATGCGCATCGGCTGGATCCGCGCCGAGCGCTCGGTCATCGCCCGGCTGCTGGCCGTCCGTCCCTCGTTCGAGCTCGGCACCGCCCTCCTCGAGCAGTGCATCGCCGTGGAGTTGCTCGACGACGTCTCGGCACTGACCCAGCACGTCCGGCGACGTCTCACTGCCGGGCGGGAAGCCGTAGCCACGGGAATCGCCGGGATCCCGGGGATGCGGATGCCGGAGACACCCGGCGGGCTCTCCGCCTGGATCGATCTCGGCGCTCCCCTGTCGACGACCCTCTCGCTCGCCGCACGCGAACGGGGACTCATCCTGCCGCCCGGGCCGCGCTTCACGACCGGCGGGGTGTTGGAGCGGCGACTCCGGGTCCCGATCACGCTCCCGCCCGAGCGTGCGGCGGAGGCGATGACGCGCCTGGCGCAGGCCTGGGCGGACGTGCGCGGCGGTGGTGTGAACACCGTCGACGACCTCGCGCACGCGGCCGTGATCTGATCTGCGCAGACGAAGACCCCGCCCAGTCTGCCGGGGCGGGGTCTTCGTCGAGCGGAGCGGGGATTCGTCTTCTCAGCCTCCGGGATCACTCACCGGCATCCGATACTCACGCCTCCGCGCTCCCGGTATCGACGGTCGGTCAGCCGACCTTGTGGAGCCAGACGACGCGCGCGTCGTCGCTGGCGTGGCGGAAGGGCTCCAGCTCCTCGTCCCAGGCGGAGCCCAGGGCGATGTCGAGCTCGCGCTGCAGCTCGACGGCGTTGCCCGCGGCGATCTCCATCGCGTAGCGGATGCGGTCCTCGCCGATGACGATGTTGCCGGCAGCATCGGTCTGGGCGTAGTGGATGCCGAGGTCGGGCGTGTGCAGCCACCGACCGCCGTCACTGCGCGGCGTGGGATCCTCGGTCACCTCGAACCGGAGGTGCTCCCAGCCCCGGATCGCGGTCGCGAGGGCAGCACCGGTACCGACGGGACCATCCCAATAGAACTCGGCGCGGCGCGCGCCGGTCAGCACGGGCTGCTCGGTCCAGTCGAAGTTCACCGCACGCCCGATAGCGCGACCCACCGCCCATTCCAGGTGCGGGCAGAGCGCGCGAGGCGCCGAGTGGATGAAAACCACTCCGCGTGCGTAAGCCGTCGCCATGATCTCTCCGTTTCATCAGGTGCGTCTTCCCCTACGACCTGAACCACGAAGTGGCGAAAGTATGCGGTTGTGCGCCCATTCTCGCCGAGTTCCCGCGAAATCACAAGCATGTGATTCGACGACGAAGGCCCCGGTCCGCGGACCGGGGCCTTCGGGCGCTTCGACGAGCTCAGCGACCCACCGTGGGGACGCTCAGCGACCCAGTGTGCGGAGGCTCAGGCCTCGCTCATGGCCTGCTTGACCTGCTGGCCCTTCGCCGCGTAGTAGGCCGCGCGAGCGGCGTCCTTGCGGGCCTGCTCGGCGTAGCCGAACTCGAGCACGTCCTGCGGGACCTCGACGTTCGGGACGTCGTCGGTGCCGTGGTACTTCTCGATGTAGGCGTCGAGCTCGGGACCGGAGGTCCACGAGGTGATGAGGCAGTAGCGCGGGTCGGTGCCGTTGTGGGTGGCCGCGTGCCACAGACGCTGGGTGTCGACGATGAGCTGCGCACCGGCCGGGAGGGCGATACGGTACTCGATGCTGGGGTCCGTGCGGTTCTCACGCAGGACGAAGTAGCTGTCCTTGTCGTCCGTCAGGTTGAAGAACCCGCGCACGACCCAGCCGGTGCCGTCCGGGTTCAGGCGGTTGTTGTCGTCCTGGTGGAGGTTGTAAAGGCAGTCGCCGTACGGGGTCGGCTGCAGCTCGATGACGCGGCAGCGGCCGACGTTCGCGCCGGGCTCCTGCGCACGGCGCGTGAGGTTCGGGGCCTTGGCGGTCTGCTCGTCGATCCAGACGCCGTCCTTGTCGGTGCGCGGCGGCTTGTGGTTCCAGAAGCCGTTGCACTCGATGTCGCCGAAGGCGCTGGCGAGGGGCGCGAACCGGGTGTCGCCCGAGGACTTCCAGTCGACGTACTCGATGTCGAGCCACTCCTTGGGGTCGGCCTCCTGGTCGTAGCTGTCGAGGACGACGAAGCCCTTCTCCTCCAGCGCTGCGGACTTGATGTATCCCATGATCGAGTCATGTTCCTTTCATCGGGGGCCAGCACGTTTTAACAGGCCCTGATAAGGCAAGGCTAACAGCGGGACCTGGCCCTCCCCCGGAGGGTCGCCGTGGATAAGCGAATAGACTGGGCGGGGCACCCGGCGCGTCCGTGGCGCCTGTCGCTACGGGAGGACGAGACACCAGCATGAGCACCGCGACCAACGTCGAGGCGACGGCAGTCAACACGATCGAATGGCTCGCGGCGGGACGCACGACCATCGTCGTCCCGGTCTACCAGCGGCAGTACCGTTGGGACATCGGCGGCTGCGAGCGGCTCCTCTCCGACGTCAGGGCGGTGGCCGCGGAAGACGACGCGCATCGCCACTTCATCGGTTCGATCCTCTCCGCCGAGGACGGCTCCGGTCCGGACGCCGACCTCATCCTCATCGACGGGCAGCAGCGCCTCACCACGCTCATGCTCCTCGTCGCCGCGCTGCATCACTCGGTGCGCGACCGCGATCCGGAGCTCGCCGCCGACCTGGCCCGCGTGCTGGTCCGCCCCGACGATCCCGAGCGCACGAAGCTCCGTCCGCACGACGCCTGGGCCGATCTCTACGAGTCGGTCGTGCTCGATCGCCGCGACGACCTCGACCGGGAGTCGCGCTTCGACGACAACTACGCATTCTTCCGCAGCCAGATCCATGCCGACGAGGTGCCGTTCATCTGGCAGGGGCTGCAGCGACTGGAGCACGTCTCGATCACGCTCGGCGCCCAGGCCAACGCGCAGCAGATCTTCGAGAGCCTGAACTCCACCGGCGAGCCGCTGCGGGATCACGAGCTGATCCACAACTACATCCTCATGGGGCTGAACCATGCCGAGCAGCTGGACGTGGAAGCCCGGTTCTGGCTGCCGATCGAGCAGCACACGGGCGAGGCGATCGGCGCGTTCTGGCGCCACTATCTCGTACTCGTGACGGGGCGGGAGGTGGCGGCGAACGGAGAGCACGGCGTGTACAGCGCCTTCCGCCAGTCGTTCCCGCGCGTCGACGTCGCCCACCTCCAGGCCGACGCCGAGACGTGGCGGCACTATGCGGAGATCTACGGCATCCTCCTCGATCCGACGAAGGAGCAGGACCCCGAGATCGCGCGGCAACTGGGGTACGTGAACACGTTCGGACGCTCCTCGTACCCGCTGATCATGAGCGCCTACAGCGATCACGCGCGCGGGCTGATCGACCGAGCCCAGCTCATCGAGACGCTCGAGTGGCTGCAGGCGATGTTCCTGCGCCGCGCGCTCGTGAATCTCCCTGCCGAGCGACTCATCGCCCGGCTCTGTCGTGCCCGTCGCGACGGACACGACGCCCTCGCCCGTGCCATCGCGCGGATCACCCCCTCCGACGAGCGGGTCAGCGCCGTGCTCAAGTACAGCGAGCTGCCGTATCCGGCCTACGTGCTCGGCCGGCTCGAGGGCGTCGACGACGTGGACGGCTTCGACGTCGAGCACATCGTGCCCGCCGTGCCCGGCGACGCCTGGTCCGGCGACGGCGTGCGCCCCTGGAGCGAATACTCCGAGGACGAGCAGAACAGCCACCGCGCCCTCGCACCGACCCTCGGCAACCTCACGCTCCTGGAGCAGGGGCTGACGGAGCGGGTGTTCGGCGCTTCCTTCCCCGCCAAACGCGATGAGGCCTACGCCCGCAGCGCGGTGCCGGCAACCCGCGCCCTCGCCGCACAGGAATCCTGGGGCACGGCGGCCATCACCGCACGCACGGTGGCGCTGACGGCCGACCTCGTCCGCGTGTGGGCACGACCCGCACTGCCCGAGATCGACGACGACGGCCTCACCCCGATCCTCGACGCCGTCCGCCGCCGCGGCTGGCCCGCGGGGTGGGAGCGCGAGTTCGACTACGTGGAATACCGCGGCGAGCGGTGGGAGGTGTACGACGTCAAGCACCTGTTCAATCGCGTGTTCCGTCGGGCTTGGACCGACACGACCGAGGCCGCTCTGGCCTACTGCGCGACCCACGGCGGACCGATCTACCGCGACAAGGCGTGGAAGGGGCAGTGGGACGACCTCGACGACACGCACTTCCTTTACATGGGTTGGGACTCGAACTACATGATGACGGCCGTCCAGGGAGTCCTCGACGAGTCCGGCATCGCCGCCGAGGTCTTCGTGAAATACTCCTACATCGGGAATGTGATGTGACCATGACCACTGTCATCCGCCGCCGCCTGCTCGACCTTGTGCTCGAGGACCACACGCTCACGGTCCCCCTCGTGTGGGACGACCCGGCAGACACGCGCACGATCGACGTGTTCGCCCGCGTGGTGGCACGCGAGGGCGGCGAGGCCCTCCCCTATCTGGTCTTCCTGCAGGGCGGGCCGGGCCACGAGGCGCCGCGCCCCTTCCACGCCTCCACGGCACCGGCGTGGCTGGATCAGGCCCTCGCGCACTATCGGCTCGTACTCCTGGACCAGCGCGGCACCGGCCTCTCCTCCCCCGTCGGCGACGGCGACCTCGCGCAGGGCGCCGAAGCCGTCGCCGAGCACCTGACGCACCTGCGTGCGGATGCCATCGTGCGCGACTGCGAGGCACTGCGCGAGCATCTGGGGGCATCGACCTGGAGCGTCCTCGGTCAGTCGTTCGGCGGCTTCACGACGCTGGCCTACCTGTCCACCCACGCGGATTCCCTCGACGACGTCTTCATCACCGGCGGTCTCAGCACGGTCGAGCGCGATCCGGACGAGGTGTACGCGCTCTGCTTCGACAAGATGCGCACGGCCTCCGAGCGGTACTACCGGCGCTTCCCGGAGCACCGCGACGTCATGCGACGCCTGGTCGATCTCGCGGACGCCGGTGAGCTCGTCCTTCCCGACGGCGAGGTCGTGTCGCCTTCGCGCCTGCGCTCCGTCGGCTCCGCGCTCGGCACCGACGACGGCTGGCAGACGGTCTGGTCCTTGCTGGAGCGGGATCCCGCGTCCAACGCCTTCCGGCACGACCTCCAGCACGCCATGCCCTTCGGCGGCCGCAACCCGCTGTACTACGCGTTCCATGAGTCGAGCTATGCGAACGGGCACACCACGCGGTGGTCCGCCGAGCGCGTCGAGCCGACGGACTTCCGCGACGATCCGACCCTCTTCACGGGCGAGCACATCCGCCGCGAGTGGGCCGACACCGTCCCGGCGCTGCAGCCCTGGCGCGAGGTGACGTCCATCCTGGCGGAGCACCCCTGGCCGCGGATCTACGACACCGCCGCCCTCGCCGCCTCCGGGGCGACGGGCGCGGCCGCCGTGTACGTGAACGACGTGTATGTGCCCCTGGAGTTCTCGTTGGAGACCGCCCGCCTCCTCCCCGGTGTGACCCCGTGGGTGACGAGCGAGCATGAGCACAACGGCCTGCGGACGGGGCCCGTGCTGGAGCGGTTGATCGACCTCGCCCACGGACGCCGCCTCCGCTGACCTCCGCCGCGCGACGGATGTCACCGCCGCGCTCCGCGATCTATCCTGGGGCCATGGAGCATCTGCTCGGGTGGACCACGATCGTCCTCGTGCTCGGCACGGGGCCGGTGCTGTTCTTCGTGGGCATCCGGCATTCCCTCTCCCGTCGTCCCGTCGAGGAGAAGTACGAGCAGGCCGGGTCCGGAGGGCTGGTCGGCGTCTTCGACGCGGTGTGGTCCCCCACCGCGCACGAGGCCGGCCAGGAGCGAGACCGGCAGACCCGGCGCACGGCCCCGGCGCCGACCCCCGGAGATCCGCCGGGCCGCATCGAGCGCGGACGCATCGTCATCGACGTCTGAGCGACTCGCCCACCCCGCGCATGACGAAGGCCCCGCACTCCGAGGAGTACGGGGCCTTCGTGGGCGGTCTTACTTGGAGGAGCCGCCGAAGCCCTTGAAGCGCTGGTTGAACTTCTCGACGCGGCCGGCCGAGTCCATGATGCGCTGCTTGCCCGTGTAGAAGGGGTGCGAGGCCGACGAGATCTCGACGTCGATCACCGGGTACTCCACGCCGTCCAGCTCGATCGTCTTGTCGCTCGTGACGGTGGAGCGGGTGAGGAAGGTCTCGCCCGAACCCAGGTCGCGGAACACGACAGCCTTGTACTCGGGGTGAATGTCAGTCTTCATGGGATTCCTTTGTTGCTGCCCTGGATTGTGCCAGGGACGAGGGAAGTCTGTGGTGCCGAACGCACCAAGGATCGATTCTACCAGTACTTCGACAAGCTCAGTAACCCAGCGGGGACCGAACTCAGTGACCCACGGGGACCGAGGTCAGGAGGCGGCGCGGGCGGAGTAGCGCCCGTCCTCGCTGCTGAGCGCGATCGGCATCCCGAAGGTCTCGCCCAGGGCATCCGCGGTGAGCGTCTCGGCGATCGGGCCCGCGGCGACCACGGCACCGTCGCGGATCAGCAGCACGTGCGTGAACCCGACGGGGATCTCCTCGACGTGATGGGTCACCATGAGCATCGCGGGCGTCGTCGGCGCCGACGCATAGCCGCCGAGCAGAGCCAGCAGCTCCTCGCGCGACCCGAGGTCGAGCGAGGCCGTCGGCTCGTCGAGCAGCAGGAGCTCCGGGTCCGTCATGACCGCCCTGGCGATCTGCACGCGCTTCTGCTCGCCGTCGCTCAGCGTGCCGAAGGTGCGGTCGGCGAGGTGCGCGAGACGCCAGTCGCCCAGCACGCGCAGCGCACGCCGCTCGTCGATGTCCTCGTAGCTCTCGTTCCAGCGCCCGAGCACGGAGTACGCCGCCGTCAGGACGGTGTTGAGCACCGTCTCGTCGCGCGGGATGCGCTTGGCCATGGCGGACGACGCGAACCCGATCCGCGGACGGATCTCGAAGACGTCGGCGCGTCCGAGTGTCTCGCCGAGGATGGTGACCGTGCCCGAGGTGGGGTGCATCAGCGTGTCGGCGAGCTGCAGCAGGGTCGTCTTCCCCGCACCGTTCGGCCCGAGGATCACCCATCGCTGATCGTCCGAGACCTGCCAGGTCACGTGATCGATGATGTTGCGCCCCTCTCGGCGCACGACGACGTCGGTGAACTCCAGAGCGATCGGCATACCGAAAGCCTATCGGCTCAGGCGGACAGCTCTGCGTAGAGCGCGCGCGTCTCGTCGGCGATCGCGCCCCAGCTGAACTTCGCGCGGGCCCTCTCCCGACCGGCCTCCCCGTACTCCCGCGCCCGCGCCGGATCCGTGGCGACCTCGGTGAGGACTGCCGCGAGATCGGCGATGAAGCGGTCGGGGTCGGTCGGTGTGCCCGTACCGTCCTGCACCTGCTCGATGGGGACCAGCCGGCCCGTCACGCCGTCGTCGACGACCTCGGGGATGCCGCCGGTCGCCGTTCCCACGACGGCCGCTCCGCAGGCCATGGCCTCGAGGTTCACGATCCCGAGCGGCTCGTAGACGGAGGGGCAGACGAAGGTGGTCGCTGCGGCCAGGATCGCCGACAGCTCGTCCCGCGGCAGCATCCGCTCGATCCACACCACGCCCTCTCGGGTCTGCTGCAGCAGCCGCACCCCCTCCTGGACCTCCGCCATGATCTCCGGCGTGTCCGGAGCACCGGCGCAGAGGATGAGCTGGACCTCGGGCGGCAGCAGCCGTGCCGCCTGCAGGAGGTAGGGCAGACCCTTCTGCCGCGTGATGCGTCCGACGAAGACCACCGAGGGTCGGTCAGGATCCATGCCGATCGAGGAGAGGAAAGCTCGATCCTGGACCGGACGCCAGCGCTCCACATCGATCCCGTTGTGGATCACCCGGACCCGCGCGGGGTCGACCTGCGGATAGCTGCGGAGGATGTCCGCGCGCATGCCGGCACTCACCGCGATCACCGCGGCGGCGTTCTCGTAGGCGAGCTTCTCGATACCGCTCGACACGGCGTAGCCGCCCCCGAGTTGCTCGGCCTTCCACGGCCGCAGCGGCTCGAGGCTGTGCGCCGTGAGCACGTGCGGGATCCCATGGAGCTGGGAGGCGAGGTGTCCTGCGAAGTTCGCGTACCAGGTATGGCTGTGCACGACGTCGGCGCCCGCGATGGCCGACACGATCTCCAGGTCCGTTCCGAGCGTCTGCAGCGCCGGGTTGGCGGCGGAGAGGCTCTCGGGAGCGCGGTAGGCGAAGGTGCCCTCCTCGTCGCGCGGCGCGCCGAACGCACGCACCGTCACATCGATGTCCCGACGCAGTGCGGAGACGAGTTCGGCGACGTGCACACCCGCGCCTCCGTAGATCTCCGGCGGATACTCCTTGGTGATCATCTCGACTCGCATGCCTAGACGCTATCGAGCGGGTTGTCCAGATGCTAGTTCCCCGCGCCGGACGGGATCTATGGTGGACCCATGTCCGCTCCAAAGAAGGTCTTCGGGATCATCCTCGCTGGCGGCGAGGGCAAGCGACTCATGCCGCTGACGGCCGACCGCGCAAAACCCGCCGTCCCGTTCGGCGGCCAGTACCGCCTGATCGACTTCGCCATCTCGAACCTCATCAACTCCGGGCTGAGACAGATCGTCGTGCTCACGCAGTACAAGTCGCACAGCCTCGACCGGCACATCTCCCAGACCTGGCGCATGTCGGCCCTGCTCGATTCGTACGTGACCTCGGTCCCGGCCCAGCAGCGCCTGGGCAAGCGCTGGTTCTCCGGCTCCGCCGACGCGATCCTGCAGAGCATGAACCTGATCAACGACGAGAAGCCCGACATCGTCGTCGTGATCGGTGCCGACCACGTCTATCGGATGGACTTCCGGCAGATGCTCGAGGCGCACATCGAGTCCGGCGCGAAGGCGACGGTCGCCGGCATCCGTCAGCCGCTCGCTCTGGCGTCCCAGTTCGGGGTCATCGACGCCGACCCGGAATCCGGGCGGATCCGCCAGTTCCTGGAGAAGCCGACCGACGCCACGGGTCTCGCGGACTCCCCGCACGAGGTCCTGGCCTCGATGGGCAACTACATCTTCGACACCGACGCCCTGATCGCGGCCGTCGAGGCCGACGGGGAGCTGCCCACGTCGAGCCACGACATGGGCGGCGACATCGTCCCGTACTTCGTCGACCGCGGCGAGGCCGGCTACTACGACATGAAGCAGAACGAGGTCCCGGGGTCGTCGCCGCGCGACCGCTCCTACTGGCGCGACGTGGGGACGATCGACTCGTTCTTCGACGCGCACCGGGACCTGATCTCGACGCTCCCGATCTTCAACCTCTACAACATGGAGTGGCCGATCCACTCGCAGGCGGTCAACTCCCCGCCGGCGAAGTTCGTCCGCGACTCGGTGGGGCGGATCGGCAACGCCATCGACTCGATCGTCTCGCTGGGGTCGGTGCTCTCCGGCACGCACCTCGAACGCAGCGTCGTGGGGCCGTGGACCCTGGCCGGCGGCGGCTCGACCATCACGGACTCCGTGGTGTTCGATCACGTGCACGTCGGACAGGGTGCCCGCGTGCACCGCGCGATCCTCGACAAGAACGTGGTCCTCGCCGACGGCGCGACGGTCGGAGTCGACCGTGAACGCGATCTCGCCCGCGGGTTCACGGTCACGGAGTCGGGGATCACGGTCGTGGGCAAGGGCGTGTTCATCGAACGCTGACGCGTCATGCGGCACGGGCTCCGGTCCCCCGGGTCGCTAGGCTCGGGGGGTGACCACCGCGCGATTCCTCGTCGTCCTCGATGCCGATTCCACGCTCATCCGGAACGAGGTGATCGAGCTCCTCGCAGAGGAGGCCGGGCGTCGGGCCGAGGTGCAGGCGGCCACCGAAGCCGCGATGCGCGGGGAGATCGACTTCGCGACGAGCCTCCGCTCCCGGGTCGCTGCTCTCGCGGGCGTTCCCGTCGAGGCGTTCGCCCGCGTTCGCGCCCGCGTGGAGCCGACCCCGGGCGTCCGCGACCTCACCGCCGCCGTGCACGCACGGGGCGGAGTCGTCGGCGTGGTCTCGGGCGGGTTCCACGAGATCCTCGACGAGGTCGCACCGGGACTCGGCGTGGACCGCTGGCGCGCGAACCGCCTCGAGGTCGCCGACGGCGCGCTCACGGGCCGGGTGGACGGTGACATCGTGGACGGCACGGCCAAGGCCTTCTGGCTGCGCACCTGGGCCGAGGAGCTCCGCGTGGCGCCGCATGCGACCATCGCGATCGGCGACGGCGCCAACGACCTCCCGATGATGGCGGTCGCCGGCCTGGGCCTCGCCTTCAACGCCAAGCCCGCCGTCCGCGAGTCCGCGAGCCTTGTCATCGGCCCGATCGACCTCGGGACGGTCATCCCTCTGCTCCCCTGACCCTGGCCGATGTCCGGGGCCGGGTCTACGGTCGGATCATGGACATCATCCTCATCCCCGGCCTCTGGCTCGACGCCTCCAGCTGGGACGACGTCGTGCCCGCCCTCGAGCGCGCCGGCCACCGCCCTCGCCCGCTGACCATGCCCGGGCTCGACGCGTCTGCGAAGACAGCGGCGGGTATCGGTATCGAGGACTGGGTCGCCGCCGCGGTAGCCGCCGTCGATGCCGCGGAGGGCGATGTGGTGGTCGTCGGGCACAGTGGCGGAGGCAATGTCGCCTGGGGAGTCGCCGACGCACGACCTGACCGCGTGGCCAGGGTCGTCTTCGTCGACACCGTGCCCCCACCCCCGGGCTCGGGCATCAGCGAGTTCCCGGTGCAGGACGGCGTCGTCCCGTTCCCGGGCTGGGGCTTCTTCCCCGACGAGGACGTGCACGATCTGGACGACGAGACCCGCGCGAGGACGGCCCCGCTCACCCACAGCGTGCCCGCGCGCGTGCCGACGGACGAGCTCGCTCTGAGCGACCCGGCGCGGTACCGCATCCCGGTCACCCTGCTGATGGGAGGGCTGGATCAGGACGCCTTCGATGCCGTGATCAGCCAGTGGGGTCCGTACGCGGAAGAGTACGGGGCGATCGACGACGCCGAGGTCGTCCGGATCGGCTCCGCGCACTGGCCCCAGTTCTCGGCGCCCGAGCGTTTCGCCGAGCTCCTCGTGCGCGCGATCGATCGTTGACGGGAAGAGCCGGGCTCAGTGCCCCATGCCGAGACCGCCGTCGACCGGGATGACGGCGCCCGAGATGTAGCCGGCGTCGTCGCTCGCCAGCCAGGTCACGACGCCTGCGACCTCATCCGGCGTCGCGAAACGTCCGGCGGGGATGTTCGCCTTGTACTGCTTCTGCGTCTCCTCGGGGAGTTCCGCGGTCATGTCGGTCTCGATGAAGCCGGGTGCCACCACGTTGGCGGTGATGCCGCGTCCGCCGAGCTCGCGCGTGAGCGAGCGGGCGAAACCGACCAGCGCGCTCTTCGAGGCGGCGTAGTTCGTCTGCCCCGCGGAGCCGTAGAGGCCCACGACGCTGGAGATGAGGATGACCCGTCCGAACCGCGCTCGCAGCATCCCCTTCGAGGCCCGCTTGACGACGCGGAACGTGCCGCCGAGGTTCGTCGCCACGACGCTGTCGAAGTCGTCCTCGCTCATGCGCATGAGCAGGGTGTCCTTGGTGATGCCCGCGTTGGCGACGACGATCTCCACCGGGCCGAGCTGCTGCTCCACCTCGGTGAAGGCCGCGTCGAGAGCGGCGGCGTCCGTGACGTCGGCGCGCACCGTCAGGGTGCCCTCCGGACCCTCGCCGCTGCGAGCGGTCACCGCCACCCGGTAGCCCTCCCGCACGAAGCGCTCGGCGATGGCGCGGCCGATGCCGCGGTTGCCTCCGGTGACGAGGACGACGCGCTCCGCGCTCATGGGACACTCCTGGGTCTGGGGTCGAGGGCCGGGAATCCGAACCGTGATCGATCCTAGCGACGTTGCTCTCTCGCCTTCACGACGGCCGTTTGACAGACGAGGGGCGGGCTGGGACTCTGAGGGCGACGAAAGGCATCAGAGTGAGCGATCCCCGTATCTCCGGTCCGTCGGGTGAGCAGCCCCCGGCCCTCCCATCGGCCCCCGGCTCCTCGCCTGCGTACCCGGGATTCCCGCAGACTCCCCCGGCGCATGCCGCGCCGCAGCAGTACTCGCCCCCTCAGCAGTATTCGGCCCCTCAGCAGTACGCGGCCCCGCAGCCGTATGGGGCTGCGCCTGCCCGCCCGACCAGCGGCCTCGCGATCACCTCCCTCGTCTGCGGCATCGCCGGTGTCGTGCTGTTCTGGGCGATCGTGCCGATGCTCGCCTCGATCGCGGCCGTGATCACCGGTCACATGGCGCTCGGGCAGATCCGTCGCACCCCCGGTCTCGGAGGCCGCGGCATGGCGATCGCCGGGCTCATCCTCGGCTACGTCATGATCGGCGTGCTGGTCTTCACCATCGTGTCGACGATCATCGGCCTCGTCGTCTTCGGCGCCTTCACCCTGCCGTTCGTCTTCGCGAGCTGACGCCTCGCCCGGGCATGCCGATGTCGCCACGGCGGCGTAGGCTGGAACCATCGTGAAGAGCGCACGTCGAGTCCCGGCCGTCACCTCACTGCCGCAGTCCCCGCGGGATGAGGGTGACCACCGTGTGCGCCGGTACGCCCTCACGATGACGATCCGCATCGTCTGCTTCGGGCTGATGTTCTTCGTGCAGCCCTTCGGCTGGTGGACATGGGTCTTCGCGCTGGCCGCCGCTGTCCTCCCGTACATCGCGGTCGTCTTCGCCAACGCCGGCAGCGACAGCACGGAGACCGCCGCCGAGTCGCCGCTGCGCGAGATCGACGCGCCCCCCGCACCGTCGCTCGCTCCGGAGACCGCCCCCGACGTCATCACCATCCGCGAAGGCCGCACGGACCGATGAGCGAGCTCATCTGCTCGCGCGCCGGATGCCGGAGCGCGGCCACGAAGCAGGTCGTCTGGCGCAACCCGCGCATCCACGCCGCCGACCGCGAGAAGATCTGGCTGGCGTGCGATGAGCACGTCGGCTTCCTCCACGACTACCTGGCCGCGCGGGACTTCCCGGTGACGGTTCGAGACGGGGTGCCCTCCTCATGAGCAACCGCCTGACCCGCTGGGGCGTGTACGTCCTCATCGCCATCGGCTTCGCGATCGCCTGCGTCTTCCTGTCGAACTGGCAGTTCGAGCGGAACGAGTCCAGGGCCGAGCAGATCGCGCTCGTGGAGCAGAACTACGACGCGCCGGCCGTCCCCCTCGCCGACGTGGTCGCCGACGACGAGCTCGACCCCGCAGACGAATGGCGCCCCGTCACGCTGCAGGGCGAGTACCTCGCCGACGAGCAGCTTCTGGTCCGCAACCGTCCCCACGGCGGAACGAGCGCGTTCGAGGTGCTGGTCCCTTTCCGTGACGCGGACGGCCGTGTGCTCATCGTCGACCGCGGCTGGGTGCCCCCGGGCGAGGGGCAGCTCCCGGACGCCGTTCCGTCGCCGCCGTCCGGCGAGGTCACGGTGACCGTCCGCCTGCGTCCCGGCGAGCCGCTTCCCGGGTCCGGACGCGGGGCTCCGGAGGGCCAGGTGCCCACGATCCACCTCCCGTCCATCGCCGACCTCGTCGGGGACGACGTGATCACCGGCACCTACGGACGCCTGGTCGAGGAGCAGCCCGCCGCCGACACGGCACTGGGTGGCTTCGAGTCCCCCACCGACGACCCGGGTCCGCACCTGTCCTATGCGATCCAGTGGATCCTGTTCGCCATCATGGGCTTCATCTTCATCGGATACATCATCCGCACGGAGATCGTGAAGCACCGCGAAGAGGTCGAGGGGAAGCCGGCACCGGTGAAGGCGCCGAAACGCCGCGACCGCGACGCGGACGCCGAGGACGAACTGCTCGACGCCCGCTGAGCGGGCCGGGGATCGTCAGCCCCGACCCCGTCGGCGCCGTGCCGTCATCGCCACGAGCCCCGTGGCGAACAGGAGGGTCCCGAGCAGCAACGTGCCCCACGGGTCCCCACCGGTGCGGGGCAGACGGCCGCCGCCAGGGTCCGCTCCGGAGCCGTTCGAGGGCGGAGTGGGCGTCGGCGGCACGGGGGCGTCCTCCCAGACGGCGTAGAGGACGAGGTCGGCGGTGAGCGTCGAGATGCTGAGCCGGTCGAACGCGGGATCGGCGACCGTCGCGTCCGCGGACGCCGACCACCCGAGGAACGTGGTCCCGGGACCTCGGAAGAGCAGGTCGAATGCTCCGGGATACGTGATGGACGCCTCCGGAGGCCCATCCCAGGTGACGGTGCCGTCGGCCCCGCCGTTCTCCTGGAAGGTCACGGCGAACGAGGGAGACGGATCGGAGTACACGGCGGTGAGCGTGATGTCTCGTCCTGCGAAGCGCACCGTGTGTCCCGCCTGGAAGAGTCCGTCAGCCGCCACGGGGCTCGTGATGATGCGCGCCGCCGCGATCGTCGCGATGCGCCAGCCGACGAAGACCTCGTCACCCCGGGTCAGTCCCGCTCCGTCCACGACGATCGCGCTCGATCCGGCGTCGTAGCCGAGCGGATCCGTCGGCACGGTGCCGCCGGTGTTGCCGTCCCCGTCGTAGTGGAGGGTGAAGGGAGCGGCCTCCGGCTGCTGCCACCGGGCGTAGAGCTCGAGGTCGGCGCCGACCGGCGTGTCGAAGTCATACGGCACGAAGAAGCCTGCTGTCGTCCGCTGGTACCAGCCGAGGAACGTCTGGCCGTCCGGTTGCGGGGGCAACGGATCCGGAGTGGTCGCCATCCCCTGGTCCTCGACCGTCTGCGTCAGCTCGTCGATGGGCTCCGGGCTGGAGGGATGGTCGTAGAATCGGACCGTGTGCGGATCCGTCAGCCACCGCGCTTAGAGCACCAGGTTGCTGGCCGGCATCGTCGCTCCGTCGAACGTGAACGGCACGTTGAACTGGGAGTCGGTGTACCAGCCGAGGAAGACATCGCGACCCCGGGTGGGGTCGGCAGGCGCCGACGCCTCGAGCGAGGTCTCGAAGGGGATGCCCGTGACGGCGGGGATCGCTGTGCCGCCACCCGTCACGAAGCTGAGCGCATACGTGTTGCGGCTGTAGAACTGGTACCGGTATCTGTCGTTGACGTTCCCGCTGTTGTTGAGCTGATAGAGCCGTCCGGACGGCTGGTCCAGCTGGAAGTAGTTGCCCTGGGTGTTCGTTCCGGTGCCGTACCCGACGTACGACGTGAACCCGTCGATGACGCTCGCCACCTGCCGATCGCCGGTCGACGCCCAGTACCAGGCGCTCCGGTACTGCTCGAAGACCTGGTGACCGGCGGGGACGGCGGCGCGCACGGCGGTCTTGTTGTTGGCGTACAGCGTCTCCACCCGCAGCGGGTCGTTCGGGGTGCCGTCCGGCGCGAGGACGACATCCGGCGCCGACTGACCCTGGTCGAGAGCCTCGGCGTACTCGAACCGCTGCGTGAGGTTCTGCGTGGACGCGGCCGCCATCTTGCCGGTCATGGTCGTGGTGCGTCCGGCGAGATCGACGGACCCGGCATCCGCACCCGCACCGGTGTAGACCGCGGTGAAGATCAGCGGCGTGAACTGCTGGGGTCCCCAACCGCGGAGGACGCAGCTCTGATTCTCCGTCCCGGCGTCGTAGACGGTGATCATCCCGGACCCGTCGGTCTGCGACAACGGCACCGGTGCCACGCCCGCGGCCTGCATGTCGAAACCGATCTTCTCGCGCACCGAGAACGTGCCGAGCAGCTGCGCGCCACCGGACACGGTCGACGCGAAGTAGGTGTTGCCGCCGACATCCATGGTGATGTCGTAGGTGCCCGCGGCGGCGCACGCGGCGGGGACATTGGCCGAGCTCCCCGGGGCGATGAGCCGGAAGTCCGTGCGCCACAGCGCCCGCGTCAGATAGACGTTCACCACCGTCGACCCGTCGCCCTGCACCGTGACGTCCTGTTGACTCACCGCCAGGTCGGCGAAGGTGAGCGGATCGGACTGCACGACGGCGGGGTCGAGCTGCGCGCGCACGAGCTCCTTGATGAGCGTCGGGAGGTCGTCCTTCGCGGTCGGGCCCCCGACGGTAGAACCCGCGGTCGCCGAGGAGGCGATGTCATCGAGGAAGAGGAAGTTCGCCGGATCCGCCAACTGGGCGTCGCTGAGCCTCCCGTCGTCGTCGGTCCACGCCGGGGGTGCGGCGCCCGCCGCGGTGAACACCGGGGACGGGTAGGACTCGGGAACGACGTTCGGCTTCTCCAGCCAATAGCTCACGTGGTACTCGACGTCCTGCCCCTGCCACCCCGCGTAGAGCGTGGTGGTGTCCGTCAGCGGGAGGTCGACGGGCTGCGATCGCGCGGCATCCGCCCACCACTGCGTGAACGTGTAGCCCGTGCGGGTCGGGGGTGGGACAGCCGCGAGATCCGCTGCGGTGAAGGCCGTGTCGGGCTCGACGACGAACTCCGGGGTCACCGCGGTACCGTCCGTCACGAAGGACACCGCGAAACCGGAGACGAGGATCGGCACCAGCCGGAAGTTCCCGGTGACCGGGGTCGCGAAGTCGTACGGGCTCCGGGTCGGGTCGTCCTCGCGGTACCACTCCCCCGTGAAGACCTTTCCGTCCGGCACCTCGGCGACATCGGGAGCGATCTCGCCCAAGGGCTCGCCGTCCCGCACTTCATCGGCGTCGATGATGCGTTCTGCATCCGCTCCCGCAGGACCGGCGAGGAACTGCACGACCCACGTGTCCGCGAAGGTGGCTCGGACGACGAGGTCCGTCGTGATGACCGTGCTCTCGAACCGGAAGGGCTCCTCGGCACCGGCGGGTCCCGTGACCCAGCCGTCGAACGGTCCCTCCGCGGACGTCGGGGCGGGCTGCCGCGGCGCCAGCCCTCCGTCGGCGACGGCGACCTGTGCGACGGTGCTGCCGAGAGACTCGAACGTGACGGTGTGATACCCCCAGATGCCCGGCGTCGTCGGTCCGCCGACGGGGGCGGCCGCGAGAGCCGGAGCCGCGGTGCCCACCGCTCCGGCGACTCCGAGGACCAGCGCGAGCGCGGCGACGAGTGTCCGACGTCGTGCCCTGCGCATGTGGTCGTCCCCCTCCGGCGAGCAGATCGCTACAGTGTGCCACCCCGCCACTCTCCGTTCCACCCCCTCTCACCCCGGGTCTCACCCTCCCCTCCCTCCCCTCCGCCCGCCCTGCCGAGCTCAAAAAGTCCCCTCACCTCGAGCTCCCGTGACCGTTTTCCATCCCGCATCCGCGTGCGCCGCGGTTGCGGGATCAGAAACGGGCGTGCGGCAGCGCCGGGACGCCCCTTTTTGATCCCGCGCGGGACGACCGTGCGGGATCGGAAACGGGCCGCCCGCGTGGGGAAAGGGGGCGTTAACGCACCAGGGAGCCGGGGACGGCGGCGGAGGAAGGGGCGGAGGGGGAATCGGGCGCGGGGGCGGGGAGCTGCCAGCGGCCGTCGACACGACGGTAGACGATCCGGGTGTGGTTCCGGTCGGACGCCCCCTGCCAGAACTCGACCCGCGTCGGAACCACCCGCCACAGCACCCAGTCCCCCGGTCGCAGACCCCCGCGTGCGCTCTCGGAGCGGGCCGCGAGGTCGGCGTCGCTCTCGGTCGCCGACGCCTCCTCCACGGTTCCTCGGACTCGGACCGCGCGCCGCTGCGGCTGCCACCAGAGGTTCAGCGCCGCCGCCGGACGCGCACCGAGCTGCGCGGCCTTCCGGGAGGACCGGGCCCCGGCGAACGCCCAGCCGCGCGCGTCGACGTCCTTGAGGATCAGCGTGCGCGCGTCAGGGATGCCGTCGGCGTCCACCGTCGCCAGCGTCGCCGCGTGCGGTTCGGGGACGCCGGCCGCCGCCGCCTCGCGGAGCCACTCCCGGAAGAGCAGCACCGGATCGTCCGGAAGGTCGTCGAGGTGCAACGGCGGAGCTGTCCCGGTGAGGGTGGGCTGCACGCGCAACCACGTCGCGAGTTCCGAGGGAGGAAGGATCGGGTGCTCCGCCATCCTCCGACTATGCCACGACCCGCTACGCGAGCTCGATGAGGTCCTGGTACTCCTGGCTCCAGATGTCCTCGACGCCGTCGGGCAGGATGAGGACCCGCTCGGGGTTCAGCGACTGCACCGCGCCGGGGTCGTGCGACACGAGCACCACCGCACCCTCGTAGTGGGCCAGCGCCCCGAGGATCTCCTCGCGCGAGGCCGGATCGAGGTTGTTCGTGGGCTCATCGAGCAGGAGGAGGTTCGCGGACGACACGACGAGCGTCGCCAGCGACAGCCGGGTCTTCTCGCCACCGGACAGCACACCCGCCGGCTTGAGGACGTCGTCGCCGGTGAACAGGAAGGAGCCGAGGACCTTGCGGGCCTCCGTCTCCGTGATGTGCGGAGCGGCCGACACCATGTTCTCCAGGACCGAGCGGCTGACGTCGAGGTTCTCGTGCTCCTGCGCGTAGTACCCGACCTTGAGGCCGTGTCCGGGCTCGAGCTGGCCGGTGTCCGGCTGGTCGACCCCCGCGAGCATGCGCAGCAGCGTCGTCTTGCCCGCACCGTTGAGACCGAGCACGACGACCTTGGAACCGCGGTCGATCGCGAGGTCGACGTCGGTGAAGATCTCCAGCGAGCCGTACGACTTCGACAGCCCGGAGGCCATGAGCGGGGTCTTGCCGCAGGGGGCGGGTTTCGGGAACCGCAGCTTCGCGACGCGGTCCTCCTGACGCACGTCCTCCAGCCCGGAGAGGAGCTTCTCGGCACGCGCGAGCATCTGGTGCGCTGCTGCCGCCTTCGACGCCTTCGCCCCGAAGCGCGCCGCCTGCTGCTGCAGCGTCGTCGCCTTCTTCTCGGCGTTGGCCCGCTCCTTCTTGCGACGCTCCTCGTCCGCAGCGCGCTGCCGCAGATAGTTCTTCCAGTTCATGTTGTAGATGTCGATGACCTGGCGGTTGGCGTCGAGGTAGAACACCCGGTTGACGGTCTCGCCCACGAGCTCGACATCGTGGCTGATGACGATCAGCCCGCCCTTGTAGTTCTTGAGGAACTCGCGCAGCCACACCACGCTGTCCGCGTCGAGGTGGTTGGTGGGCTCGTCGAGGATCATCGTCTGCGCGTCGGAGAAGAGGATGCGGGCGAGCTCGATGCGCCGGCGCTGGCCTCCGGAGAGGGTCGACAGCGGCTGGTCGAGGATGCGGTCCGGCAGCGAGAGGTTGTGCGCGATCGAGGCCGCCTCCGCCTCGGCCGCGTAGCCGCCCTGCGCCTCGAACTTCTCGGTGAGCGCGGCGTAGCGCTTCATCGCCTTGGCAGCGACCGCGGGGTCGTCGGACCCCATCGCGAGCGAGGCCTCCGTCATGCCGAGGTTGAGCTGGCCGAGGCCGCGGGCGTCGAGGATCCGGGTACGGGCGAGGTCTTCCGGATTGCCCGAACGGGGATCCTGCGGCAGGTAGCCGAGCTCGCCGGAACGGGTGACGGTGCCACCCGAGGGCAGCACGTCGCCGGCGAGCACCTTGGTGAGCGTCGTCTTGCCCGCACCGTTGCGTCCGACGAGGCCGATCTTGTCGCCATCGGACACACGGAACGAGACGTTCTCCATCAGCAGGCGCGCGCCAACGCGGATCTCGAGGTCGTGCACGGCAAGCACAGCGGACGTCCGTTCGTTCGGGAGGAGGTGATGGCCGAGCGGCCAGCCAACCAGTATATGCCGCCCTGCCTGTGGCGACGCCCGGCACGGATATCCCTCTCCAGGGTGACCGAGGCGATACCCCGGAGTGATGCTCCTCTCCCCACCCCCTGCTTACGGTGCCGGAGTGGACATCCTCAACGACCTCATCCTGCAGGCGATCGCCTCCCCCTGGCTGTACGCCGTGCTGTTCGCGGTGACCGTGATCGACGGGTTCTTCCCGCCGGTCCCGAGCGAGACGGTCCTCGTCGCCGCGGCGGCCGTCGCCGCGTCCACCGGCGACGGCGACATCGTGCTGCTGGGTGCCGTCGCCGCCCTGGGCGCCGCGATCGGCGACAACATCGCGTTCCTCATCGGGCGCCGACTGGGCACGACGCGGTTCGCCTGGATGCGGCGCCCCCGCGTCGCCGCCGCCTTCGCCTACGCGCAGCGTGCGCTGGACCGTCGCAGCGCCACGCTGATCCTGGGCGCCCGCTACATCCCGATCGGACGCGTCGCGGTGAACATGTCCGCCGGAGCGCTCGGATTCCCGTGGCGACGGTTCCTCCCGCTGAGCCTCATCGCCGGTGTGAGCTGGAGCGTGTTCAGTCTCGCGATCGGGCTGCTCGCGGGCGCGTGGCTGCACGACCAGCCCCTCCTCAGCGCCGCCATCGGCGTCGTCATCGCCCTGATCGTCGGCGTCGTCATCGACCGGATCGCGGCGCTCCGCCGACGCCGTACGCCGGTCGCGCACCTGGCAGGATGAGACGCATGGCACGCCGCCGAGAGCGCACCCCGCGCCCGCCACGGATCAGCCGTCGCACCGGCGCCCTCGTGGCGCTGACTGCGACGGTCGTCGTGCTGTACGCGCTCCTCGTCTCCCTTCAGACGGTGCTCTCCGGCACGCCGCTGCCCCTGTCCTTCCTGCTCGGCGCCGCCGTGTGCGGCGCTCCCCTCCTCGTCCCCTCCCGGCCGCGGACGGCGATCGTCGTCTTCGCCGCCGGCGCGTTCCTGCTGCCGCTCCTCGTCGAGCCGGCGCGCGCGATCCACTCCCCCTGGCCCTGGTCGGTACCGGCCCTCCTGTCCTTCGTCCTCCTCGTGGGCGTGATGTCCTTCGTGCAGGGAGCCCGCCTCGGAGGCCTCACCCTCGTGATCGGCGCACTGACCTCGCTGACGGCGCCGCTGCTGCGCCCGGACATGGTCGCGACGCCGGCGAGCTCCGGCAGCGCCACCGCCAATCTCATCGTGACGACCTCGGTCGCTGCCGCGATGCTGCTCATCGCCGTCCTCGTCGCCGGTCGTGTGCGTGTCGCGGCGGAGCTCACGAGGGAGAAGGAGCACAGCGCGCTGGAGGAATCCCGGCGCGCTCTCGTGGAGGAGCGCACCCGGATCGCCAGGGAGCTGCACGACGTCGTGGCGCACAGCATGTCGGTGATCCAGGTGCAGGCGTCGACCGCGCGCTACCGGATCGCGGACCTCGACGCCGAGGCCGCCGCCGAGTTCGACGACATCGCCGCCACCGCGCGCACGTCGCTCACCGAGATGCGGCGCATGCTGGGAGTGCTCCGCACCGAGGACCAGCACGCCGAGCTCGCACCGCAGCAGGGACTGGACGACGTCCCGGCCCTCGTCGACACGATCCGCCGGGCAGGGGTGGAGGTCGGCCTCGTGCTGGAGGGGATGGAAGCGGCCTCCGCAGCGGGACCCGGCGTGCAGATCGCCGCCTTCCGCATCGTGCAGGAGGCGCTGAGCAACGCCGTCCGCCACGCGCCCGGTGCCCGCGTCACCGTCCGGCTCCATGCCGACGCCGATGCCTTGCACATCCGTGTGCGCAACGCCGCACCGCCGCAGCCGACCGAGAGCCCCTCCGGCGGCTACGGCCTCCGGGGAATGCGTGAGCGCGCCGAGCTGCTCGGCGGGAGTCTCGCCGCCGGGCCGTCCGACGACGGCGGCTGGACCGTCGAGGCCACCCTGCCGCTGTCTGCAACGGCCGTACCGCCCACCCCGACCGCCTCGGCGGAAGACAAGGAGAACCCGTGACGATCAGCGTGCTCATCGCCGACGACCAGGCGATGGTCCGCGCCGGTTTCGCCGCCCTACTGGACGCGCACGAGGGGATCCGCGTGGCGGGCCAGGCGGCCGACGGCGCGGAGGCCGTGACGCTCGCCGCGCGGCTCGATCCCGACGTCATCCTCATGGACGTCCGCATGCCGGAGCTCGACGGCATCGAGGCCACCCGCCGCATCCTCGGTCCGTCGTACCCTGCCGCGCACGTGCCGCGGATCCTCATGCTCACCACCTTCGACATCGACGACTACGTCTACGACGCCCTCGCCGCTGGGGCCAGCGGGTTTCTCCTCAAAGACGCTCTGCCGGAGGAGCTCGTGCACGCCGTGCGCGTGGTGGCGGGCGGCGATGCGCTCCTCGCCCCCAGCGTGACCCGGCGCATGATCGAGCAGTTCGCCGGACGGCGGCCGGCCTCGCGGCGGTCGGCGACCGCCCTCGCCGAGCTCACCGACCGGGAGCGGGAGGTCCTCGTCCTCATCGGCAAGGGCCGGTCGAACACCGAGATCGCCGGCGACCTGTTCATCGCCGAGCAGACCGTGAAGACCCATGTCGGCAAGGTGCTCGCGAAGCTCGGTCTCCGCGACCGTGTGCACGCCGTCATCCTCGCGTACGACACCGGTCTGGTCGAGCCCTCCGCCTGAGTCACCCCTGCGTAGGGTCAGGACGGCACCACGGAGTGATGTCCCGTCCCCCACCGCCTCCATAGCCTCCGAGGACACCGTTCCCAGGAGGACTCATGGTCATCGCCGCGGCTCCACGCCTCAGCACCCCCGCCCCCGCCGTATCCGCCCCCACCGGCCACCGCGACACCGGAATCGACTTGGTGCGCGCGCTGTGCGTGCTCGGCGTCGTCCTGCTGCACGCGGTCATGGTCGGGGTCACCATGTCGGAGACCGGACCGGTGTTCGAGAACGCGAGCGACGGCACGAGCTGGATCGCGCCGCTGAGCTGGCTGCTGCAGGTGATGCCGCTCTTCTTCGTGATCGGAGGGTTCTCCGGGCTCCTCGCGTACCGCCGCCTCCGCGCCCGCGGCGGGAGCGCGACCGCCTTCGTGGCCGGTCGGGTGCACCGGCTCCTGCGCCCGGCCCTGTTCACGGTCGGCGCGGTCGGGGTCGCGCTCGCGGTGCTCACCGTCGTCGGCGTCGCACCGGATCTCATCGCGGTCGCCGGCTTCCGATACGGACAGCCGCTCTGGTTCCTCGGGGTCTTCCTGCTGTGCCAGGCGTTGCTCCCCGCGCTCGTCGCCCTGCACGAGCGCGCGCCCCTGCGCACGATCACCGTCCTCGCCACCGCGGCCGTGGCGGTCGATGTCCTGCGGGCCGTGACCGGGAACGACGCCGTGGGGTTCCTCAACCTCGCCTTCGTGTGGTTGACGATGCAGCAGCTCGGATTCCTCCTCGCCGACGGCCGCGTGGACGCCCTTCGTCGCCGCACCCGCGCCGCGATCGGCGCCGGCTCCCTCGCCCTCCTCGTCATCTCCTTCCTCGGCGGCGTGTACTCCCCCGACCTCATCGCCAACATCAACCCGCCGACGTCCGCTCTGCTGCTGGTCGGGCTGATCCACACGACGCTTTTCTCCCTGTACCGGGCGCACATCGGGCGCCTCAGTCGTCGCCGTCCGGTGGCCGCGTTCACCGCCTTCGTCACCCGGCGGACGATGACGATCTACCTCTGGCACATGCCGGTGCTGCTGGCGATGGCCGGGGCGACGGCGCTGGTCGCCCTCCTCGGCGGATTCACTCTGCCCGCGCTCGACAGCGCGGAGTGGTGGGCCGCCCGCCCGCTGTGGCTCCTGACCGCTGTCGTCCTCACCGCGATGGTCGCGGTCCGCGTCGATCGGTTCGAGAATCACCCCTCGCCGGAGGCGACGGCGTCGCACCGCCGCCTGGCGCTGGCAACGGTGCTGGGTCTCGGCGGAGTGGTGCTCCTCCTGGTGCTCGGCACGACGGTCGCCACCGCGGCGCTCGCCGTCCTGCTGCTGGTCGCGGCGCTGCGGCTGGCGGGACACCCCGGCAGCGCCGTCCCCGGCACCGCCGGCCTGGCCTGACCGTCAGCCGACCCCGCGGGCGGCGAGGGCATCGCCGACCTGATCCGCGTGGCGCAGCGTCAGCACGAGCAGCGGCACCACGCCGCGCACGCCCAGGCGGACTCCTCGTGCGCGCTCCGCATCCCGTACCCGCTGCGCGAGTCCGGCCACGACGGGAACCATGGTCAGCGTGAGCGATACCGCCATCGACACCGCCTCCGGATCGACCCCCACGCGCCGCAGCGGACGCAGGAGGCGCTGCAGCACGGCCAAGAGATCGGACATGCGTGTGGTCAGGGTGAGGAGGGCGGCGAGCAGCAGCAGCACGGCGACCCGCCCGGTGCTCACCCAGGCGGCGATGGGAGACACGAAGACGGCGAGGGCGATCGCGAGCACGAGCAGGACCGCACGCAGCCGCCACAGCTCCGTCACCGCGGCGGAGAGCGGCACCCCCGCGATCGGGTAGAGCGCGAGCACGGCCGTGAGGCAGACCGCGACGCTGAGCGGCCCGTGCGGGAACAGCGTCAACGCGAGCGCCGCGACGGCGAGCCCGGCGAGCTTCGGACCGGCCGGCACCCGATGCAGCAGTCCCGCACCGACCGGAGACGGCAGGATCATGCGCACAGCCGCCGGTAGCGTGCGATGACCGCCTCGGGCTCTCCCTGATCGACGACGCACCCGCCGTCGAACAGGACGGCGGTGTCGCAGCGGGCCGCGAGCTCGAGATCGTGGGTGACGATCAGCACCTGCGCCTCCTGCGACAGAAGGAGGTCTCCGATCCGCCGCGCGTTGCGCAGGTCGAGGAGTGTCGTCGGCTCGTCCGCCACGATCAGCGCCGGCTCGGCGAGGAGCACCGCGGCGAGGGCCAGCATCTGCTTCTGTCCTCCCGAGAGCGACGACGCCGGGATGTCGGCGTGGGCACCGAGACCGTGCCGCTCCAGGGTCTCCTGCACGCGGGCGGCGATCTCGTCACGGGGCCGCCCTCGGAGCGACAGCGCCAGATCCTCGGCCGGGGTCGGCATCAGGATCTGGGCATCCGGATCGGTGAAGACGAAGCCCACCCGACGGCGCACGGCGGTCCGCTCCCGGAGCGCGTCGAGGCCGTGGACGGTGACCGTTCCCGTGGTCGGCGTCATGAGGCCGTTCAGCAGCCGGGCGAACGTCGACTTCCCCGAGCCGTTCGCTCCGATCACGGCGATGCGCGGTGCGGTGAGCTCCAGCGTCACGTCGTCGAGGAGCACGCGGTCGTCGACGGTCACGCCCACGCCGTCGAGACGCAGCGTCCCCGGCTCCGCGATCGTCGTCGCGTCCCGCTCCCGCCAGCGCATGCATCCTCCTGAACACCGTTCACCTGAACGCCGTTCACTATAGTGGGGGCATGAGTCCCGAGACGAATCCCGCCCGTCACGATCGGGAGAGCGTCGCACGGACCGCCCTCGCCCTTCTCGACGAGGTGGGGCTGGCCGATCTCTCCATGCGCCGGATCGCGGCCCGGCTCGACGTGCAGCCGAGCGCTCTCTACTGGCACGTCGCGAACAAGCAGGAGCTCCTCGCCGACCTCGCCGATCGGATCACGGCGACCGTCCCAGACGGAGCGGAGGGCGTCCTCGCGACCGCCCGCGCGCTCCGCGACGCCCTCTTCGCCTACCGGGACGGCGCCGAGCTCGTCCTCAGCACGTACGCGCTCCAGCTCGGCTCCGCGCAAGCCCGCGACGCCCTGGTCGCCGCCCTCCACGCCGAGGGCGCCACCGACGCCGAGGACCGCGGGGCGGCGATCCTGCACTTCGTGCTCGGCCATGCCACCCTCGTCCAGCAGCGGATGCACGCCGACAGCCATGGCGCACTCCCGGCCTCCGGCGAGGTCGACGTCACCGCGGGCCTGGACCGGGTGTTCGACCTCGGCGTCCTCGCCCTGGCCGGTGAGCTCAGCGCACCGATGACTCCGCGGCGTGCCCGAGCCTGAGCCCGGGGATCACCGCGAGCAGCACCAGCCCGACACCGAGGACGAACACGACGGCGAACGCGTCCGCGCCGCCGCCGAGGGTGGCGACGGCGAGCCCCGCCAGCGCGATGGCCACCGCCGAACCCGTGGCATCCGAGATCGACAGCGCCGAGGAGTTGAATCCCTGGTTCGTCTCGTCCGAGTAGGCCAGCGTCAGCACTGTGAGCCGCGGATACAGCAGCCCCATGCCGCCCCCGGCGAACGCCCACCCGACGATCACGAAGACCGGGGAGGCATCGAACGCCGCTGCGGCCAGGACGCAGAGCATCGCCACGAGCAGTGCGCCGAGGCTGAGCGCCGTGATGCGGTGATTGCCCAGCCGCTCACCGTAGCGGCCCTGCGCAGCCGACGCCCCGGCCCAGGCGAAGGCCGCGAGCATCAAGGCGACTCCGGCCCAGGTCGCGGAGAAGTCGAACTTCCGCATCAGCAGGTACGGGATGTAGGCCTCCGCGGCGAAGAACGCGCCGGCCGCCACGCCACGCATGAGCACGACGCTGGGGAGCCCGGCGCCGGCTCGGAGGGTCCGTCGTGGCAGGAGCGGGAGCACGACGACGCCGATCGCGAGCACGGCCCCCAGTGCCACCGGCCACCCGATCGCCGGATCGAGCTCGGCGGACAGCCCGATCACCACCGCGAGCACCGCCACGACGACGGCCAGCAGCAGACGGGTCACCAGCGAACGGCGGTCTTGCGGCTCCCCGCGGCCGAGATCGACACCCCGCAGTCGGATCGCGATCATCGAGAACGCGATCGCGGTCAGGACCGCCACGCCGAGGAACGCCCAGCGCCAATCGAGGTACTCCGCCACCGCTCCCGCGAGGAAGGGCCCGATCATCGACGGGACCACCCAGGCGGCGGCGAACGCCGCGAACACCCGGCCGTGCAGGTGCGGCGGATACAGCCGCGCGACCACGACGTACAGGGCCACCGTCTGCCCACCCGCGCCCAGCCCCTGCACCAGTCGTCCGATCAGGAACTGGGGCATCGTCGTCGCGAACCCGGAGATCAGCAGCCCCAGGATGAAGAGGGTGACGGCGGCGTACAGCGCGCCGCGCGGACCACGCGCGTCCGACCAGGACCCCGCCGCGACCATCCCGATCACGCTGGTCGCGAGCGTACCGGCGAAGGCGACGGCATACAGCGATTGGCCGTTCAGGGCATCGCTGACGATCGGCATGACCGTGGTCACCGCCAGGGCCTCGATCGCGGCGAGGAAGATCAGGGCGACAGCGCCCAGAGTCACCCAGACGCGGCTGCGGTCCCAGATCGTTGCCGTCGGCTCCGCCGCCGTCATCGCTCGACGAGCGCGGCGATGCGTTCGATCGCCTCGGTGAGGATCTCGGGGCTCGTACCGAAGTTGAGTCGCACGTGCCCGGCCCCCTCGTCGCCGAAGGCCGGGCCGAAGTGCAGCGCCACCTTCGCCTCACGGAGGATCTTCCGGGCGGGGTTGTCTCCCCAGCCGAGGGCGGAGAGGTCGATCCACGCGAGGTACCCCGCGTCCGGAAGGCGATAGCGGGCGGCGGGGAGGTGACGGGCCAGCAGGTCCTCGAGCAGGACGCGGTTCTCGTCGAGCGTGCGCAGGAGGCCGTCGAGCCACGCGTCGCTCTCCTCCGAGAACGCGGCGACGGCGGCGAGCAGACCGAACTGCCCCGTCCGCCACTCCACCTCGACGGGCAGGTCGCGCACGACCGCGGACGTCTCTTCTGCGGCGGTGACCATGAGCGCGCACTTCAGCCCCGCGAGGTTGAACGCCTTGCTCGCGCTGACGACGGCATAGCCCACCCGCGCCGCCGCGTCACTCGCGGCGAGGAACGGCGTGAAGCCCGTGCCCGGCTGGGTGAGCGGCGCATGGATCTCGTCGGAGACGATCGTCGCGCCGTACTCCTCGGCCAGTTCGGCCAGCGCGGACAGCGTCTCCCGATCGTGCACGGTGCCGGTCGGGTTGTGCGGGTTGCAGAGGAGCATGGTCGTCGCGCCGTCCTCGAAGGCGGCGCGGATCCCGTCGAGGTCGAGCTCCCAGCCGGTCCCCGTGTCGCGCAGCGGGACACGCTGCACCTCGGCACCGGCCTCGGCGACGAGGTCATAGAAGGGCGGGTAGACCGGCGGCGTGACGACGACGCGCTCCCCCGGCTGCGTGACGCGACGGAGGATCTCGACGATGCCCATGCTCACGTCCGCCGTGCTGCGCATCCGCGCCGGGTCGGGTCGGCAGCCGAAGCGGCGCTCCGCGAAACCCGCGTACGCCTCCGCCAGCGGCGTCCGCGAGGCGATGTACCCGGTGTCCCCGAGATCCAGCGCCCGCTGCAGTGCGGCCGTGATCGCCGGGGCGAGCGGGAAGTCCATCTCCGCGACGAAGAGGGGCAGCACGTCTTCGGGATACTCCCGCCACTTCTCGCTGGTCCGCTCGCGCAGCTCCGACAGCGACAGGGCCTTCACCGACAGCATTCGTCCTCCGATTCTCCCCGCGTCGATGCGGAGACGTCGAAGCGGGCGTGCCCGGCACGCCCGCTTCGTCTGGTGGTCAGGTGACCGGAACGCTCAGATCGCGAAACCGAGCGCACGCATCATGTCGCGCCCGTCGTCCGTGATCCGCTCGGGCCCCCACGGCGGCATCCACACCCAGTTGATGCGGAAGCGGTCCACGACGTTGTCGAGGGCCTGCGCCGTCTGGTCTTCGAGGACGTCCGTGAGCGGGCAGCCCGCGCTGGTCAGCGTCATGTGGATGACGAGAGCGTCGTTCTCGTCATCCCAGGCGAGGTCGTAGATGAGTCCGAGGTCGACGACGTTGATCCCGAGCTCAGGATCCATCACGTCCTTGAGAGCCTCGGTGACCGCGTCGTACTTCTCGTCCGTCAGGGTCGCTGTCATGCGATCAGCCTACGCCTCGATGGGAGCGGAGGGGTCGAGGAACCGGTCGTAGCCCTCGTTCTCCAGGCGGTCGGCGAGCTCGGGGCCGCCCTCCTCGACGATCTTGCCCGCGACGACCACGTGCACGTAGTCGGGGCGGATGTAGCGGAGGATCCGGGTGTAGTGCGTGATGAGCAGCACACCGAGGCCGGTGGACTCCTTCGCGCGGTTGACACCCTCGGAGACGATCTTCAGCGCGTCCACGTCGAGGCCGGAATCGGTCTCGTCGAGCACGGCGAACTTCGGCTTGAGCACCTCGAGCTGGAGGATCTCGTGGCGCTTCTTCTCGCCGCCCGAGAAGCCCTCGTTGACGTTGCGCTGCGCGAACTTGGGGTCCATGCGGAGGTTGGCCATGGACTCCTTGACGTCCTTGGTCCACTGCCGGATCGAGGGCGCCTCGCCGTCGAGCGCGGTCTTCGCGGTGCGCAGGAAGTTCGTCACGGTCACGCCGGGGATCTCGACCGGGTACTGCATGGCGAGGAACAGACCGGCGCGGGCACGCTCGTCGACGCTCATCGCCAGGACGTCCTCACCGTCGAAGGTGATGGAGCCGGAGGTGACCGTGTACTTCGGGTGGCCGGCGATCGTGTAGGCCAGGGTGGACTTGCCGGAGCCGTTGGGGCCCATGATGGCGTGGGTCTCACCGGTGTTCATGGTGAGGGTGATTCCGTTGAGGATCGGGGTGGTCCCCGCCTCGGTCTCGACCGTCACATGCAGGTCGCGGATCTCGAGAACAGACATTCTTCAGACTTCCTTCGTCACAGCGGGATCGATGAGCACGTCGTCGCCGTCGATCTCGACGACGTAGACCGGGACGGGCTCATATGCGGGGAGATTCTGGGGCTTGCCGGTGATCAGGGAGAACGCCGAGCCATGGGCCCAGCACTCCACCGTGTCACCTTCCACGAAGCCCTCGGACAGCGAGATGTCGCCGTGGGTGCACGTGTCGCCGATGGCGTGGATGACGCCCTCGCCGTCCTTGATGACCGTGATCGGCACACCGTCCGGCTCGACGCGCAGCGGCGTGTCCTGCTCCAGCTCGGAGACGCCGCAGACGCGCTGCGCGGTCACGCGTCCACCTCGGCGAGCTCGGCCTCGATGGCGGCCAGCAGCTCCGACTCCAGGTCGGGGATGCCGAGGCGCAGCACGATGTCGGTGAGGAAGCCGAGCACCACCAGTCGGCGGGCCTCGTCCTCCGGGATGCCGCGGGCCTGGAGATAGAAGAGCTGCTCGTCGTCGAAGCGGCCGGTGGCACTCGCGTGCCCGGCGCCGACGATGTCGCCCGTCTCGATCTCGAGGTTCGGGATGGAGTCCGCGCGTGCGCCCTCCGTGAGCACCAGGTTGCGGTTGGCCTCGTAGGAGTCGGTGCCGGTGGCCTCCGCCCCGATCAGCACGTCGCCGATCCACACGCTGTGGGCGCTCTCGCCCTGCAGCGCGCCCTTGTAGAGCACGTCGCCGGTCGTGTGCGGGCCCTTGTGGTGCAGGTACACCTGGCTCTCCAGGTGCTGACCGGAGTCGGCGTAGGACAGCCCGTAGAGGTAGCCCTCGGAGCCGGCACCGGCGAGCTCGACGCTCGGGTTCACGCGCACCACGCCGCCGCCGAAGCTCACGACGAAGTGCTTGAGGGTGGCGTCGGCCGCGACCCGCGCCTGGTGGGCGGCCGCGTGCAGGGCGTCGTCATCCCACTGCTGCACGGAGACGACGGTGAGCTTCGCTCCATCGCGGACGATGATCTCGACGTTCTGGGCGTACTGCGCCGAGCCCTTGTGCTGCAGCACCACCGTGGCGGCGCTGTGCTCGAGGGCCTCGATCACGATGTGGGCGTCCGCCCGGCGGTCGGCTCCGGTGCCCGTGAGCGACAGGAAGATCGGCGATGCGACCTCCTCCTCGCGCGGGATGCGGATGTGCAGGGCCTCGGAGGCGCCCTGCCACGCGACGGCGGCGGTGATGTCCTCGGCGAGGAAGACCTCGCCGCGCGGAGCGGTTCCCGCCGGGAGCGGCGCGGCGACGTACTGCTCGCCGGACGTGAAGGAGTACTGCACGCCCTCGTCGCCCTCGGCCGGGCGGAACAGCGGCGTGAGCGCGGCCACCGGCGTGTGCTTCCAGTTCACCTCGCGACCGGTCGGCGTGCCGAAGTCGTCCGGGTCGAACGAGTGCGGACGCTCGGAGCGGGTCTGCACCGGGACGAATCCGGCGTCCGCCACCTGGGCGGCCGGGTCGATGTGCGCGTTCGTGTGCTGCGCCTCGCTGGGCGCTGTCGTCGAGGCCGCCATTTAGCCGACCGATCCTTCCATGCCCATCTCGATGAGCTTGTTCAGTTCCATCGCGTACTCCATCGGCAGCTCGCGCGCGATCGGCTCGATGAAGCCGCGCACGATCATCGCCATCGCCTCGTCCTCGGGCATGCCACGGGACTGCAGGTAGAAGAGCTGCTCCTCGCTGACCTTGGAGACCGTGGCCTCGTGGCCGAGCTGCACGTCGTCGACACGGATGTCGATCGCCGGGTAGGTGTCGGAACGGGACTTCGTGTCGACGAGGAGGGCGTCGCAGCGGACGGTGTTCGCCGAGTGATGGGCGGCGGCGTCGACACGCACCTCGCCGCGGTAGCCGGCACGGCCACCGCCGCGGGCGATCGACTTCGAGACGATCGACGACTGCGTGTACGGCGCCATGTGGATCATCTTCGCGCCGGCGTCCTGGTGCTGACCGGGGCCGGCGAACGCGACGGAGAGGGTCTCGCCCTTGGCGTGCTCACCCATCAGGTAGATCGACGGGTACTTCATCGTCACCTTGGAGCCGATGTTGCCGTCGACCCACTCCATGGTCGCGCCCTCGTGCGCCACGGCGCGCTTGGTGACCAGGTTGTAAACGTTGTTCGACCAGTTCTGGATCGTCGTGTAGCGCACGCGGGCGTTCTTCTTCACGATGATCTCGACGACGGCCGAGTGCAGGGAGTCCGACTTGTAGATCGGGGCGGTGCAGCCCTCGATGTAGTGGACGTAGCTGTCCTCGTCGGCGATGATCAGGGTCCGCTCGAACTGGCCCATGTTCTCGGTGTTGATCCGGAAGTAGGCCTGCAGGGGGATCTCGACGTGCACACCCTTGGGGACGTAGACGAACGAGCCGCCCGACCAGACGGCGGTGTTCAGCGCGGCGAACTTGTTGTCGCCCGCGGGGATGACGGTGCCGAAGTACTCCTCGAAGAACTCGGGGTGCTCGCGCAGGGCGGTGTCGGTGTCCATGAAGATGACGCCCTGGGCCTCCAGGTCCTCGCGGATCTGGTGGTACACGACCTCGGACTCGTACTGCGCGGCGACGCCGGCGACGAGACGCTGACGCTCGGCCTCGGGGATGCCCAGGCGCTCGTACGTCTCGCGGATCTCCTCGGGGAGGTCTTCCCAGCTCTGCGCCTGCTTCTCGGTGGAGCGGACGAAGTACTTGATGTTGTCGAAGTCGATGTCGCTGAGGTCGGCACCCCAGGTCGGCATCGGCTTGCGGCCGAAGAGCTGATAGCCCTTGAGACGGGTCTTCAGCATCCATTCCGGCTCGTTCTTGAGGGCCGAGATCCCGCGGACGACCTCTTCCGAGATCCCGCGTTTCGCGACGGCACCCGCGGCATCCTCATCGTGCCAGCCGAATTCGTACACCCCCAGACCATCGAGCTCCGGGCGGTCGATCAGCACATCCGACATGCAACACTCTCCTCACAGGTCCCAAACGGTGTCATCCGCCCCGACACACCTGATCCCCGTCGAGTCTGCGGGAGCGGGTGCCGTTGGTGGGGCCCTCATCACGGGCGCTTCCATCGCGCCTAAACTGTTGACGATGCTTCAGCGCTGTCAGCGCTCATCGCAACAATCCGATTCTACAGGTTCCGCCTGACGGACGGGCCGTGCGCCACGTCTTCGACGGGCCGGAGGACTTATGCCCGAGACGACCATCCCCGCCCCCTCGACGACCAGGGCGACCGCCTCCCCCCGCTCCGCGGTGTGGGGTCGCGCGCTCACCGTCTTCGCGTGGCTGTCGTTCCTCAGCGAGACGATCATCATCGGCACCGGCGGCGCCGTGCGGCTGACCGGATCCGGCCTCGGCTGCACCGAGTGGCCGCTGTGCACGCCCGAGTCGCTCGTCCCGATCGTCGAGGTGCAGGGCATCCACGGGATGATCGAGTTCGGCAACCGGCTGATGACCGGCGTCGTCGGGATCATCGCGATCGCCGTCGTCCTGCTCGTCCTGCACACCATCAGCGGCCGCCGGGCGCTCATCGACGCCCTGTGGTTCGCCATCGGCGGTCTCGCCGGCGCGGCCGTCGCCTTCGTCCTGGTCTCGCTCACCGACTTCCCGGCGTTCCCCGTCGCCTCCGCCGTGCTCCTGATCGCGGTGATCGCGGCGGCGGTCCACTCGGTGCGCACGACGCCCGCCCGACGGGATCTCGTCCTCCTCGCCTGGCTCGTGCTGATCGGCGTCGTCGCGCAGGCCCTGGTCGGCGGCATCACCGTGCTCACGGGCCTGAACCCCTTCATCGTCGGGTTCCACTACACGTCGTCGCTCCTGCTCGTCTGCATCACCGCCGCGTTCCTCGTGCGGCTGGCGACTCCGGAAGGACCGCGCGAGCGGGCCGTCCCCACCTGGTTCGCGATCGTGACGCACGTCACCGGCCTCGCCCTCGCCGTGACCATCCTGTTCGGCGTGCTGACGACCGGATCGGGCCCGCACTCGGGCGACGCCGACGTGCTGCGCCGCGGCTTCGACGCCACGGTCCTCGCCCACGTCCACTCCTGGCCGGGCTACATCCTCGCCGCCCTCGTGCTCTTCCTGACGGTGTCCGCCTGGGTCCTGCGCCTCGAGCCCCGCCGGTGGCTGCTCGTCCTCGTCATCGCGATTCTTATCCAGGTGGCCGTCGGCGTCTGGCAGGCGCGGGAGGGGCTGCCGCCTGTGCTCGTGGGCATCCACATGGTCCTGGCATCGCTGTCGGCCGCGACCTACACGGTCGTCGTGCTGCACCTCAAGCGCACCGCGTCCGTCGTACCCGCCCCCGTCGACTGACCTGCCGCACAGACGATCCATAGCGCGCGCACCGGCCGCTCATCACCGCATCGACCATCGTGGTCGACATGAACAAGACACTCACCCGCAGCGCCGGGTTCTGGCTCCTCATCGTCGTCTCCCTCGCCGCGGTCGGGGTCGGCGGCTGGATGATCGCCGGACAGATCGGCACGATGACGACCACCCTGATGGACGGCACCGCCACCGGTGTCGAGGTGTACGTCGGTCAGTCGCTCGTCGTCGTCGGCGCGGTCGTCCTCGGTGCGGGCCTGGTGGGCCTGCTCCTGTCGCTCGGCCTCGTCGCCGCGCGCACGCTGGTCGCCTCCCCGATCGCCCCCGCGCCGATCGTCGAGCGCGAGGAGCCGATCATCCAGGACGAGGCGGTCGAGACGGTCTCAGTCCCGCGCGACGAGCCCGCTCTCCGGACCGCCGATGCAGAGCCGCAGGTCGATGCGGAGCCTCAGGCCGGCGAGCCCCAGGCCGACGAGGATCAGAAGGGCAGCAGCGGGTCGATCGCCACGGCGACGAACAGCAGCGTCAGGTAAGTGATCGAGGCGTGGAAGACTCGCATCGGCCGCGCCTCGGTCCCCCGGACCGCCTGGTTGTACAGGCGGTGCGACTCATAGATGAACCAGCCGCCGAACACCAGGGCGGAGACGGTGTAGACGAGGCCCATGCTGGCGATCGGCACGAGCAGCAGCGAGCAGGCGACCGTGGCCCACGCGTACAGGATGACCTGCAGGCCGACCTGCGACGCGTTGCGGGTGACGCCGAGCATGGGCACGTCGACATCGTCGTAGTCGTCCTTGTACTTCATGGACAGCGGCCAGTAGTGCGGCGGCGTCCAGAGGAAGACGAGCAGGAAAAGGATGAAGGCGGGCCAGTCGAGCGACCCGGTGACGGCAGACCAGCCGATGAGGACCGGGAAGCACCCCGCGATGCCGCCCCAGATGATGTTCTGCTCGGTGCGGCGCTTGAGGATCATCGTGTAGATCACGACGTAGAAGAAGATCGCGGAGGCCGACAGGATCGCCGTGAGCGGGTTCGTGGTGAACCAGAGCCACACGGTCGACACGATCGCGAGCGTCCACGAGAAGATCAGGGCGCCGCGCGGACTGACCTCGCCGGTCACGAGCGGCCGGTTCTCCGTGCGGTGCATGTGCGCGTCGATGTCGCGGTCGAGGTA
This sequence comes from Microbacterium sp. GbtcB4, assembly GCF_019091465.1. Lineage (NCBI taxonomy): Bacteria > Bacillati > Actinomycetota > Actinomycetes > Micrococcales > Microbacteriaceae > Microbacterium > Microbacterium sp. GbtcB4. The sequence goes on from NZ_JAGXJJ010000004.1 coordinate 46,564, forward strand.
CATGTTGAACGCGCCGGCCGAACCGGCGCTCATCGATCCGCCGATGACCGTCGCGAGGACCAGCCAGAGATCGGGCAGCCCGCCCTGCGCGAGGAACATGACCGGAACGGTCGAGACGAGGAGGAGTTCGAGGACCCGGGGCTTCGTCAGAGTGACGTAGGCGCTCACCGTGCGACCGATGGACGACTTCCGTACGGTCTGATCAGACATCGTCGAGATCTCGATCGCCTCCTCCGCGCGCGTTACCGGACAACCTCTCCAGTCTATGACACGCCGTGACGCGTTCCGCGCCTTCTACCCCTCAGTCGCCGGGACCGTCCCCGCTATGCTGAGAGCACTCGCGCGCCCGGTGCTGCGCACAACCCCGCCCGTCTCCTGGACGATGCGGGATGCGCCAGGGAAGTTGCGGATGCGCCAGGGAATACCGGCGCCCTCGAAACTGTCGGAAAGGGCATGAACGTGTCGGAATTGCAGTGGGACGAGATCGATCGACGCGCGGTGGACACCGCCCGGATCCTGGCGGCCGATGCGGTCGAGAAGGTCGGCAACGGTCATCCCGGCACGGCGATGAGTCTGGCTCCCGCCGCCTATCTGCTCTACCAGCGGGTGCTGCGGCATGACCCGACCGACACCGACTGGCTCGGGCGCGACCGCTTCATCCTGTCGGTCGGCCACTCGTCGCTGACGCAGTACGTACAGCTCTATCTGGGCGGGTTCGGGCTCGAGCTCGACGATCTCAAGGCACTCCGCACCTGGGGCTCGAAGACCCCCGGACACCCCGAGTACGGCCACACCAAGGGCGTCGAGATCACCACGGGCCCGCTGGGCCAGGGCCTCGCGTCGGCGGTCGGCTTCGCGTACGCCGCCCGCTACGAGCGCGGCCTCTTCGACCCCGAGGCCGCAGCGGGCACGAGCCCGTTCGACCACTTCGTCTACGTGATCGCGGGCGACGGCGACCTGCAGGAGGGCGTCACCAGCGAGGCCTCCTCGCTCGCCGGCCACCAGCAGCTCGGTAACCTCATCGCGATCTACGACTCCAACCAGATCTCCATCGAGGACGACACGAACGTCGCCTTCACCGAGGATGTCGCCGCTCGCTACCAGGCCTACGGCTGGCACGTGCAGACCGTGGACTGGAAGAAGACCGGCGAGTACGTGGAGGACGTCGCCGAGCTCCACACCGCGATCGAGGCGGCCAAGGGCGAGACCGACAAGCCGTCGCTCATCATCCTCAAGACCATCATCGGCTGGCCGGCTCCCGGCAAGCAGAACACCGGGAAGATCCACGGATCGGCGCTCGGAGCCGACGAGCTCGCCGCCACCAAGAAGGTCCTCGGGTTCGACCCGGAGCAGACCTTCGTCGTCGCCGACGAGGTGCTGGAGCGCACGCGCGGCCTCGCGGAGCGCGCCGCCGAGGCCCGCGCCGCCTGGCAGGAGTCGTTCGATGCCTGGGCGGCCGCCAACCCCGAGCGCAAGGCCCTGCTCGACCGCGTCGAGGCCCACGAGCTCCCCGCCGACATCGCCGACGCACTCCCCGTCTTCGAGGCCGGCAAGGACGTCTCGACCCGCGCCGCGTCCGGCCAGGTCATCAACGCGCTGGCCGCGCAGCTCCCCGAGCTCTGGGGCGGCTCCGCCGACCTCGCCGAGTCGAACCTCACGACGATCAAGGACGCGCCGTCCTTCATCCCGGCTGAGTGGTCGACCCACGAGTGGTCGGGCACCCCGTACGGCCGGGTGCTGCACTTCGGCATCCGCGAGCACGCGATGGGTGCGATCGTCAACGGCATCGTGCTGCACGGGCCCACGCGCGCCTTCGGGGGCACGTTCCTCATCTTCAGCGACTACATGCGTCCGGCCGTGCGCCTGGCCGCGCTGATGAACGTGCCGAGCGTCTTCGTCTGGACGCACGACTCCGTCGCCCTCGGCGAGGACGGCCCGACGCACCAGCCGATCGAGCAGCTCGCGACGCTGCGCGCGATCCCGAACCTGGCCGTCGTCCGTCCGGCGGACGCCAACGAGACCGCCGCCGTGTGGCTCGAGATCCTCCGGCGCCACGAGGGCCCGGCCGGCATCGCGCTGACCCGCCAGAACATCCCGGTGTTCCCGCGCGGCGAGGGCGAGGCTTCGGGCGACACGTTCGCGTCCGCCGCCCAGGCCGCCAAGGGCGCTTACGTCCTGGCCGAGGCGCCGAACGGCACGCCGGACGTCATCATCGTGGCCACCGGCTCCGAGGTGCAGCTCGCGGTGAACGCCCGCGAGGTGCTCGCCGGCGAGGGCGTGAACGTCCGCGTCGTCTCCGCCCCCTCGCTGGAGTGGTTCGCGGAGCAGGACGAGGCCTACCGCGAGAGCGTGCTGCCGGCGTCCGTCACCGCCCGCGTCTCGGTCGAGGCCGGTTCCGTGCTCACGTGGCGCGGTATCGTCGGCGACCGCGGTCGCTCGGTCGGCATCGACCACTTCGGCGCCTCCGCCGACTACAAGACCCTCTTCGAGAAGTTCGGCATCACCACCGAGGCCGTCGTCGCGGCCGCCCGCGAGACCATCAAGGAGAACGCATGAGCACCCCCACCGCCCAGCTCGCCGCCGCCGGCGTCAGCATCTGGCTCGACGACCTCTCGCGCACCCGCATCTCCTCCGGCAACCTCGCCGAGCTGATCGCGTCGCGCAACGTCGTGGGCGTCACCACGAACCCGACCATCTTCGCGAACGCGATCACGGACAAGAACGACACGTCCTACGACGCGCAGGTCACCGAGCTCGCCGCATCCGGAGCCTCCGCCGAGGACGCGGTGTTCGCCGCGACGACCCAGGACGTCCGTGCCGCGCTCGACGTCTTCCGCCCGGTGTGGGAGGAGTCCGGTCACGTCGACGGACGCGTCTCGATCGAGGTCTCCCCCGACCTCGCCCACGACACCGACGGCACCGTGGCGCAGGCCAAGGAGCTCTGGGACCGGATCGACCGGCCCAACCTCCTCGTGAAGATCCCGGCGACCAAGGCCGGCCTCCCGGCCATCACCGAGGCCATCGCAAACGGCATCAGCGTCAACGTGACCCTCATCTTCAGCCTGGAGCGCTACGCCGAGGTCATCGACGCGTACCTCACGGGCCTCGAGCGTGCCAAGGAGGCGGGCATCGATCTGTCCACCATCCACTCCGTGGCCTCGTTCTTCGTCTCCCGGGTCGACACGGAGACGGACAAGCGCCTGACCGCGATCGGCACGGACGCGGCCACCGCGCTGAAGAGCAAGGCGGGACTCGCGAACGCCCGACTCGCCTACGAGCTCTTCGAGAAGACGTTCGCCGAGAAGCGCGCGCAGGATCTCCTCGCCGCCGGCGCCAACGTCCAGCGCCCGCTGTGGGCGTCCACCGGCGTGAAGGACCCGGCGCTGCCGGACACCCTCTACGTCACGGAGCTCGTCGCGGACGGCGTCGTGAACACGATGCCGGAGAAGACCCTCGAGGCGACGTTCGACCACGCCGTCGTCACGGGAGACACCATCACCGGCGGCTACGAGGAGGCCCGCGAGGTCTTCGCCGGGCTCACCGAGGTGGGCGTCGACTTCGACGCCGTCACCGAGGTGCTCGAGGAGGAGGGGGTCGCGAAGTTCATCGACTCCTGGCACGATCTGCTCGCGCAGGTCACCGAGGCTCTGGAGGCGCAGCGATGACCTTCGCCATCCACGCATCGGGCGCGGCGCGCGTCGCGATCGAGGAGACCGTGCCCGCCCTGGTCCACGACCTCGTCGCCTCCCGCATCACCGGTGGCGACGCCACGCTCTGGGGTCCGGCCGCCGAGGCCGAGGCTTCGGTCCGCCTCGGCTGGGTCGAGGCCGTCTCGGTCTCCCGCCCGCTGGTCGCGGAGATCATCGCGCTGCGCGAGGAACTCGCGGCGAAGGGCGTCACCCGCGTGGTGCTGGCCGGAATGGGCGGCTCGTCGCTCGCTCCCGAGGTCATCGCGCAGACGTCCGGCGTCCCGCTCACGATCCTCGACTCCACCGCCCCGGGGCAGGTGCTCGCCGCGCTCGACGAGGGTCTCGCCGAGACGGTCCTCGTCGTGTCGTCGAAGTCGGGCTCCACGGTCGAGACCGACTCGCAGCGCCGGACCTTCGAGGCCGCCTTCCGCGACCTCGGCATCGATCCCACCGAGCGGATCGTCGTGGTCACCGACCCCGGCTCCCCGCTCGACGCCTCCGCGCGCGAGGCCGGCTACCGGGTCTTCAACGCCGACCCGAACGTGGGCGGCCGCTACTCGGCGCTGACCGCCTTCGGCCTCGTCCCGTCTGGACTCGCCGGCGTCGACATCGACGAGCTGTTGGACGAGGCCGAGGCCTCGCTGCTCGAGGTGGCCGTGGACTCCGCCGACAATCCCGCCCTCCGTCTCGGGGCCGCGATCGCCGCCACCAACCCCCGCCGCGACAAGCTGGGTCTGATCACCGACGGCACGCACATCAATGGGCTGCCGGACTGGATCGAGCAGCTGATCGCCGAGTCCACGGGCAAGGAGGGCACGGGCATCCTCCCGGTCGTCCTGCTCCCGGTCTCGCCGGAGCTCGACCCGGTCCCCGCCGACCTCCAGATCGTGCGTCTCGTCGACGACGCCAACGAGTTCCACCTGCACGAGCGGCACGAGGGCGAGATCCTCGTCAGCGGCACCCTCGGCGCGCAGTTCATCGTCTGGGAGTACGCGACGGCTATCGCCGGGCACCTCCTCGGCATCAACCCGTTCGACCAGCCCGACGTGGAGTCGGCCAAGGTCGCCGCCCGGGGCCTGCTCGACGCGCGCCCGGAGCCCACGGCGCCCGCGTTCGTCGAGAACGGCGTCGAGGTGCGGGTCTCCGATCCCGCCCTTGCCGTGTCGGGAACCGTCGAAGGCGTGCTGGACGCCCTCTGGGCCCAGCTCCCCGCCGACGGCTACGTGTCCATCCAGGCCTACGTCAACCGCCTCGAGGTACCGCAGCTCCAGGGCCTGCGCGAGCTCGTCGCCGCCGACTCCGGGCGCCCGACCACGTTCGGCTGGGGACCGCGCTTCTTGCACTCCACAGGCCAGTACCACAAGGGCGGCCCCGCCCAGGGCGTGTTCCTGCAGATCCTGGAGCGCACGGACGTGGATCTCGAGATCCACGACCGGCCGTTCACGTTCGGGCAGCTCATCCAGGCGCAGGCGGCCGGTGACGCGGGTGTGCTCGCGGAGCACGGACGGCCCGTCGTCTCCCTGACGATCACCGAGTCCTCGGACGACGTGCTCGCCCTCTTCGAAGCCGCACAGAAGTAACCGCAGGAGAGCCCCCACCGATGTCTGTACCCATCTCGCGCGGGCACAACCCGCTGCGCGACCCCGACGATCGTCGTCTCAACAGGATCGCGGGGCCCAGCGCCCTCGTGATCTTCGGCGTGACGGGTGATCTGTCCCGCAAGAAGCTCATGCCGGCGGTCTACGATCTCGCGAACCGGGGGCTCCTGCCCCCGGGCTTCGCGCTCGTGGGCTTCGCCCGCCGCGACTGGGAGGACCAGGACTTCGCCCAGGTCGTCTACGACGCGGTGAAGCAGCATGCCCGCACGCCGTTCCGCGAGGAGACCTGGACGCAGCTGCTCCAGGGCATCCGGTTCGTCTCCGGCGAGTTCGACAACCCCGACTCCTTCCGCAAGCTGCGGGAGACCGTCGAGAAGCTCGACGTGGAACGCGGGACCATGGGCAACCACGCCTACTATCTCTCGATCCCGCCGAAGGACTTCCCGCTCGTCGCGAAGCAGCTCAAGGACTCGGGGCTCGTGGGCGAGGACGCGGACGACGACGAGCGCTGGCGGCGCGTCGTCATCGAGAAGCCGTTCGGGCACGACCTCGAGTCGGCGCGCGCTCTCAACGCAGCCCTCGAGGTGGCGTTCCCCGCCGACTCGATCTTCCGCATCGACCACTACCTCGGCAAGGAGACGGTGCAGAACATCCTCGCGCTGCGCTTCGCGAACGAGCTGTACGAGCCGATCTGGAATCGCAACTACGTCGACCACGTGCAGATCACGATGGCCGAGGACATCGGCGTCGGCGGTCGTGCCGGGTACTACGACGGGATCGGCGCCGCCCGCGACGTCATCCAGAACCACCTGCTCCAGCTCCTCGCGCTCACGGCGATGGAGGAGCCCATCAGCCTCTCCGCCGAGCATCTGCGGGCCGAGAAGGAGAAGGTCCTCGCCGCGGTGCACGTGCCGGAGGATCTCTCCCTCGCCACGGCACGCGGACAGTACGCCGGCGGCTGGCAGGGCGGTGAGAAGGTCACCGGCTTCCTCGACGAGGAGGGGATGAACCCCGAGTCGACGACGGAGACCTACGCGGCCATCAAGCTGGAGATCGACACCCGACGCTGGGCCGGCGTGCCGTTCTACCTGCGGACGGGCAAGCGCCTCGGCCGTCGCGTGACGGAGATCGCCGTGGTGTTCAACCGTGCGCCGCAGCACCTGTTCGGCCGCGGCAACGCCTCGGAGCTCGGGCAGAACGCCCTCGTGATCCGCGTCCAGCCCGACGAGGGCGTGACGATCCGCTTCGGCTCGAAGGTGCCGGGCAACGGCACGAACGTCCGCGACGTGACGATGGACTTCGGCTACGGCCACGCGTTCACGGAGGCGAGCCCGGAGGCGTACGAGCGTCTGATCCTCGACGTCCTCCTGGGCGACCCGCCGCTGTTCCCGCGGCATGAGGAGGTCGAGCTCTCCTGGAAGATCCTCGACCCGGTGGAGAAGTACTGGGCCGCCCAGGGCGGTCCGGTGGAGCAGTACGCGCCCGGCTCGTGGGGACCGGCCTCGGCCGACGACCTGCTGGCCCGCGACGGACGAGTCTGGAGACGCCCGTGATCATCGACCTTCCCGACACGACCGTCAGCCAGGTCGCCAAGCAGCTCGTCAAGGTGCGCGAGGAGGGTGGCGCCGTCGCCCTCGGCCGCGTCCTCACCCTGGTCATCGCGGCCCGCAAGGGCGTCGCGGAGGCCGCGATCGACGCGGCGAACGATGCGTCGCGCGAGCACCCGATGCGTGTGATCGTGCTGACCACCGGCGACGGCGAGTCCCGCCTCGACGCGCAGATCCGCGTGGGCGGAGACGCCGGGGCCAGCGAGGTCGTCGTGCTGCACGCGCACGGCGCCGCCGCGAGCAACGAGGAGAGCCTGCTCACCGGACTGCTCCTGCCGGATGCCCCGGTGGTGGCGTGGTGGCCGGACGAGGCCCCCACCTCTCCAGCGACGTCGCCGCTCGGCCGCATCGCCCAGCGCCGGATCACCGACGCCGCCACGTCCCCGGATGTGCGCGACCGCCTCGCCCTCCTCGGGCGCACGCACGCTCCCGGCGACACCGACCTCGCCTGGACGCGCCTCACGCACTGGCGCGAGCAGCTCGCCGCGGTGCTGGACCAGCCGCCGTACGAGACCATCACCGCCGTCGAGGTCCGGGGTGGGAGCGCCTCGCCCTCCACCGCACTGCTCGCCGCGTGGCTGCAGATGGCACTGGATGTGCCGGTGCGGTGGTCGTACGAGGACCCGGAGCACTGGCAGGAGGGCATCAAGTCGGTGCGCCTCACCCGGGAGTCCGGCGACATCCTCCTCGAGCGGCCGTCGCCCGGCGTCGCCGTCCTCACCCAGCCGAACCAGCCCGACCACGATCTCCACCTGCCGCGGCGGACGCTGCGCGAGTGCCTCGCGGAGGAGCTGCGCAGGCTCGACCCCGACGTCCTGTACGGTCGAGTGATCACGGAGGGCTGGGAGAAGCTCGGTCCGCCCGAGACAGGAGAGTGACCTCGATGCCGGGATCGTCCGCAGAGAAGCGGGTCGTGGTCGAGGCCACCCCCGCCGCCCTCGCCCTCCGGGTCGCCGATCGCTTCCTCACCCGTGTACGCGCGCGGACACGCAACGGCCGTCTGGCTCACGTCGCCCTGACGGGCGGCTCGATGGGCGGTGCCGTCCTGCGCGCTGTCCGGGACAACCCGCGGTCCGCCGAGATCGACTGGTCCCTCGTGCACTTCTGGTGGGGTGACGAGCGCTTCGTCCCGCAGGAGGACGCGGACCGGAACGCCCTCCAGTCGCGGGAGGCGCTGCTCGACCACATCGATGTCCCCGCGGAGAACGTGCACGAGGTCGCCGCCTCGGACAGCGGTCTCGACCTCGATGAGGCCGCCGCCGCGTACGCCGCCGAGCTCGCCCGCTTCGGCACCGAGGACCACCCGTGGCCGTCGTTCGCGGTGTGCTTCCTCGGCGTCGGTCCCGACGGCCACATCGCTTCGCTCTTCCCGGACCGGGAAGAGGTCACCGTGACCGATGCCGCGGCGCTGCCCGTGCGGGACTCCCCCAAGCCCCCGCCCGAGCGGGTCACCCTCACCCGCCCGGTCCTGAACGCCTCCAAGCGCGTCTGGCTCGTGCTCACGGGTGCCGACAAGGCATCGGCGCTCGGCCTCGCTCTCGCCGGCGCCAGCTACACGAGCGTTCCCGCAGCCGGGGCGAAGGGCCGCAAGCGGACGGTCTTCTTCGTCGACGAGGCCGCGGCATCCGAGGTCTCCCCCGACCTCATCGACCAGGCCTACTGAGCGTCCGGGCCGCGTGTCTCACGCGGGTCCGGCTGCTCCGGCGCACCTGATGCTGGAGCAGCCGGCGGGGTGGCGTGATCGCTCCCCCGGGTGATGCCGAGCTCCTGGCTCTCGCTGAGGACCTGCGGGTGGAACCGGGCGAGCCCGACGACGCCCCAGACGGCGATGCTGCCGGCGACGCCGAAGATGATGAAGACCCACCACGGAGCCGCCGCGGCCTCACCGAGTACGAGCATGCCGATGAGCACGGCCACCATGGGGTCGACCACCGTCAGACCGGCGATGACGAGGTCCGGCGGACCGGAGCTGTAGGCGGTCTGCACGAAGTACGCGCCGACGGCACCCGCCGAGAGCAACGCGAGCAGGCAGACCGCGGTGATCCACTCGAACTGGCCGGCCTCGATGCGCTTGATGATGACCTTCGCGAGGGTGGCGACGAAACCGTAGAGGATGCCGGCGCCGATGATGTAGAACAGCGCGCGCATCCGGTGCCGGAGGATGAGCCAGCACGCCCCGAGCACGATGATCACGACGAGCAGGATCGCGAGGATGACGAACAGCTCGCGGTCCGTGACCTCCTTCTCCGTGGCGTAGATCGCGGCGAAGAACACGAAGAGGAAGATGCCGCCGACACAGGCGATGATCGCGGTGAGCGACTGCCGCGTGGGGGCGTGACCGGAGATGCGGGCGTTGAGCAGCGTCGTGATGACCAGCGCGATGGCGCCGAGAGGCTGCACCACGATGAGCGGTGCTTTCACGAGCGCCGCGAGCTGGCAGACGATCGCGAGTCCCAGCATGAGCGTCCCGATCACCCAGGACGGGCGGGTGAACAGGCGCTTGAGCTGATCGAAGCTGAGGCCGGCGGCGCCGTCGGAGCCGCTGAGCCGCTCGACCTTCTCCACGCCCCGGTGCTGGTACTGCGCGCCGAGCGACATGAACACGGCACCGGCGAGAGCCAGCGGGATCCCGAGGAGCAGGTCCGGGTTCTGGAACGCGCCGACAAGCTGGTCGCCGACGTCCTCGACCGTCCCCATCCACACCCCTGCGCTCACAGTACGACCCTACCCGGAGAGTGCCGCGGACTAGGGTTGTGACGTGGCTGTCCTTCCGATTCGCATCATGGGCGATCCCGTCCTGCACTCCCCCGCCTCCCCCGTCGAGGCGATCACCGATGAGATCCGCACCCTCGTCGCCGACATGCTCGAGACCATGGACGCCGCGCCCGGCGTCGGCCTCGCCGCCCCTCAGGTGGGGGTGCCGCTGCGGATCTACACGTACTCCTACGTCGACGACGACGACCAGCCATGGCGCGGTGTGCTCATCAACCCCGAACTGTGGATGACGCCGACGGAACCGGGCGCGCCGGACCCCGAGCTGGAGTCCGAGGGCTGCCTGTCCTTCCCGGGCGAGCGGTTCCCCCTGCGCCGGTCCGACCGCGTGCGGGTGACGGCGACGGATCTGGACGGCAGCCCGGTCACGCTGGACGTGGACGGCTGGCGCGCTCGCATCATGCAGCACGAGTTCGACCACCTCGACGGCGTGCTCTACATCGACCGCCTCTCGGACTCCGACTGGAAGACGACGCAGAAGATCGCTCGCAAGCGCGGCTGGGGACGCCCGGGGGCCAGCTGGCTCCCCGGAGTGGATGACCTCGAGGGCTGATCCCATTCAGCCCACGCACAGCATCCTTCAAGTTGCGTCATAGACTCCGGGCACTATAGCGTGTTCGCGGCGGGGATATTCAGCATGCCCCGCGTCACGCTCTGAAGGGGAAATCCATGATGAAGTCGCGCACCCGTCGCGCACTCGTGCTCACCGGTTCGGCTGTCGCCGTCTCGCTCGCCCTCACCGGCTGCAGCGCGATCAACAGCATCCTCGGCGGCGGTCGCGCCGACGCCGACCGCGACGAGGAGACCGGTCAGGTCACCGAGAGCGCGAACATCGACGTGTTCTCCGTGAAGCTCGGCGACTGCATGCTCGAGACCGGCTCCGGGATGCTCACCGACGCGAACGTCGTGCCGTGCTCCGAGCCGCACGACGAAGAGGTCTTCTACGAGATCAAGATGGACGACGGCGAGTACTCGGAGGACGCCATCAGCGCCGCGTCCGAGGAGTGCATCGGCGACGCGTACACGTCCTTCGTCGGCGTCTCGTACCAGGAGTCCGCCCTGGACGTGACCACGCTCACCCCCAGCAAGGACTCGTGGGAGCAGGCCAACGACCGCGTGATCCAGTGCATCATCATCGACCCGGCCGGACAGGTCGAGGGATCGCTCAAGGGCGCCGCTCGCTGATCAGACCGCACCTTCACGAAGGGCTCCGCCGCGAGGCGGGGCCCTTCGTCGTCCGTGCCACGGCTCAGCCGTCCGCGGCACGGAGAGCGAGCCACGCCGCGACGCGGTCGTCCGGATCGGACAGCGAGAGGCCCGTGAGGTCCTCGATCCGTCGGACGCGGGTCGTCAGCGTCTGCCGGTGGATGCGCAGTCGCGCCGCGCTCTCGCTCCACGCCCCGTTGCACGTGAGGAACACCCGGAGCGTGTCGAGGAGCTCGGCCGGCCGCTCGGCTGCGCGCAGCGGGTCGAGCAGACGCGCAAGGCGCGTGGTCTGATCGGGGTCCAGCGCGCCGAGCACGAACGACACCGTCGGAATGGCCTCGTAGCGGACCACGCGTTCGCCGCCGGTGCGCGCGGCCTCGCAGGCGTGCCGCGCCTCGTCGATGCTGCGGGCGAGGGCATCCGTACCCGCCGGTCGGCCGAGACCGAGGTAGAGCGTCGAGGCGAACGCCCTGGCGCGATGCGCGATCTGGTCGGCATGGTCCTCGCGCACGACGCCCTGCACGATTCCCCGTTGCGACGTGAAGACGTGCTCGGCGCCGAGCTCGTCGAGCCAGAGACCGAGCAGATGCTCGACGTCGACACCGCTGGTGCGGGACGCGAGCGCGAAACCCACCAGCACGCGCTCGTGCACGCCCCAGCGGCGGAGCAGACGAGTGGCCTCCTCCCCTCCCTCGCGGACGGTCTCGAACATCATCGAGCGGCCGAGGCGCTCCAGCTGGCTGCTGTCCCGGGTGCGCATCAGGAGATCGAGCAGCGCCGCGGCCTGCGAGCTCAGTTCGCGACCGCGGCCGGAGCTGTCGTTGCGCGGAGCGGTCACGAGCTGCGCGGTGATGTCCTGGCCAGGACCGACCGGGTGCACCTGCAGGGCGCGATGGCGCACCCGCACCGGTCGGCCGACGGCGACGGCGATCGCATCGTCGATGTGCAGGCTTCCTGCTCCTGCGGTCGTGATGACCTCGCCATGCCGATCCAGGAGCACCGCCCACCCGTCGATGCGGTGCGCCAGCTCCGCGATGACGCCGGTGATGCCGCTGCGCCGCGCCGCCAGCGTGAGCACCCGCATCGCCGAGGTGATGGCGCGAGCCTCCGCCGCCTGATCGACGGCGAGGAGCGAGGTCAGCGTCGGTGCCACCAGCGGCGGTGACAGGGGGACCCCGACGATGGCCGTGAACCCCGCGTCCCGCACGGCTTCGCGAAGACGGGGGCTGTCGTCGCTCGTGACCACCACGGTCTCCCCCAGCGCGGCACGGCGGTCGCCGCCGACGCCGAGGAGCGCGGCCTCTTCGGCTACGACGAGCGTCGCGTGGAGCGGATCCACCGGCGGACCGAAGTCGTCGAGGGGAAGGACCGCGTTGACCGGCCGCGCTCCGGGAACAGCGCCCGGCAGCAGTTCCGCCCGGAGATACCTGGCCACGGAGGCGACGTCACGAGCCACCCACCGATCATACAGATTGTCGAAGAGCAGCCGCTCTGTTCACGCTTCTGTCGGATGCCGAGGGCTTCCGCTCTCTCCTAGCATCGTGCGCATCCCCACTTCCCGAAGGATGTCATGAAAGCTGTTGTCTTCCGCGACCCCCAGTCGCCCATCGAGTTCGTCGACGTCGACCTCGCTCCGCCCCGCGCCGGTGAGGTGCGCGTACGCATCGCCGCCGCCGGTGTCTGCCACTCCGACCTGCACGTCAAGCGCGGCGAGTGGGACGCCGCCGCTCCCCTGGTCATGGGCCACGAGGGCTCCGGCGTCGTCACCGAACTGGGCGAGGGCGTCACCACGCTCGCTGTCGGCGACCACGTCGTGCTGAGCTGGGTGCCGCCGTGCGGCGAGTGCCGCTACTGCCGCGCCGGTCACGAGGCCCGCTGCCAGAAGGTCGCCACCGTGGTCGCTCCCCTCGGCGTGCTCTTCGACGGCACGTCGCGGCTGAGCCGCGACGGCGAGCAGCTGCACCACTACCTGGGTGTGTCGTCCTTCGCGGAGGAGGTCGTCGTCCCCGCATCCGGAGCCGTGAAGGTCCGCGACGACGCGCCCCTCGACGTCATCGCCGTGGTCGGCTGCGCTGTCGCGACCGGTGTCGGCGCCGTCCTGAACACCGCCGCCGTGGAACCCGGATCGACCGTCGCCGTGATCGGCTGCGGGGGCGTGGGCCTCAACGTCGTCCAGGGCGCCCGACTCGCCGGTGCCGAGCGCATCGTCGCGATCGACGTGCGGCCGGAGAAGACGCAGATGGCCCTGCAGTTCGGGGCCACGGACCGCATCGACGCCTCCCAGGGCGACGCCGTGGCGCAGCTGCGGGAGCTCATCCCGGACGGCGTCGACTACGCCTTCGACGCGATCGGACGCACCTCCACGACCGAGCAGTCCATCCAGATGCTCGGACTCGGCGGCGCCGCGGTCATCGTCGGGCTGCCGCCCACGGGAGCACGCGCCTCGTTCGAGCCGCTCGTCCTCGCCGAGGCCGACCAGCGCATCCTCGGCTCGAACTACGGCTCGGTGCGGCCGTCGATCGACGTCCCCGCGCTCGTGGACCGCTACATGGACGGGCAGCTCAAGATCGATCCGCTGATCTCCGGTCGCCGTCCGCTCTCCGAGGCCGCCGCCGCCCTGGACGACCTCGACGGCGGCTCGGCACTGCGTACCCTCCTCATCCCCTGACCGCCGCGCGCGGCCCATCCCTGAAACCCGAAACCAGGAGAACCATGTCAGACACCGTCGTCGCCCCGCCCGGCGCCCCGCAGGATGCCGGGCTCCGCACCGGCGTCATGAGCGGACCCGAGCTCGCCGCCCAGGCCATCGCCAACATCGCCCCCAGCGCCGTCATCGCCTTCACGGCCGCCGCCATCTTCCTCGGCGCCGGGAACGGCACCATCTACGCCTTCGCACTGGCCACCATCGTGATCCTGTGCGTCGGATACTGCGTGGTGGTGTTCGCTCGCAAGCACGCCTCGGCAGGCTCGCTGTACACCTACGTGTCGAAGGGCCTCGGCCCGTTCGGCGCCTTCCTCGCCGGCGTGACGCTGCTGATCGGCTGCTTCGGCATCGCGGCGGCCTCCCTCAGCGGCTCGGTCAGCTACATGGGGCAGTTCCTGAGCATGCTGGGCCTGCCCGCCCAGGGGCTTGGCTGGGACATCGGCCTGGCGATCCTGCTCGGTGGCCTGGCGACGCTGTTCACCATCCGCGGCATCCGTCTGTCCGCCCGGGTCTCGCTCGTCCTCGAGCTGCTCTCCGTCGGCATCATCCTGGTGCTCCTCATCGCGGCGCTCGCGTGGGCGGGTCCCTCCGCCTGGGACCCCGCGCAGGTCCTCGCGACCGGCTCGTCGTTCCAGGGCATCGCGTCCGGCATGGTGCTGGGCATCCTGGGCTTCGTCGGCTTCTCCTCGGCGGACGCCCTCGGCCGCGAGGCCAAGGAGCCGTACAAGGCGATCCCCCGCGCCATCATGTGGAGCGCCCTCGGCGTCGGCGTGCTCTACGTCTTCGCCGCGTACACGCAGATCGCGGTCCTCGGCGACGACCTCGCCACCGCCGCGAGCCCGCTGGAGAGCATGTCCGCCCTCATCGGCATGCCGGGCTGGTTCGCGGCCGTGCTCACGTTCGGCGTCTCGGCGTCGTTCTTCGCGGTCGTCGTCGCCCCGCTCAACGTGATCGGCCGCATCGTCTACGTGATGGGCAAGGAAGGCGTCGTCGCGGAGCGCTTCGGACGGACGCACGAGCAGCACCTCACGCCGCACCGCGTGCTCATCCTCGCCGGCGCCGCGGCGATCACGGTCGACATCGTGCTGCTGCTGGCGGGAGCGGCGACGGGCGACATCCTCGTCTGGGTCAACACCTGGGGCACCTACGGCTACATGGTCGCCTACGCCCTCGTCGCCATCGCGTGCGTGGTCTACACGCAGCGGGCCAAGATGCGGAACGGTCTCGTGAAGGTGTGCGCCACGGTCGCGGTCGTGACGATGGCGTACGTCTTCTTCGCGAACGTGTGGCCCGTGCCCGCCTTCCCGTACAACGTGATCCCGTACGTGTTCCTCGTGACCGTCGCCCTCGCGCTCACCCGGTACGCGTACCTCGCCCGTCGTCGCCCTGACGTCATCGCCCGGATCGGCAACACCGAGACGAGCGCTATGGAGGGCGTCGGCTGAACCGTCCTCTTCGACAGGAAGAGCCCCTCCGCGAGGAGGGGCTCTTCCTGTGTCCGGGCGTGCCGCCGAGCGGTCCGGGAACGGAAGAAGCCCCCTCCGTTGGAGGGGGCTTCTTCCGTTGGCTCCCCGGCTTGGACTCGAACCAAGAACCTGCCGGTTAACAGCCGGCTGCTCTGCCAATTGAGCTACCGAGGAATGTGCGCCGCGGTGCGGGCAACTCGTCAAGCTTAGCAAACTCGAGACGCTGTTCGTGACACCGGGGCGCCTTCCGCGACCCTCGGGCGTGTCGCGCTCAGCGGCGGGAATCCGACTCCGCATTCGGCACCCAGAGCAGGTCCTTGCCGACGCCCCGCGCGACGACGTGGCCCCCGCGCAGCATGAGCGTCTCTGCGTTCAGCTCGCGGATGAAGTCCGCGTCGTTGGTGACGAGGAGGGCCGCCATCCCCTCCTCCTTGCGGCGCCGGGTGATGGCGTCGAAGACGACCGGTCGCACCTCCAGATCGAGGTTCGCGAGGATCTCGTCGGCGATGAGCACCCGCGGCTCCAGCACGAAGGAACGGGCGATCGCGACCCGCTGGCGCATGCCCGCGCTGAGCTCATAGGGGAACTTCGCGGCGGTCCCGAGCGGCAGGTGGAGCTCATCCAGGAGCGTCGCCACCCGGATGGAGAGCGCCCGGGTGTTGACGCGCTTCTCCCGGATGAGGATCGGCTCGGCGATGACCTCGTTGACCGTCAGCTGCGGCGGCAGATCCGCCCCGGCACCTTGCGGCACGAAGCCCGTGCGGTAGGTGAGGATGCGGTGCTTGCGACCCGGACGACGGATGTCGATGCCGCAGACCTGCGCCCGGCCGCCGACGACGCGCACCGAGGGATCCGTGGAACCCGCAAGTGCGGCGACGAGCGTCGACTTGCCCGAGCCGGTCGGTCCCGCGACGCAGATGAGCCCGCCGGGGGCGAGCGAGAACGTCACGCCGTCGACCGCGCGATTCGGCGTGCCGTGACCGATCCGGTCGATGACCAGATCGGAGCACTCGATCGCGTTCGAGGATTCGGGCGTACGGGGCATATCTCCATCCTGCCGTCTCGTCCGGGACCGGTCCGGTTACGACTCGGCGAAGAACCGCTGGCGCTCCACATCGATGTCCCGCAGCCGCACCCGCAGCGCGCGTCCGCCGTCGGAGTCCGCGGGGACGCGCTGGACTGCGCCCAGCAGCTCCTGCTTCTCGTGCTCGAGCTGCCGCACCACCAGCCGTCGGGCGAGATCCGTCGCCGACGCCACCGCGCCGGTCTCGTCCCGCGCCGGGAACGGCGTCATCAACAGCTCGCCCGCGAGCGAGCGGTACGGCTCGCGCACGCTGTTCACCGCGTCCGTCACCCAGCCGGGACGGCTGCGATCGGGGGCGGCGGCGACCGCCTCGCGCACGGCATCGAGGCCGGGCGTGCGGAACGGCTCCGCGAGGGCTCGCGTCAGCAGCGCCGCATCGATCTGGTGCCCGTACTGCAGGGCTCCCATGAGCGCATCGCGCTCCACGGCGACGTCGGGTGAACGGGGCAAGCTGGCGAGCGTCACGGCCGCGACGACCGGCCCGCCCGTGGCGGGATCGACCCGCGGACCGGTCTCCCGACGCGCCTGAGGAGCGGCCGCCTGCGCACCGCGCGCGGCGCGCTCGACCTCCCCATGCACCTCGGTCGGGTCCATGCCGAGTCGGCGCGCGAGCACCCGCTCGTAGCCGGGGCGCAGCAGGCGGTCGCGGATCTCCGCCACGATCGGGGCCGCGGCACGGAGGGCGCCGACCCGGCCCTCGACCGTGGAGAGGTCGAAACCCGCGAGCTTGCGGTCGATGGCGAACTCGAACATCGGCTGCTTCGCGTCCATGAGGCCGCGCACCGCCGCGTCCCCGCGCTGCAGCCGGAGATCGCACGGATCGAGGCCGTCCGGTGCGACCGCGACGAATGTCTGCGCGTTGAACCGGTCGTCCTCGGTGAACGCCCGCAGGGCGGCCTTCTGCCCCGCCTCGTCGCCGTCGAAGGTGAACACCACCTCCCCGGACGCGTTGTCGTCGCCCATGACCCGGCGCAGCACCTTGATGTGCTCGGCGCCGAACGCGGTGCCGCAGGTCGCGACCGCGGTCGTGAGCCCGGCGAGGTGGCAGGCCATCACATCGGTGTAGCCCTCGACGACCACGACCCGGCGCGGGTCACCGCGGGCGATGTCGCGCTTGGCGAGGTCGAGCCCGTAGAGCACCTGGGCCTTCTTGTAGATCGGGGTCTCGGGGGTGTTGAGGTACTTGGGGCCCTGGTCGTCGTCGAAGAGCTTGCGGGCACCGAAGCCGATCGTCTGCCCGGACACATCCCGGATCGGCCAGACGAGGCGGCCGCGGAAGCGGTCGTACACGCCCCGCTGTCCCGTCGAGACGAGGCCTGCGGTGCTCAGCTCTTCACGCGTGAACCCCTGCGCGGTCAGCGCCTTGAGCATGCCGTCCCAGCCGCGGGGGGCGAAGCCGACGCCGAAGTGCGCCGCCGCCCCGGCGTCGAAGCCGCGCTCCCCGAGGAAACGGCGGGCGGCCTCCGCATCCGGCGACAGCAGCTGGGAGCGGAAGAACTCCGCGGCCGCCGTGTTCGCCGCGTACAGGCGGCTGCGGCCACTGGTCTCCGGCGCCGCACCTCCGTCCTCGTAATGCAGGGTGTAGCCGATGCGGCCCGCGAGCCGCTCGACCGCCTCCGTGAAGCTCACGTGGTCCATCGCGCGGAGGAAGGAGTACACGTCGCCCGACTCCCCGCAGCCGAAGCAGTGGTAGTAGCCGACCTGCTGACGCACGTGGAAGCTGGGGCTCTTCTCGTCGTGGAACGGGCACAGTCCCTTGAGGGACCCCACCCCCGCCGACTTGAGGGCGACGCGCTCCCCCACGATGTCCGCGATGTTGGTGCGGGCCTTGACCTCGTCGACGTCGGCCTGCCGGATGCGGGGCATCAGCGGGCGCCTTCTGCGACGGGCCGCCTCTCGACAGGCGTGCGCGCGCCGGGGCGCGCATGACGCGGCGTCCAGATGCCGACCTCCGCCGGGTCGATCTCCCCGACCAGGCGGTTGTGCCAGTCGATCGCACTCTGATCTGTCAGGCTCGCGATCTGATCCACGACGACCCGCGCCCGCTCCGCGTCGCTCTCGGCGGCGACGAAGTCGGCGGCGAACGCGGGCTCCAGCACATCCGCGCCGGCCGACCACAGGGTGTCGGTCGACCACAGGGCGTCGGCCAAGCGCTTCAGCACTCGGCGCTGCTCCTTGTAGACGCCCTTCCTGGCATCGATCGTGACGATCGCCTGACCCATGATCCCCTTGAGCACCGCGATCTCGACCTCGACGACGCGAGGCACGATCACGTGCGCGTTGTAGCGGACCAGGCGCGTGCCCCCGAACGCCTCCCGGGTGGCCGCGACCGCCGCGCGCGCGAACCGGCCGATGAGGTCGCTGGTGAGGTTCTTGAGCCGGGCGAGATCCTGTCGGGAACGATCGAAGGACGCGAGCCACATCGGCTGCGAGGCGAGCCGGTAGAGGGCGTCGGCGAGTTCGTCGCGCGTGAAGTCGTAGCCGACCCACTGCTGGATCCGGCTGAGCAGGGCCTCGTGCGCCGCCGGGTCGGCGAGCTGCGCGACGTCGACGTAGCCGTTGACGATCGCGTCCTCGAAGTCGTGCACCGAGTAGGCGATGTCGTCGGAGAGGTCCATGATCTCGGCCTCGATGCAGCGCAGCCGCCCCGGTGCTCCGTCGCGCATCCAGCGGAACACGGCCTCGTCCTCCGGGTACACGCCGAACTTGAGCCGACCCCCCGGGTCGGGGACGGGGCTGTCGACGGTCCACGGATACTTGCAGGTCGCGTCGAGACTGGCCCGCGTGAGGTTCAGGCCGACGGAGGAGCCGTCGGCGTCGAGCACCTTCGCCTCCAGCCGGGTGAGGATGCGCAGCGACTGGGCGTTGCCCTCGAAGCCGCCGATGGCCGCCGCCCACTCGTTCAGCGCCCGCTCGCCGTTGTGGCCGAACGGCGGGTGGCCGAGGTCATGGCTCAGGCACGCGGTGTCCACCACGTCCGCGGAGACCCCGAGCGCCGCGGCGAGCTCCCGGCCGACCTGCGCGACCTCGAGCGAGTGGGTCAGACGGTTGCGGGCGAAGTCGGCCGTGCTGGCGGGGCTGAGCACCTGCGTCTTCGCGGCGAGCCGCCGCAGAGCCGCGGAGTGCAGCACCCGGGCGCGGTCGCGGGCGAAGTCGTCCCGCTCGGAACGGTGGGTCTCCGCGATGAAGCGCTCCGCGTCGCGCGGGTCGTAGCCGTCGGCGCGTGCGCCGGCCCAGGGGTCATCCGCCACTGTTCTCGATCTCCGCTCCACGCATCATCTCCGAGGCCGACGAGGCGAGCTCGCGCGACTCCAGCCACTTCTCCGGAAGGGCGGTCTTCTTCGGATGCCCCGCGCGGCCGCGCTGCCCTTCGGCGTCCGCACCCGGATACGGTGCCGCGCGGTCGAGCCGTCCGAGGAGGTCGTCGATCTCCTGCAGGCTCGAGGCCGTCGCGAGACCGGTGCGGATGTCTCCGCCCACCGGGTAGCCCTTGAAGTACCAGGAGACGTGCTTGCGGATGTCGCGGCAGCCGCGGTCCTCGTCCTCGAAGAACTCGACGAGCAGCTCCGCGTGCCGACGGAAGGCGTCGGCGACGAAGCCGAGCGTCGCATCGACCGTCTTGCCCTCTCCCCCGAACGCGAGGGCGAGCTGCCCGAACAGCCACGGCCGTCCCAGGCACCCGCGGCCGACGACCACGCCGTCGCAGCCGGTCTCCGCCATCATGCGCACGGCGTCGTCCGCCGACCAGATGTCGCCGTTGCCCAGCACGGGAATGCTGGTCACGGCCTGCTTGAGCTCGCCGATCGCGCTCCAGTCGGCGTGACCGGAGTAGAACTCGCTCGCGGTCCTGGCGTGCAGCGCCACGGCAGCGGCTCCAGCGTCCTCGGCGGCCCGCCCGGCGTCGAGGAACGTGAGGTGGTCGCTGTCGATGCCCTTGCGCATCTTCACCGTCAACGGGATGTCGCCGGCGGCCTTCACGGCCTGATCGACGATGTCGGCGAAGAGCTTCGACTTCCACGGCAGCGCCGCTCCGCCGCCCTTGCGCGTCACCTTCGGGACCGGGCAGCCGAAGTTGAGGTCGATGTGGTCGGCGTGGTCTTCCGCGACGATGATGCGGACGGCCTCGGCGATGGTCTTCGGATCGACGCCGTAGAGCTGGATGGACCGCGGTGTCTCCGACTCGTGGTGCCGGATCAGTCGCATGGTCGTCTCGTTGCGTTCGACCAGCGCGCGCGAGGTGATCATCTCGCTGACATAGAGGCCGGCCCCGTACTCCCGGCACAGGCGTCGGAAGGCCGTGTTCGTGATCCCGGCCATCGGCGCGAGGACGACCGGCACGTCGAGGTCGATCGGGCCGATGCGGAGGGGGCGGGCGGGGGCGGTGGCGAGAGTCATGGCGTGTCCATTCTCCCAGACCCGGAGCCGGTGGGGATGCGGCGACCTAAGCTGTGCATATGACCGATTCCGCACTCCGTTCCATCCCCTTCACCGACGCCCAGGGGCAGGAGAAGACACTGGACGATCTGGGTGCCGACGTGGTGCTCGTGGTGAACGTGGCCTCCAAGTGCGGCCTCACTCCGCAGTACGAGCAGCTGGAGGAGCTGCAGCGCCGGTTCGGCGACCGCGGCTTCACCGTGGTCGGCTTCCCCTGCAACCAGTTCTTCGGCCAGGAGCCCGGGTCGGTCGACGAGATCCTCGAGTTCTGCTCCACGACGTACGGCGTCTCCTTCCCGGTGAACGACAAGGTCAAGGTCAACGGCAAGAACGCCGCCGAGCTCTACAAGGCGCTCAAGGAGACGCCGGATGCGGGGGGCAAGGCCGGCCGCGTCGAGTGGAACTTCGAGAAGTTCCTCGTGCTTCCGGACGGCGAAGTGCTCCGCTTCCGGCCGAAGCAGAAGCCCGACGCCCCGGAGATCGTCCAGGCGATCGAGGCCGCGCTCCCCCGCTGAGCGTCGTTCACCTCTGCGTCACGCGCGCACCGCGCCGTGACGCCCGACGTGGCCGCCCTCGTTCACCTTCCGGTCTCCCCGTCGACATGTGGCGTCCCTAGTCTCACCGCGGCGACACGCGCCGAAGACGAAGGAGACCACGCATGCCCGACCGACTGCCCCTCAGCCGGCGAACTGTCCTCACCGCGGGAGCGCTCGGTGCGCTCGGTACCGCCCTCCCCCTCGGCACCGGACCTGCCGCAGCGACGATCGCCCCGGCGTCGCCGGGTGGTGGGCAGGCGCGGAACCTGCGCTTCCGTGCCGACGGCACCTTCAAGGTGGTGCAGTTCAACGACACGCAGGACGACGAGCTGACCGACCGCCGCACCGTCGAGCTGATGGAGAAGGTGCTCGACCAGGAGAAGCCGGACTTCGTCGTCATCAACGGCGACGTGATCACGGGCGGCTGCGAGACGCGGCTGGCGGTGAAGCAGGCCATCAACAACGTGGTCATGCCGATGGAGTCCCGTCGCATCCCCTGGGCGGTCACCTACGGCAACCACGACGAGGACTCGCTGCCACAGTCCGGCGTCGACGAAGCCGGGATGCTGAAGATCTACCGCTCGTACGAGTACAACGTGAACGCCGAGAACACGCGCGGCGTGACGGGCACGAGCAACACGATCGTGACGATCGGCTCCGCTGCGAAGAAGAACCGGGAGGCGTTCGCGCTCTGGCTGATGGACTCGGGCCGCTACGCGCCGGACGCCATCGACGGCCAGGACTTCGCCGGCTACCCGGCCTGGGACTGGCTGCGCATGGACCAGGTCGCCTGGTACCGCGACCAGTCTCAGCGCCTGGAGCAGCGCCGTGGACGCAAGGTGCCCGGCCTCATGTTCCTCCACATCGCCCTGTGGGAGCACCGCTTCATGTGGTGGGGCGGTGTGGACACCCGTACGGCGGCCGACGCCGCGCGCGGCAAGGCCCGCCACGGCATCGTCGGCGAACGCAACGAGGACGAATGCCCCGGACCGTTCAACTCGGGCATGTTCAACGCGATCCTCGAACGTGGCGACGTGAAGGGCGCGTTCGTCGGGCACGACCACGTCAACGATTACACGGGCGACTACTACGGCGTGATGCTGGGCTATGCCCCGGGAACCGGCTTCGGCGCCTATGGTCTCCCCGGCGCCGAGCGCAACCGCATGCGCGGGGGCCGGGTGTTCGAGCTGAAGGAGGCGGGCGACGAGGTCGCCATCTCCACCAGGGTCGTCTACGCCCGGGACCTCGGCATCGACCTGACCGCGAACGACCAGCCGATGGAGCCGCTCCCCCTCGGACCCCGCCAGCAGCGCCTCTGAGGCCGGGCAGCAGAACGGCGGGGACCCCCGACCCGGGGTCCCCGCCGTCGTCTGTCGGTGCGGATCAGGCCTCGACGGCCGCGCTGCGCTGCGCCCAGAGGTCGCGGATCACGTTCTCGAACGCGGCCGGCGGCTGCGCGCCGCTGATGCCGTACTGCCCGTCGACCACGAAGAACGGCACCCCCTGGATGCCATACGCGCGGGCCTGCGCCTGGTCCTGACGGACGTCGGCGAGGTACTGCTCGCTCTCGAGCGCGGCACGGGCGCGATCGGCATCGAGTCCCACCTCGGCGGCGAGGGCGACGAGGTCGTCGATGCGTCCCACGTGCTTGCCCTCGGTGAAGTAGGCGGACATGAGCCGCTCCTCCATCTCGTGCTGGCGCCCCTCGGCCTTCGCGAAGTGCAGCAGCTCGTGCGCCTTCACGGTGTTCGTGTGCTGCAGCAGGTCGAACCGGTACTGCAGGCCCGCGTTCGCGGCGACGTTCGTGACGTTGGCCAGCATCTGCTCGACCTGTGTGCGCGGCATCCCCTTGTGGCCGGAGAGGAAGTCGATCTCGTCACCGTCGAAGTCGACCGGGGTGTCCGGGGAGAGCTCGAACGAGTGGAAGGTGACCGTGACCTGCGGAGCGTCCTCGTCGGCGGAGACCGCCTCCAGCCCCTTCTCGAGGTTGCGCTTGCCGATGTAGCACCAGGGGCAGGCGATGTCGGACCAGATGTCGATGGAGATGGGTTCAGTCACATCGGGGACAACCGCTCGGGCGTCCGACGTATTCCGTCAGTAGAATCCTCGGATGCTCTCCGCCGACGATCCGCTGCCCTTCCGGCCCGCACGGGTGCTCGTCGCGGGGGTCACCGGCTCGGGGAAGACGACCCTGTCCCGCCGGCTCGCCGCCCTCTGGGGCCTCCGCCACGTGGAGATCGACGGCCTGTTCCACGGCCCGGACTGGACCCCGAGGGCGGAGTTCCTCGACGACGTGCGCACCTTCGCGGCGGAGGAGCGCTGGGTGACCGAGTGGCAGTACACGAGCAAGGGAACCGACGAGATCCTGACCCCGAGGGCGCAGCTCGCGCTCTGGCTCGACTATCCGTACCGCGTGGTGCGGTCGCGTCTGCTCCGGCGCACCCTCGGCCGCAGCATCCTGCGCACCCGGATGTGGAACGGCAACGTCGAGAAGCCGATCTGGCGGATGCTGGGGGCCCCGCCGGAGGAGAGCATCCTGGCCTGGCAGACGGCGACGCTGCACAAATGGTCCGAGCGCTTCCCGGCGGTGCAGGAGCGCTTCCCCCACCTCACGATCGTGCGTCTGACGCATCCGCGCGAGACGGAGCGCTGGCTGCGAGCTCAGGCCGAGGTCGGGGTGTCCACGGCGCCGCCGAAACGTCGGTCCCGGGAGAGGTAGACCCCGATCGCGCGCCAGAGCTCCTCGCGGGAGAAGTCCGGCCACAGGGTGTCCAGGAACACCATCTCGGCGTAGGCCGACTGCCACAGCAGGAAGTTGGAGGTGCGCTGCTCCCCCGAGCTGCGCAGGAAGAGGTCCACGTCCGGCATGTCCGGGACGTAGAGGTGACGACGGATCGTCTTCTCGCTGATCGCGTTCGGTTTCACCCGCCCGGCCGCGACATCGGCCGCGATGGCCCGCATCGCGTCGACGAGTTCGACCCGACCGCCGTAGTTGACGCACATGGTGAGGGTGAGCACGTCGTTGTCGCGGGTGAGCTGCTCGGCGTACTGCAGCTCCTTGATGACGCTCCCCCACAGGCGCGGCTTGCGCCCCGCCCACCGCACGCGCACACCCCACTCGTTGAGCTGATCGCGGCGGCGGTGCAGGACATCGCGGTTGTACCCCATGAGGAAGCGGACCTCCTCGGGGGAACGGGCCCAGTTCTCGGTGGAGAACGCATAGACGGAGAGGTGCTTCACGCCGGCCTGGATCGCGCCGGCGACGACGTCGAGCAGCACCTCCTCCCCGGCCTTGTGCCCCTCGATGCGGTTGAGGCCCCGGCGGTTCGCCCAGCGACCGTTGCCGTCCATGACGATGGCGACGTGCTCCGGGACGGCCGGGAACGCGGGCGGGTACACGCCGGTCCAGTCGATCGGCCGATACGGCACGGCGTCCTTGTGCGTGTAGGGCTTCGGGCTCACCGTGCTCCTTCTCCGGGGGTGGACGACACGTGCGCGAGCGAGCGGATGCCGCGCTCCAGGTGCCACTGGGCGTACGCCGCGACGAGACCCGAGGCGGCGGCGGTGTCGGCGTGCGGGGCCGCGTCGATGAGGTCCCAGTCGCCGCGGATCAGGGCACGCAGCAACGTCAGGGTCTTCTCGGCGATCCGCGGGCTGCCGGCGGGCGCGTCGGTGTGGCACACGAGTCCGCCCAACTGCGCGACGAAGACGGAGTGCGGCCCCGGAGCCCCGCAGCGCGCGCAGTCCTCGAGGGACGGCGCCCATCCCGAGAGCGACATGACCCGCAGCAGGTACGAGTCGAGGATGCTGCGCGGAGCGTGCTCGCCGCGGGACAGCGCCCGCAGCCCGCCGACGAGCAGGAGGTACTGCTCCGGGGTGGCCTCGGCGTCGCTGAGCCGATCCGCCGTCTCGACCATGGCGTTCGCGGCGGTGAACCGGTCGTAGTGCGCGGCGATGTCCGTGCCGTAGGCCCCGAGCGACTCGGCCTGCTGCACGATGTCGAGCGAGCGGCCTTCGTAGAGCTGCACGTCGGCGACCATGAACGGCTCGAGGCGGGAGCCGAACTTCGACGAGGTGCGACGCACGCCCTTGGCGACCGCGCGCACTTTGCCGTGCCGCCGCGACAGCATCGTGACGATGCGATCCGCCTCCCCCAGCTTGTGGGTGCGCAGGATCACCGCTTCGTCTCGGTAGGTGGGCACCCTTCGATTATCCTCCGTGCGCGACAATGGACGCGTGACCGAACCGCTCTTCACCATTCCGCTGTGGGCGGACCTCCTCGGCGTCGGTCTCGGCGGAGTGCAGGGCGCGATGTTCGCCGCCGGATTCCAGGGCCAGCGCCGGCTCGACTGGCTGGGCGTCGCGATCATCGGAATCATGATCGGCATGGGCGGCGGTCTCATCCGCGACATCCTGCTCGGACAGACACCGGCCACCCTGCAGAACCAGTGGTATCTGGTCACCGCAGCGGGTGCGGCCTTGCTCGGCATGCTGCTGGCCGGACTCTTCACGCGGCTCAACACGGCGATCGTGGTGCTCGACGCCGTCGTGATCGGGATGTTCGGCGCCTTCGGGACGAGCAAGGCCCTCGCCTTCGGCATCCCCGAGGTTCCCGCGGTCTTCATCGGGGTCTGCGCCGCGGTCGGCGGGAGCGTGCTCCGCGACATGCTGATGGGCCTGCCGACGGCGATCATGCACGTCGGCTCCCTGTATGCCGTGGCTGCGGCCGCCGGCTGCACGTTCATCGTCGTCGCGAACGCCGTCGGGATGCCCATCCCCCTCGCGGCCGTCATCGGCATCGTCGTGACCGCCGTGATCCGGATCCTCGCCGTGACGTTCGACGTCTCGCTGCCGGAGCAGCGCCGTCTCTACCGCCGCAAGGTCGCCGCGGAGACCGGTGCCATCCCGATCGTGAAGCCCCAGGACTGACTTCGAATCGCGCGATTGGCTCCATACGGCGGCCGAATACGACCAATCGGGCGATTCGAAAGAGAGTCAGGTGGCGGCGAGCCCGTCGATCACGCGCGCGAGGCCGAACTCCCACGCCGTCCGGGCGTCGTAGGGCGCACCCATGGATTCCCCGGCAGCCTGGCCCACCGACCGGGCGAGCGGCAAATCGTCACCCAGGTAGGTCGCCAGCCGGGGTGCCGCCTCCGCCCATGAGGCGGCGAACGACTCCGCACCCTGCTGCTCGCGCATGCGCGCCGCCGCGGAGAGGGTGAAGTCCAACACGAAACTCAACGCCGCGTCGCGCTCCACGGCGCCGAGACCGAGGCCGTCGAAGGCGTGGAGTTCCCGGTCGTACTTGGCGATGGTGCCCGGGCCGAGCGCGACCCGCGGATCGTGGATGTCGATGAGCCACGGGTGGTCCCGGAAGAGGCGCAAGTTGTCCTCGGCGACTGCCCGGACCGCCGCGCGCCACTCGGATGCCTGCACAGGCGCGACGAGCATCCTGGCATTCATCGCGTCCGCCATCAGGACGAGCAGGTCGGCGCGGCTGTTGACGTGGGTGTAGATCGACATCGGCGTCAGGTCGAGGCTCTGCGCGAGAGACCGGATGGTCACCCCCGC
This sequence comes from Microbacterium sp. GbtcB4, assembly GCF_019091465.1. NCBI lineage: Bacteria > Bacillati > Actinomycetota > Actinomycetes > Micrococcales > Microbacteriaceae > Microbacterium > Microbacterium sp. GbtcB4. The sequence goes on from NZ_JAGXJJ010000004.1 coordinate 73,231, forward strand.
GAGGCCATCGACGTCAGCCAACGCGACAGCGCGGTCGACCACGTCATCCGTCGAATGACGCGCCTTCGGTCCTCGCTGTGGCGTCGCGGGAGCCACAGGGCTGTGCCGCCAGAGCAGATCGACGAGGTTCTTGGTCATCGGGAATAGCCTAGACCGCTCGCGCCTTAACCCTATACGCTGTACAGTCTTTAGGAATGGAGAACCGTGAACATCACCCAGACCGCTCTCTCGCTCAACGTCCCCGACGTCGCAGCCTCCGCAGCCTTCGCCATGACGCACTTCGGTTTCGAGGAGGCGATGTCCGCGGAGGGCTTCGTCTCGTTGCAGCACCCGGGGCCCGTGCCGAATGTCATCTTCCTCGAGACGGGGCTGTCGACGTTCCGCCCGCAGGAGATCGCCGGGCCCGCCGGTCAGGGAACTCTGATCGTCTTCGTCGTCGACGATATCGACCAGGAGTTCGCCCGGATCACGGCCGCGGGCGCTCGCGTGGTCACCCCTCCCGAGACCGAGCCCTGGGGCGAGCGATACTGCCAGTTCGCCGACCCCAACGGCCTCATCTGGCAGCTGGTGCAGTGGGTGGACTGATCCCCCGCTTCGAATCGCGCGATTGGTCCCATCCGGCGGCCGAATACGACCAATCGCGCGATTCGAAAGAAGGTCAGACGGCGGCCAGCTCCTGCTGACGGCTGCGGATCGACCGGTTCACACCGGACACGATCGCCTTGAGCGACGCGGTCGAGATGTCACCGTCGATGCCGACTCCCCACAGGCGCTGGTCTCCCACCTGCAGCTCGACGTACGCGGCGGCCTGCGCGTCACCACCGGCGCTGAGAGCGTGCTCGACGTAGTCGTAGACCGTGATGTCGAAGCCCTGGCCCCGGAGCACCTCGACGAACGCCGCGACCGGACCGTTGCCGTTGCCCGATACGGAGACCTCCTGGTCGTCGTCCCGCAGCACGACGTCGAGCACGACGTCACCGGACATGTCGCTCCGGGTCTGCGTGGCGAGCAGCTCGAACCGGCCCCACTTCGCCTCGGTGTCGGCGGCCGGCAGGTACTCGTCGGTGAAGATCGACCAGATCTGGTCGCTGGTGACCTCGCCGCCCTCGGCGTCCGTCTTGGCCTGCACGACCCCGGAGAACTCGATCTGGAGCTTGCGCGGCAGATCGATCGCATGGTCAGACTTCAGCAGGTACGCGACGCCGCCCTTGCCGGACTGGGAGTTCACGCGGATGACGGCCTCGTAGGAGCGACCGAGGTCCTTCGGGTCCACGGGCAGGTACGGCACGGCCCACTCGATCTCATCGACCGTGACACCCTGCGCCTCGGCCTCGGCGGCCATGGCCTCGAAGCCCTTCTTGATGGCGTCCTGGTGCGAGCCACTGAACGCCGTGAAGACGAGGTCCCCGGCCCACGGGCTGCGCTCCGGAACCGGCAACTGGTTGCAGTACTCGACCGTGCGCTTGACCTGGTCGATGTCGCTGAAGTCGATCTGCGGGTCGATGCCCTGCGTGAACATGTTGATGCCGAGGGCGACGAGGTCGACGTTGCCCGTGCGCTCCCCGTTGCCGAAGAGGCACCCCTCGATGCGGTCGGCTCCGGCCATGTACCCCAGCTCGGCCGCGGCGATCGCGGTGCCGCGGTCGTTGTGCGGGTGCAGCGACAGGATCACGTTCTCCCGGTGGTTCAGGTGCCGGCTCATCCATTCGATCGAGTCGGCGTAGACGTTCGGCGTCGCCATCTCCACGGTCGCGGGGAGGTTGATGATGACCTTGCGGTCCGGCGTGGGCTCGAAGATCTCGATGACCTGGTTGCAGACGTCGACCGCGAACTCCAGCTCGGTGCCGGTGTAGCTCTCCGGGGAGTACTCGTAGTACACCCGCGTGTCCGGGATCGTCTTCTCGAACCGACGGCACAGCCGAGCGCCCTCGAGCGCGATGTCGATGATGCCCTGCTTGTCGGTGCGGAACACGACCTCGCGCTGCAGCACGCTCGTGGAGTTGTACAGGTGCACGATGGCCTGCTTGGCACCGGCGATGGCCTCGTAAGTGCGCGCGATCAGATGCTCGCGTGCCTGCGTCAGGACCTGGATCGTGACGTCATCCGGGATGAGGTTCTCCTCGATCAGCTGACGCACGAAGTCGAAGTCGGTCTGACTCGCAGAGGGGAAGCCGACCTCGATCTCCTTGTACCCCATGCTGACGAGCAGCTCGAACATGACGCGCTTGCGCTCGGGCGACATGGGGTCGATGAGGGCCTGGTTGCCGTCGCGGAGGTCGACGGCGCACCAGCGGGGCGCCTCGGTGATGCGGGCATCGGGCCAGGTGCGGTCAGGCAGGTGGACGTTGATCTGCTCGTGGAACGGCCGGTACTTGTGGATCGGCATCGCGGACGGGCGCTGGGTGTTCTGCATGATGGGGCTTCTTCTCTTCGTCAAGATGTACGGGCCAACACAAGCGCCGCGACGAGGAAGGCCCTAGCTTTAGGACTCGTCGCGGCAGCTAAGAAGAAGCAGACCGCCGAAAGGCATGTGGTCATGCTAGCAGGGAAGCCGCGGGCGTTTCGACGTCTGAGACGGTGCGTGCCCGCGCGACACTGGTCGGTATGAGCATCCTCCGCGACCGCCCTGTCACCGCCGTCGGCGTCGCGACGGCAGTGCTGTTGCTGCTGGCCGGCTGTGCCACCGCGCCGGGAGCGTCCGCTCCGCCGACAAGCACGACCGTCCCCTCGGACATGCTCCTGGAGGAGGCGGAACCCGCACCACCGAAGGGGCGCGTCGTCGCCACGGGAACCGTGCTCGACGAGTCCGGGGACGTGCGGCTGTGTCTCGGCGCGATCCGCGAGTCGTATCCGCCGCAGTGCGACGGCGTCCCGCTCGACGAGTGGAGCTGGGAGGGTCTGGACGGTCGCGAGTCGTCCGGGGAGACGCGGTGGGGGGCCTACGCGGTGACCGGCACCTGGGACGGCGAGCGATTCACGGTGGCCGGTCCCCCGGCGCTCCTCGCACTCTACGATCCGATGGCTCCGGAGGATCCGACGGCCGGCGCCGACGGCACGAGCTCGGCGGACGAGCTGGATCGGGTGCAGAACGACATCACCGGACGCCTCGGCGCGGACGCGCTCGCCGTGTCGGCGGACCGCGGCTACGTGTGGCTCCAGGTCGTCTGGGACGACGGGACGCTGCAGGACGCGGTGGATGCCGAGTACGGCGAGGACGTGGTCGTCGTCACGTCTGCGCTCCGCGAGATCGACTAGGCGTCCGTGACCAGGGCGAGCTTGCCGCCCGGGTGACCGGTGGCGAGGAGCCGATGGGCCTCGGGCGCCTCGGCGAGCGGGAACGTGCGTGCGAGCGGCACCACCAGGTCACCGTTCTGCGCCAAGGCGATGAGCTCGCTGCGCACCTCGTCGCGGAACCGGGCGCTGTCGGGCATCGACCCCGCGATCGCGAGGAACCCGTCGGCCGACGCTCGCGCGAAGTTCGCGATCGTGACGATCCGGCGGCGATCGGACACCAGGGCGAGGGACACGTCGACGGCCTCGTCCGTGCCCACCGCGTCCAGAGCCGCCGCGATCGGCCCGTCGGCCAGCGCTCGTACCCGATCAGCGAGTCCGGAGCCGTAGGCCACCGGGATCCCACCGAAACGGCGGACCTCGCCGAAGCGTTCGGGGCTGGCGGTGCCGATGACCCGGACATCCCGGAGCCGTGCCTGCTGCAGCACGCTGACACCGACCGCGCCCGACGCCCCGTGCAGCAAAACCGTCTCCCCCGGCGTCGCCCCGGTGACGGCGAGCATCTCCGCGGCCGTCGTGCCGACGAGCAGGAGGTTGGCCGCTTCCGGGTGGGTGAGCGTGGACGGCTTCGCGAACACCTTCGCCGCGGGCACCGTGACCTCGGTCGCGTAACCGCCCCGCACGCGGAACGCCACGACCTCATCGCCGACGTCGGCCTCGCCGGAACCGATGCGGGTCTCGGGGCCGATCGCCGCGAGCTCACCCGAGACCTCGTAGCCGATGGGCACCGGGAACTCGATCCCCGGCTGGGCGGCGGCGACATGCTTCGCGTCGGCCGGATTCACCCCCGCGGCCCGGACCCGGATCGTGACCTCGCCCTCGCGCGGCGCCGCGGGCTCATACTCCTCGAACTCCCACGAATCGGGAGATCCCGCCGCCTCCGCCACCCAGTGCCTCGCCATGCTTCCACCCTTCATCCTGGCTTCCATCATGCGCCCGCGGGAGCATGACGGCGCGTTGTTTCGGCACAGAACCTGCTCCGTCGCAGGGCTCAGTGGTCACCTCCCCGGAGTGGCCGACGTAAGAACCTTCGACGAGGGCATCACAGCGACGTTCTTGAACGACATCTCCGTGCGGTGGTCGACCCCGGAGAGTATGACGTACACGGTGACGGGCCCTTCCAGGCTCGACCCGGGATACGCGCGGCTGCTGGTCACGGAGAAGTCGGGAAAGGTGCCGGGGAGAATCGGTTCACCGGCTCCAGGAAGACGGGGCGTGTGGGCACGCACCCCGCCGACGCCGCCACACCCAGCACTGTCAGTCCGGTGGCCGCAGCGCGGAGAAAGCCCCGCTTCACTCGAACCGTCTCCGTCGGCATCGGCTACATGCAGCACGCGACAGCAACGCGGCCACGACTCATCGACCGATCCCTCGATCCGACCTTCTCGCCCGCATCGCCGCTACGCACGCTCAGAGGAAGCAGCGGATGTTGGTCGCCGAGCCGGAAATGTTGCTCCACGCATTGGCGGAGACCGTCGCCAGGACCGTGCTCCCGTTCCGGACCTGCATGTAACCGGAGGCGCGGGCGTTCGCCGCCGACTTCGTCGCGAAGGAGGACGGGATCGCGATGGTCGTACAGCTTCCCCAGCTCAGCATGGCGCCGACGCGATTGAGCTCCCGGTACGCGCAGATGCGACCGGTCGCACAGTTCCCGACCGCTCGCGCCATCGTGCGGACGGTCGCCATGTTCGAGGTGTACTCCATGTCGAGCTTCGGCCATACGGCGCTGCCGGCGTCGATCACCACGCCACCGGGCACCTCGTCGAGGATGCGCACCATCAGCGGGTCGAGCGGCGGCTCCTCAGCAGTGGCCGCGACGACAGGGCCGCCCGCTCCGGTCAGGACCAGGGCCAGTCCGAGCACGACGGCGATGCGCAGTCGTGTCATCGCAGCATCTCCTCGTCGATGTCCCACATCCGGTAGTCGACGATCGCCCCCGCGGGGAATACCCCGTCGTCCTTGAGCACAGTCCGTTCGAGACCCACGATGCGGCCGGTGTCGAGCGATACGAGCACGTCGTCACGGACGACGCCGTCGGCGGAGACGACCCGGATCCCGGAGACCGGGCGGCCGAGCCGATCGTTCGTCGTCCCCAGAGCCTCCGCGCCCCCGGACTCCTCGATCAGGGTCAGCAGCTCGGCGTGCTGCGCGTTCGTGAGCGTCCACTGCCCGAAGACGGAGGTGATCGCCGTCACCACCTCGAACGCGGTGGGCTGCTCGGGCATGTCGAAGGCGACCAGCAGTGCCCGGACGTCCTCGGCGGAATCGCCCGGGACATCGACGACGGGAGTGACGAACTCACCCGGAGCGAGGACGACACGGGATGCCACCTCGCCCGTGCTCTTCACCTCGGCCTGTCCGTTCGCCACCGCATCCGTCGGCGCGTACGGCTCACCGTTGATGGCGACGGCCTCTCCCGAGAGATCCTCCTCCCAGGTGAAGGTCGCGAACTGCGGCACGACCTCGGCCCGTTCGGTGTCGACCTCGACGTTGTACGACCAGAAGGCCGTGCGTGTCGAGCGCTCCGGTTCCGTGGGTGGACTGAAGACCTCGAGATCCGCCTCCGCCGCGGCCACCGTGTCGCCCAGGGAACCGGCATCCTCGAACACGAGCGGAGACGGCGCTCCCGCCACGGCGGCTCCCTGCGGGAGGAGGACGCCGATCGCCACAGCGGCGGACGCGGCGACAGCCGTCAGCCCTGCCGCCCAGCCGATCGTCCTGGCTCGCCGTCGTCGCGGGGCACGCGCGGACCGGATGATGCGGTCGCGCGCGGCGATCGCGCGCGCATCCGGCTCGGCATCGCGCGGCGTGCGCGCAGGATCGGCCTCGACGAGCACGCGCTCGAGCAGGGCATTGTCAGACATCACGCGCTCCCCGTCCCCTCCAGTCCCAGCGTCTCTCGCAGCCGATCTTCGGCACGAGCCAACGTCTTCCGTACCCGGGACTCAGAAGTGCGCAGCAGCTCCGCGATCTCCCCCACCGCGAGTCCATCCCAGTACGTGAGCATGATGATACGCCGTTGCCCCGGAGTGAGGACACCCAAAGCTCTGAGCACTTCGCTGCGCCCGAACCCGCCGAGGGTCTCGGGATCGCCGGAGAGTCCCGCGTGCACGGCGTCGATCGCGCCGTGCGCAGTGGACGAACGCCGAGCCCGCGCGCGGAGCTGCCGGTCGGTCTGACGGAGCAGCCAGACCTTCCCCGGCGGCCGCGAGGGCCGCAGTCGCGACCACGCCACGAGGAACACCTCGGACACGATCTCGCTGACCTCGTCGTCATCCGGGACGACGCCCTCGATGTGGTGGCGCACCGTCGCCCAGTGCTCATCGAACACTCGTGTGAAGACCTCGTTCCGCAGCGAGCTCGGGTCTTCGCCGCGGCCGATCATGTCGGTGGGGTCGGCGGTCGGCCCGCCGCCTCCGACGTCCTGCTGCCCGGCATGTCAGAACCCGAGCCGCCCGAGCTGCTTCGGATCGCGCTGCCACTCCTTCGCGACCTTGACATGGAGCCCGAGGAAGACGCGGGTCCCGAGCAGTTCCTCGATGCCGGCGCGGGCGCGCGCTCCCACGTCGCGGAGGCGCTTGCCCTTGTGGCCGATGATGATCGCCTTCTGGCTGTCCCGCTCCACGACGATGGAGGCATGCACGTCGGTGAGGTCGCTGTCTTCGCGCGGGGCGATGTCATCGACGACGACGGCGATCGAGTGCGGGAGCTCGTCGCGCACGCCGTCGAGGGCGGCCTCGCGGATGATCTCCGCGATCCGGTCCTCGGCGGACTCGTCGGTGGTGACGCCCTCGGGGTAGAGCGCGGGCCCCTCCGGCATGAGCTGCAGGATCTCGTCCGCCAGCACCTCGAGCTGATCCCGCGTCAGCGCCGACAGCGGGATCACCGCCGCCCAGTCCTCGCGGAGGGAGTCGACCTCCATCAGCCGCTCGGTGATCTCGTCGCGACCCGCGGCGTCGGTCTTGGTGACGATCGCGATCTTCTGCGCACGCGGGTAACCGTCCAGCGAGGCGGCGATGCGGCGGTCGCCGGGACCGACCTTCTCGGTCGCGGGCACGCAGAAGCCGATCACGTCGACGTCGCCCAGGACCTGCTCCACGAGATCGTTCAGCCGCTCGCCGAGGAGTGTGCGCGGCTTGTGGATGCCGGGAGTGTCGACGATGACGAGCTGCCCGTCCGGCCGGTTGAGGATGCCGCGGATCGCGCGGCGCGTGGTCTGCGGCTTCTCGCTGGTGATGGCGATCTTCTCGCCGACCAGGGCGTTGGTGAGCGTGGACTTGCCCACGTTCGGCCGCCCGACGAAAGTCACGAACCCGCTCCGGGTGTCTTCAGTCATCGCGCCGCTCTCCTTCATCCTGCACTTCTTCGGGCTCTGCCGCCCGTTCCACGAACACCGTCGCGATCCCGCGCCCCCGCCCGCGGGACGCGCCCCCGGTGAGCACGAGCCCGTGGACTGTCGCCGTCGCACCGGGCTGCGGCACCTGGCCGAGCGTCTTGCCGAGCAGGCCGCCGATGGAGTCGACGTCCTCGTCCTCGAGCTCCAGACCGAACAGATCGCCCACGTCCTCCAGTGAGAGCCGGGAGCTCACCCGATAGCGGCCGTCGCCCAGGTCGACGAACTCGGCGGACACCTGATCGTACTCGTCCGAGATCTCCCCCACGAGCTCCTCGATGAGGTCCTCCAGCGTCACCAGGCCGGAGATCCCGCCATGCTCGTCGATCACGAGACAGACGTGCACGGCGTCGCGCTTCATCTGCTGCAGCAGCGTCTCCGCGCGCATCGACTCGGGGACGAACGTGGCCGGCCGAGCGATCGGACGGATGGATGCTGCGCGCCAGGCGCTGTCGTCCCGGTACGCGAACTGCACGAGGTCCTTGAGATACAGCACCCCGACGACGTCGTCGGCCTCATCGTCGACGACGGGCATGCGGGACACCCCGCGATGAAGGAAGAGCGACATGGCCTCGTCGGTCGTCGCCTCCGCGCCCACGGTGACCATCTCGGTGCGCGGCACCATCACCGCCCGGACGAACTGGTCGGTGAAGTCGAACACCGAGTGGATGAGATCGCGGTCGTCCTCCTCGATGAGGTCGTTGGACGCGGCCTCATCGACCATGCTGAGCAGCTGGTCCTCGCTGGAGAACGAACTGCGTCCGGTCCCCGGGGTGACACGGTTGCCCAGGACGACGAGCCCCTGGGCGATGGGACCCAGGATGATCCGGAGTCCGCGCACGATGGCCGCGCTCCCGCGGATCATGCTCTCGGCGTGCTGGTGACCGAACGTCCGCGGACTCGCCCCGACGAGGACGAAGGTGATTCCGGTCATCAGGATGGCGGCGGCGAGCATCGCCCACCAGATGTTCTCGAAGACGATCGTGAACGCCACGGTGACGAGCACGGCGGCCGTCACCTCCGCGAGGACACGGATGAAGGCGACGGCGTTGACGTGCGCGTCGAGGTCGGCGGCGATCCGCCCGAGGGCCTTCGCTCGGCGCCCCTCGGTCGCCATGTCCTCGAGTCCGGCGCGCGAGGTCACGCCGTATGCCGCGTCGATCGCGGCCATGAGGCCGCCGAACGCCACCAGCAGCACCGCGGCGACGAGCAGCAGCAGCTCCGTCATCGCCGGCGGCGCTCGGACGCGGCGAAGCCCTGGATGAGCTGCTTCTGCAGCCCGAACATCTCCCGCTCCTCATCCGGCTCGGCGTGGTCGAACCCGAGCAGGTGCAGCAGCCCGTGCGTGGTGAGCAGGATGAGCTCGTCCATGAGGGTGTGGCCGGCGGCCTGCGCCTGCGTCTCCGCGACCTGCGGGCAGAGGACGATGTCGCCGAGCAGCCCGGGAGGCGTGGGACGGTCCTCGGTGCCGGGCCGGAGCTCGTCCATCGGGAAGCTCAGGACGTCGGTCGGCCCCGGCTCGTCCATCCACTGCACGTGCAGCGCCTCCATGGCGCCCTCGTCGACGAGCACGATGGCCACCTCGGCGTCCGGGCTGACGTGGAGCTGCGCGAGGTTGAAGTCCGTCAGCCGCTGCAGCACGGTCTCGTCGACATCGATGGCCGACTCGTTGTTGATCTCGATCATGAGAGCCCTCGTTTCGGCATGCGGTCGCGTGGTCCTGGTCGCTGGGCACCGCGGCGCTCGGCGCGGTTGGCGAACTCGTGCGCCTGCTCGCGCTCGGCCCGCTGCGCCACGCGCCGCTCGTCGTACTCGCTGTAGGCGTCGACGATGCGCCCCACCAGGGAGTGCCGGACCACGTCGTCACTGGTGAGACGGGAGAAGTGGATGTCGTCGATGCCGTCGAGCACCCGGGTGACCAGGCGGAGGCCGGAAGCGCCCTGCGGGAGGTCGACCTGGGTGATGTCGCCGGTGACGACCATCTTCGTGCCGAACCCGAGACGGGTGAGGAACATCTTCATCTGCTCGGGCGTGGTGTTCTGCGCCTCGTCGAGCACGACGAAGGAGTCGTTGAGGGTGCGTCCGCGCATGTACGCGAGGGGCGCGACCTCGATGGTGCCCGTCGCCATCAGGCGCGGCACGATCTCCGGATCCATCATCTCGTTGAGCGCGTCGTAGAGCGGCCGCAGGTACGGATCGATCTTGTCGGTGAGCGTGCCGGGAAGGAAACCGAGGCGCTCCCCCGCCTCCACCGCCGGACGGGTGAGGATGATGCGGGTGACCTCCTTGCGCTGCAGCGCCTGGACGGCCTTGGCCATCGCCAGGTAGGTCTTGCCCGTTCCGGCAGGACCGATGCCGAACACGATCGTGTTCTCCTCGATCGCGTCGACGTACTCCTTCTGACCGAGGGTCTTCGGCCGGATCACCTTGCCGCGCGTGGAGAGGATCGCCTCGCCCAGCACTTCGCTGGGCCGCGGGCCGCCGTCCTGACGCAGCATCCGCGCCGAGCTGGACACGTCGCTCGGGGCGAGATCGTGCCCGGCCTTGGTCATCGTGAGGAGCTCGTCGACGAGGGTCTTGGCCTTGGCGACGGCCTCGCGCGCGCCCGTGAGGGTGATCTCGTTGCCGCGGACGAGCACCTGCACGTCGCGGTGCTCGCGCTCGAGCATCCGCAGCAGCCGGTCCTGCGGACCGAGCAGCTGCACCATCGCGACGCCGTCGGCATAGAGCCGTTCGGTGACGTTTTCCTGATCGTCAGAAGCCAACGAGCTTGTTCTCCTCGAGGTTGCCGAGCACATGGGCGTGCACGTGGAAGACGGACTGCGCGACACTCGCGCCGTTGTTGAAGATGAGGCGGTACTCGCCGTTGGCGTGTTCCTCCGCGATGCGCTTGGCGGCGGCGACCATCTCGGCCAGCAGCGCGGGATCCCCGGCCGCGAGCTCGGTCACGTCGCGGTACTCCTCGGTCTTGGGGATGACGAGCACATGGAGCGGCGCCTGCGGATCGATGTCGCGGATCGCGAAGACGCGGCCCGTGTCGAGCAGGATCTCCCCGGGGATGTCCCCGGTGAGGATGCGCGTGAAGATCGAGGGTTCGCTCATGCTCTCAGCTTACTGGGGGGACGCGCGACGCGGCCGGTCACCAGCGCCCGAGGGCCGCGGACAGCACGGCGATGGCCGCGGGGCCCGCCGTGGACGTGCGCAGCACGGTGTCGCCGAGCAGCACGCGTTCGGCGCCCGCGGCCGTGAGCTTCTCGAGCTCCTCCGGAGCGATCCCGCCCTCCGGACCCACCACGAGCACGAGGTCACGGTCATCCGGCACCAGCGCGGAGAGCCGCGCGGGCGCGGTCGGGTCGAGCAGGAGCACCCGCTGCGTCGCCGCGCGGGTCGCGAGCTGTGCGGTCGTCTCCGGGGCGGCCACCTCGGGTACCCAGGCACGGTGCGCCTGCTTCGCGGCCTCACGGACGATCGTCGCCCAGCGCTCGCGCCCCTTCACCGCCTTCGGTCCCTCCCAGCGCGACACGCTGCGACCCGCCTGCCACGGCACGACCTCGTCGACACCCAGTTCGCACGCGGCCTGCACGGCGAGCTCGTCGCGGTCGCCCTTCGCGAGCGCCTGCACGAGCACGAGGCGCGGACTCACCGGCTCGTGCTCGACGCGCTCGGTGATCCGGACGTCGACGCGCGACGGCGACACCTCTTCGGCGACGCCGGTCAGCCAGACGCCCCGGCCGTCGCCGACCGTGACGGCCTCGCCGACGCGAAGCCGCCGGACGACGGCCGCATGCTTCGCCTCGGCACCGGTCAGCGAGACGAAGCCGCCCGCCGCAGCGTCACCCGCGGATTCGACGAGGAAGTGCAGGGCCACGATCAGTGGGTGCGGAAGCGGTCGCGCAGCTTGGAGAACAGACCCTGCTGGAACTGCGCGAGCTGCGGGCCCGGCGCCTTGTTCTTCTTGGCGAAGTCCTCGATGAGCTTGCGCTGTGCGGAGTCGAGCTTGGTGGGGGTGACCACCTGCACGCCGACGCGGAGGTCGCCGCGCTGGGTGCCGCGCAGCGGCGTGATGCCTCGCCCCTTGATGGTCAGCACGTCACCGGACTGCACACCGGCGCGGATCTCCAGGTCGACCTCCCCGTCGAGACCCTCGATCGAGGTCTCGGTGCCGAGGATGGCATCGGTCATGGACACCTCGAGCGTGGCGAGCAGGTCGTCGCCGTCACGGCTGAACGCGGGGTGCGGGTTGACCGTGACCTCCACGTAGAGGTCGCCGTTCGGGCCTCCCGCGCGGCCGACCTCACCGGAGCCGGGGAGCTGCAGCCGCAGTCCGGTCTCGACGCCCGCCGGGATGTCGAGGGACACCGTGCGGCGCGAGCGGACGCGTCCCTGCCCGCCACAGGTTCCGCAGGGGTACGGGATGGTTGTGCCGTAGCCCTCGCAGGTGCCGCACGGCTGGGAGGTGACGACGTTGCCGAGAAGGCTCCGCACCTGACGCTGCACGTGCCCCGTGCCGCCGCAGATGTCGCAGGTGACCGGCGACGTGCCTTCCTGACAGCACGAGCCCTGACAGGTCTCGCAGAGCACGGCCGTGTCGACCTCGATGTCGCGGTGTGCGCCGAAGACGACGTCGCCGAGGTCGAGGGTGACCCGGACGAGCGCGTCCTGACCGCGCTCTCGCCGCGATCGCGGACGGGCGCCGCGTCCGCCGCCCTGTGACGCACCGAAGAACGTCTCGAAGATGTCGCCGAAGCCGCCGAAGCCGCCGAAGTTGTTCGCGCCGTCACCGCCGCCCATGTCGTAGCGTCGGCGTGACTCCTCGTCGCTGAGCACGTCGTAGGCGTGCGTGACGAGCTTGAACTTCTCCGCGGCTTCCTCGCCCGGATTCACGTCCGGGTGGAGCTGCCGTGCCAGGCGCCGATACGCCTTCTTGATCTCATCGGTGGAAGCGTCCCGGGACACCCCGAGAACCTCGTAGTGGTCCGCCACAATCGCCCTTCTGCGTGTGTTTCCGTGGGGGCCGCCTCAGCGGCCGGCCTCGTCGTCGTCGAGCATCCGCGACAGGTAGCGAGCGACCGCCCGTGCCGCCGCGAGGTTGCTCGGATAGTCCATCCGGGTGGGCCCCATGACACCGACCCGCGCGGTCCCCGAGGGCGCCGCGTAGTTGCTGGCGACGATCGACGCCTCGCCGAGCCCGAAGGAGGCGTTCTCGGTGCCGATGCTCGCCGCGAGGCCGTGCTCGTCGGGCACCATCTCGCTCATCAGCCGCAGCAGCGTGACCTGCTCCTCGATGGCCTCGAGGAGGGGGTGGATGCTGCCGCGGAAGTCCTGTTCCCGCCGCGCCAGGGTCGCGGCTCCGGCCATCACGAGCCGCTCCTGCCGGAAGCCGCCGAGTTCGTCGATCACGACGCCGGCGACCGCGCGGAGCACACGATCATGGGGCGTCTCCTCCGTGGCGAGGAGCGCCTGAAGTCGGTCGGAAGCCGACGCGATCGCCTGCCCGGTGATGAGGGCGGACAGTCGCGCGCGAAGCACCGCGAGGTCCGCTTCGTCGATCGTGTCCGGCAGTGCGGTGATCCGCTGGGACACCCCGCCCGCGTCCGTCACGAGGACGATGAGGAGCCGGTTGGGGGCCAGCGTGACGAGCTCCACGTGGGTCACGTGCGCTCTCGCGAACGACGGATACTGCGCCAACGCGACCTGTCCGGTGAGTTGAGTGAGCACGCGCACCGTCCGGACCATCAGATCGTCGAGGTCGGCCGGGTCGGCGAGGAACGACTCGATGGCGGAACGCTGCGCGGTGGAGAGCGGGCGGAGCTGGGCGAGGTGGTTGACGAACACCCGGTAGCCCTTGTCCGTCGGCACGCGTCCGGATGACGTGTGCGGAGCCGTGATCAGCTCCTCGTCCTCCAGCTGCGCCATGTCGTTGCGGATGGTCGCCGCCGAGACGCCGAAGGAATGACGGTCGACGATGGAACGACTGCCCACGGGCTCGTGCGTCTCGACGTAGTCCTGCACGATCGCGCGGAGGACCTGCAGCCCTCGCTCTGTGACCATGGCTTCCCCTTCCCGCCGATCGGATGCTGGCACTCTGCCGCCCTGAGTGCCAATCCTACCTCCTGCGATCGGGAGATCTCCGAAGGCGGACAGCCCGGCGTCGCGGCTCAGTCCGTCAGCTCGCGCACCACGGCATCGGCGAGGAGGCGGCCGCGGAGCGTGAGCTGGACGCGCCCGCGGATCGCCGCCGCCGCGTCGATCAGGCCGTCGGCGATGAGCCCGGCCACCCGATCCCTGTTCTGCTCCGGGACGTCTGTCACCGCGATCCCCTCGCGGATGCGACTGAGGAGGAGGATGCGCTCGAGCGTCTGCGCGTCCGGGTCCGGCCTCTCGCGCCCTGCCGCCGGCGACGACGAGGCCGCCAGCCGCTGCGCGTAGGCGGCGGGATGCTTGACGTTCCACCACCGGAGTCCGGCGACGTGGCTGTGGGCGCCGGGGCCGAAGCCCCACCAGTCGCTCCCCCGCCAGTACGCGAGGTTGTGGCGCGACCGCTGCCCCTCGCTGCGGGCCCAGTTGCTGACCTCGTACCACTCGAACCCGGCGGCGGCGAGGCGCTCGTCCGCCAGCTCGTACATGTCCGCCTGCAGGTCGTCGTCCGGAGTCGGCACCTCACCGCGACGGATCTGTCGCGCGAGCTTGGTGCCGTCCTCGATGATGAGGGCATACGCGGAGACGTGGTCCGACTCCAGGGCGAGGGCGGCGTCGAGCGAGGCCTCCCAGTCGGCGAGGCTCTCCCCCGGTGCGCCGTAGATGAGGTCGACGCTGACCGCGAGTCCTGCATCCTTCGCCGCGGCGACGGCGGTGCGCACGTTCTCGGGCCGGTGCGTCCGGTCGAGCGCGGCGAGGACGTGCGGAACGGCGGACTGCATGCCGATGGACAGCCTCGTGACGCCCGCCTCGGCGAGGATGCGCGCGACCTCCGGCGTCACGGTGTCGGGATTGGCCTCGACCGTGACCTCGGCGCCCGGTGCGAGTCCGAACGCCGCGGTGGCCGCTCCCAGCATGCGGGCGAGGTCTCCCGCGGGAAGCAGCGTGGGCGTGCCGCCGCCGAAGAAGACCGTGTCCATCGGGCGCAGCGCTCCGGCCTCATCCAGGACGGTACGCGCCAGGGCGATCTCGCCGATGAGGGTGGATGCGTAGTCCTCCTGCTTCGCTCCACGCAGCTCGCCGGACGTGTACGTGTTGAAGTCGCAGTAGCCGCAGCGCACGCGGCAGAACGGGATGTGCAGGTAGGCGGAGAACGGCGTCTCGGCGGAGATCGGAAGGTCTGCGGGGAGCCGCCCGTCCGCGGGCGCCGGATCCCCGAGTGGAAGTGGTCCCGCCATCACACCGGGGTCGCGTAGAGCGGGGAGATCGCGCGGAGGTAGCGCGCGAAGAGCTCGCGACGGCGGCGCTTCATCAGTGTGGGAACGAGACGGTAGAGCAGGGTGTTCGGGGCGTCGAATGCGCGGACCGTGAACCAGACCTCGTCGTTGTCCTCTCGCCAGTCCACGTCGAACGACTCCTCGCCGCTCACGACGGAGCCCCCGACCGTGCCCAGCACGAAGCCGATCCGCCGGGTCTCCTCGGTGACGGAGATCACGCGCAGCTCCGAGTCAGCGCGCATCCCACCCACTCGGCCGCTCAGGTGCAGCGTCATGCCCGCGCCCACGAAGGGCACCCCCTCCGCGTCGTACCGCGGCTCCACGTCGCGCTTGCTCGGTGCGATGGGGTTGCCCTCGGCATCGAAGCTCACGCCGGCGTACGCGGGGCCGGGAGCAGGGCGGACGTCTTCCACCGACAGCCCGGCCGCACGCTGCGCCGTCCAGGACAGCAGGGCTTCGCCGGCCGTCTGGAAACGCTCCTCGCCGCTCCCGATCCGCCAGGATTCCTCCGCCGGGATGCTGCGCTCCGGCGGGTACTGCATCAGATCGGGGGCGTGGGTCGCACCCACGGCCGCATAGTCCACCGTGTCGTCTCGGAAAGTCCCGCGCCGCATGAGATCCAGCCTACTTCGGGTTCCCTGAGCGAACACCCCCCGCGCCGCACGCCGTCACATCCCCCGGCGTCGACCGGGTCCCTGAGCCTGTCGAAGGGTGGATCCCTGAGCTTGTCGAAGGGTGGGTCCCTGAGCCTGTCGAAGCGTGGGTCCCTGAGCTTGTCGAAGGGTGGGTCCCTGAGCCTGTCGAAGGGTGGGTCCCTGAGCCTGTCGAAGGGTGGGTCCCTGAGCTTGTCGAAGGGCTCCTCCACAAAACGCTCGGTCCCTGAGCTTGTCGAAGGAATCGCCCATGCCCCGGGAAACCCGCACACACCTCCACCATGATGGCCGGATGCCATGGACCTACATCCTCGAATGCCGTGACGGCAGCTTCTACACGGGCAGCACGAACGGCGACCTCGAAGCCCGCGTCTGGGAGCACAACCACGACGACGCGTTCGCCGCCATCCATACGCGCCACCGGAGACCGGTCTCGCTGGTCTACGCGGAGCACTTCGACACCGTCGACGCGGCCTTCTTCCGGGAGAAGCAGATCCAGGGATGGAGTCGTCGGAAGAAGATGGCGTTGATCGAGAATCGGTGGGAGGACCTTCCGTCGTTGTCGAGGTCGTACAGTGCGCTTCGACAAGCTCAGCGACCCAGCGCGGACGGCCCCTGAGAACCGCGCGTTTCGACACGCTCAGCGACCCAGCGCGGACGGACCCTGAGAACCGCGCGCTTCGACACGCTCAGCGACCCAGCGCGGACGGACCCTGAGAACCGCGCGCTTCGACAAGCTCAGCGACCCAGCGCGGACGGACCCTGAGAACCGCGCGCTTCGACAAGCTCAGCGACCCAGCGCGGACGGACCCGCTTCGACAAGCTCAGCGACCCAGCGTGGACCGACAGGCTCAGCGGGAGCGGGCTACTTCTTGTCCTTGGTCTCGACGTCGCCGGAGAGCGCGGCGATGAACGCCTCCTGCGGAACCTCGACGCGGCCCACCATCTTCATGCGCTTCTTGCCCTCCTTCTGCTTCTCGAGGAGCTTGCGCTTTCGGGTGATGTCACCGCCGTAGCACTTGGCGAGCACGTCCTTGCGGATCGCGCGGATCGTCTCGCGGGCGATGATGCGGGCACCGATCGCCGCCTGGATCGGCACCTCGAACTGCTGGCGAGGGATGAGCTTGCGCAGCCGCTCCGCCATCATCGTGCCGTAGGCGTAGGCCTTGTCCCGGTGCACGATCGAGCTGAACGCGTCGACCTTCTCGCCCTGCAGGAGGATGTCGACCTTGACCAGGTCGGCCTCCTGCTGCCCCGACGGCTCGTAGTCCAGGGACGCGTAGCCCTGCGTCTTTGACTTGAGCTGGTCGAAGAAGTCGAACACGATCTCGCCGAGCGGCATGTTGTAGCGCAGCTCGACGCGCTCCTCGGAGAAGTACTCCATGCCCAGCAGCGTGCCGCGCCGCGACTGGCACAGCTCCATGACGGTGCCGACGTAGTCCTTGGGCAGCAGGATCGCCGCCTTGACCATCGGCTCCGACACCGAGCCGATACGGCCGTCGGGGTACTCGCTCGGGTTCGTCACGGTCACCGTCTCGCCGGTGTCGCTCGTCACGACCTCGTAGATCACGCTCGGGGCGGTGGTGATGAGGTCGAGGCCGAACTCCCGCGAAAGACGCTCGGTCACGATCTCCAGGTGCAGCAGGCCGAGGAAGCCGCAGCGGAACCCGAAGCCGAGCGCCACGGAGGTCTCCGGCTCGTACTGCAGCGAGGCGTCGGAGAGCTTGAGCTTGTCCAGCGCCTCGCGCAGTTCGGCGTAGTCGCTGCCGTCGATCGGGTAGATGCCCGAGAAGACCATCGGCTTGGGGTCCGTGTAGCCGGGGAGCGCCTCCGCCGCGGGCTTGCGAGCGTTCGTGATCGTGTCGCCGACCTTCGACTGCCGCACGTCCTTCACTCCGGTGATGAGGTAGCCCACCTCGCCGACGCCGAGTCCCTTGGTCGGAGTGGGCTCCGGGCTCGACACGCCGACCTCGAGGGCCTCGTGGTTCGCGCCGGTGGACATCATCTGGATCCGCTCGCGGGGCGAGAGGCTGCCGTCGACCATCCGCACGTAGGTGACCACGCCGCGGTAGGCGTCGTACACGGAGTCGAAGATCATGGCCCGCGCGGGTGCGTCCGCGTCGCCCACCGGTGCCGGGATCTCCTCGACGATCCGGTCGAGGAGATCCTCGACGCCCATGCCGGTCTTCCCCGAGACACGCAGCACGTCCTCCGGCTTGCCCCCGATGAGAGAGGCCAGCTCCTTCGCGTACTTCTCGGGGTCGGCGGCGGGCAGGTCGATCTTGTTGAGGACGGGGATGATGTGGAGGTCGTTCTCCAGCGCGAGGTAGAGGTTGGCCAGCGTCTGGGCCTCGATGCCCTGCGCCGCGTCGACGAGCAGGATGGCACCCTCGCACGCGGCCAGCGACCGGGAGACCTCGTACGTGAAGTCGACGTGACCGGGGGTGTCGATCATGTTGAGCGCGAACACCTCGTCCGGGCCCTGCGCCTGCCCCAGAGCCCACGGCATCCGCACCGCCTGGCTCTTGATCGTGATGCCGCGCTCCCGCTCGATGTCCATCCGGTCGAGGTACTGGGCGCGCATGTCCCGCTCCGCGACCACGCCGGTGATCTGGAGCATGCGGTCGGCCAGGGTCGACTTGCCGTGGTCGATGTGGGCGATGATGCAGAAGTTACGGATCTGCGCAGCCGGCGTCGCGGCAGGCTGAAGCGGGGTGAGAGCGCGTGGGGACATGTCCCGTCGATTCTACGGTGAGGGTCCTCATAATCCCCATTCGTGCGTATCGGTGATAGTCTCCCGAAGTTGCCCGGGATCAATCCGTGACACCGGATCCCGTAAGCGATACGACTCCGTCACAGACTCCGTGAAGGCTGTCGCGTCGCGCGGAACGGCGGATGAAACCCGATCATCCGCCCGGCTCAGCGTTGCGTCGGCAGACCCCGAGCGCGTCTGGAGAAGAGAAAGACAAATCCCCCTTGATCAAGTACCTCGCGCGCCGTGCCCTCGGCTGGCTGCTCATGATCGTGGTCGCGACGAACCTCACCTACTTCCTCGCGTGGGGCTTCCTCGATCCGCGCAGCAACTACGTGGGTCGTCGCCCTCCGCTCAGTCCTGAGCAGATCGACAACGTCCTCATCCCCCGCAACCTGAGCGACACAGTCCCGCTGATCGAACGGTGGTGGAACTGGTTCTCGGGGATTCTGCTGCGATGGGATTGGGGCGTCAGCCCGACGGGGCAGTCGGTGAACGAGCAGGTCGCCTATCGCATGTGGGTCAGCGCCGAGCTCGTCCTCGGCGCCACGATCATCGCCGCCGTGCTCGGCGTCTGGCTGGGCGTGTACACCGCCTCCCGTCAGTACAAGCTCGCCGACCGCATCGGCCAGGCGACCTCGATCATCACGATGAACATCAACATCATCGTGGCGGGTCTCGCCGTGGTACTCCTCGCAATCGCGCTCAACGAGGCGACCGGCGTGCGCATCTTCTACGTCACCGGCTCCTCCAGTCCCGGGGTCACCGGCTTCTTCCCCACGATCGTCGATGCGCTCCAGCACGTCACCCTGCCGACCATCGCTCTGGTGCTGGTCGGTTACGCCCAGTATCACTTCCTTCAGCGCTCCCTGCTGCTCGACAACATCAACGCCGATTACGTCCGCACGGCGCGCGCCAAGGGGCTCACGAAGGCCCAGGCGATCCGGAAGCACGCGCTCCGCACGTCCCTCATCCCCGTCGCCACCCAGGTCGCCTTCACGATCCCGACGATCTTCACCGGCGCGATCCTGACGGAGACGATCTTCGCCTGGCAGGGCATGGGGCGCTACTTCCTCGACACCATCAACCAGAACGACATCAACGGTGTCGTGGCGGTCGCCGCGTTCGGCGCCGTTCTGACCGCGATCGGCGCCGTGCTGGCGGACATCATCGTGGTCATCCTCGACCCGCGAGTGAGGGTGAGCTGAAAATGACCACGGAAATGATCGATCCCCTCGTCGAGCCGCCCGTCGGGCCTCCGCAGCCCGCCGACAAGTCGCTCTCGAAGTGGACGTTGTACACGCGCCGGTTTCTGCGCAACAAGCCCGCTGTCGGCGGCATCATCGTGCTGTTCGTCCTGATCCTCTTCGCGACGCTCGGACCGTTGCTGTCGCGCTACGCGGTGAATGACATGGACTTCCTGGCATTGAGCTCGCCCCCGTCGGCCGACCACTGGTTCGGGACCAACGGCGCCGGGAACGACACGTACACGCAGACCGCTGTCGGTCTGCAGCGCTCGCTCATGATCGCCATCACCGTCTCGCTCGGCACGACGATCCTCTCGGCACTCGTCGGCACGGCCGCCGCCTACTTCGGCGGCTGGTTCGAGCGCATCGCTCTTCTGGTGATCCACTTCATGATGGTCGTCCCGACCTTCCTCATCCTGTCGGTCGTCTCGAATGACTCCGGCGGCGTCTGGTGGGTCATCGCCCTGGTGATGATCTTCGTCGGATGGTTCTTCCCCGCGCGCATCATCTGGACGATGGCGCTGTCGCTCCGCGAACGCGAGTACGTGCAGGCCGCGCGCTACATGGGGGTCCGTGGCGGACGCATCGTCCTGCGGCATCTGGTCCCCAACATCGGATCACTGCTGGTGATCAACTTCACCCTGGGCATCGTCGCCGCCGTGACCACCGAGACCGGTCTGTCGTTCATCGGCTTCGGCGTCAAGATCCCCGATGTCTCCCTCGGCTCCCTGATCGGCGAGGGCAGCACGACCATCACGAGCTCGCCGTGGCTGTTCTACTTCCCGGCCCTCGTCCTCACGCTGCTCACCGTGTCGATGGCACTCATCGCCGACGGTCTGCGTGATGCCCTCGATCCCACCTCGGCTGCTGGAGGCCGCGCATGAGCCCCATCCTCTCCGTCCGCGACCTCAACGTCAGCTTCGCCTCTGAGGCCGGCCGTGTCCACGCCGTCCGCGGCGTCTCCTTCGACCTCGAGGCCGGGAAGACCCTCGGCATCGTCGGAGAGTCCGGGTCGGGCAAGTCGGTCACCTCCCTGGCGGTGATGGGCCTGCTCGACGAGAACGCCAAGGTGTCGGGCTCGATCATGTTCGACGGCCAGGAGCTGATCGGCAAGACGGACGCGCAGCTCTCCACGATCCGCGGCAACGGCCTGTCGATGATCTTCCAGGACCCGCTGACCTCGCTGACCCCCGTGTACACGATCGGCACGCAGCTGATCGAGGCGTTGACCGTGCACCGCAACATGAGCGGCAAAGAGGCCAACGCCCGGGCCATCGACCTCCTCAAGCTCGTCGGGATCCCGGAGCCGGAGAAGCGCATGAAGGCCTTCCCCCACGAGTTCTCCGGTGGCATGCGCCAGCGCGTCGTCATCGCCATCGCGATGGCGAACGACCCCAAGCTGATCATCGCCGACGAGCCGACCACTGCTCTGGACGTGACGATTCAGGCACAGATCCTGGACCTCATCGAGAAGGCACAGGACGAGACCGGCGCGGCCGTGATGATGATCACGCATGACATGGGTGTCGTGGCCCGCACCGCCGACGACGTCATGGTCATGTACGCGGGCAAGCCCGTCGAGCAGGCCCCGGTCAGGGAGCTGTTCCACAAGACCCGGATGCCCTACTCGATCGGACTCCTCGGCGCCATCCCGCGCGTGGACAAGGCCGAGAAGGAGCCCCTGACCCCGATCAAGGGCAACCCGCCCCTGCTCATCGACCTGCCCGATGCGTGCCCGTTCGCGGACCGCTGCCCCATCGTGATCGATGCCTGCCGCGCGAAGGAACCCGAGCTTCTCCCCGTTCACACGGGAGGCGTGTCAGAACACCGTGCGGCCTGCATCCGTGCGGACGAGATCGAGGATGGCGGCATGCTCGGCGGGCTACCGGTGTACCCCGTGCGCGAGGTCCCCGAGAGCGACCTCACCCGCCTTCCCCGCGAGGAGCGGCCGATCACGCTCGAGGTGAAGAACCTCACCAAGACGTTCCCGCTTCTCAAGGGGGCGTTCCTCAAGCGCAAGGTCGGTGAGGTCCACGCGATCAAGGGGATCAGCTTCGACGTGCGCGAGGGCGAGACGATGGCCATCGTCGGCGAGTCCGGCTCCGGCAAGACGACGACGCTGCTCCAGATCATGGACATGGTCAAGCAGACCGAGGGCGACATCGTGATCGCCGGCACGAGTGTCAACGACATCCGCAGCCACAAGGTCGAGCGCGCTCTGCGTCGCGACATCCAGATCGTGTTCCAGGACCCGATGGGTGCTCTGGATCCTCGCCTGACCGTCGCCGACATCATCGCAGAGCCGCTTCTCGCGATCGGAACGCCGAGCGCCGAGGTGCACCGTCGTGTCGGTGAGCTGATGGATCTCGTCGGCCTCAATCCGGCGCATCGCGATCGCTTCCCCCAGGCGTTCTCGGGTGGTCAGCGACAGCGCATCGGCATCGCCCGCGCGCTGTCGACGAACCCCAAGATCGTCGTTCTCGACGAGCCGGTCTCCGCGCTCGACGTGTCGATCCAGGCCGGCGTGATCAATCTCCTCGATGAGCTCAAGGTCAAGCTCGGGCTGTCGTACCTCTTCGTGGCGCACGACCTCTCCGTCGTCCGCCACATCGCCGATCGGGTCGCCGTGATGTACCTCGGTGATTTCGTCGAGCACGGCGATGTCGACGAGGTGTTCGACAATCCGCAGCACCCGTACACCAAGGCTCTGCTCTCGGCGATCCCGGTCCCCGACCCGGACATCGAGCGCACGCGGCAGCGCGTCGTGTTCGATCCCGACACGGTCAGCACGAAGCCGGCGACGGTCTGACACGGGCACGGCCGGGGCCGAGAGTGGTCACCGTCCGATAACGGTTAGGCGCCATTCACCGCACGGCGGCGTACCGGTATGAGGCTCGAACTATTCTTCCCTTTATGACACGCCGTAAGGCGAAAGGAGCACCATGAAGCAGTACAAGCTGATGGGAGCGCTGGCATTCACCGGCGTTCTCGCACTCGCGATCAGCGGGTGCGCTGCCGGAAACGGCGGCAGTGGCAACAGCGGCGACAACGGCGAAGCTGCCGAAGTCGAGATGGCGAACTACAACCCGCAGCCCCGCGAGAACCTGAAGGAAGGCGGCGAGGTCAACTTCGCCATCCGCGAGGTCCCCGACCAGCTCAACGCATTCAACAGCGACGGCAGCGCGGACACCGCCCGCATCGCCGCGTGGTACACGCCGCAGCTGATCCTGATGGAGCCGGACGGCACGCAGTACAAGAACGACAACTACCTGTCGGAGTGGAAGAACGAGGTCAAGGACGGCAAGACGGTCCTGACGTTCACGTTCACCGACGAGGCCCACTGGAACGACGGCACCGACATGGACTGGACCGCCATCGATGCCACGTGGAAGGCCAACCGCTCCTACGACGAGGGCTTCAACCCGAACGCGACCGATGGCTACAAGGAGATCGAGTCCGTCGAGCAGGGCGACTCCCCCAAGACGGCCATCGTGACCTTCAAGGGCGAGTTCGCCTGGCCGCAGATGCCGTTCAACGGCGGCGTGATCCACCCGGCCCTCGCCGACCCGGACGTCTTCAACGAGGCGATGATCGACAACCCGCACCCGGAGTGGGGTGCCGGCCCGTACACCGTCGACGAGTTCGACGCGAACAAGGGCTACATCTCCTTCAAGCCGAACCCCGAGTGGTGGGGCGACGCTCCGCTGCTCGACAAGGTCACCATGACGGGCATGGACGGCCAGGCCGGCGTCAACGCCTTCAAGAACGGCGAGGTCGACATGGTGGAGACGGGCTCTCAGGAGCTCATCGACCAGGTCAAGGACGTCGACGGTGCGGTCGTCTACCGCGCACAGCAAACGGCGAACACCATCCTGCAGGTCGACGCGACGAAGCCGCAGTTCGAGGACGTCAAGGTCCGTGAGGCGTTCTTCAAGGCCATCAACATCGACCAGCAGAAGCAGATCGCCTGGAACGGCCTCGGCTACGAGGAGGACCCGGCCGGTTCGCTCACCCTGTTCTCCTTCCAGCCCGGCTACACCGACTCGATGAAGGCCGCCGGCTGGGAGTTCGACGTCGAGGGCGCCAAGAAGCTCCTCGACGAGGCCGGCTGGACCGAAGGCTCGGACGGCATCCGCGAGAAGGACGGCGTCAAGCTCTCCGTCGTCTACCCCATCTGGAACGACACCGCGACCGCCAAGGCGCTCGCGCAGTCGCTGCAGGCGCAGGAGAAGGAGATCGGCATCGACGTCAAGGTCGATGTGCGTCCCGCCAGCCAGTTCTCCGACGACTACACCTCGAAGAACTGGGACGTCTCCGGACTCCGCTTCACCTCGTCCGACCCGTTCGGTGCCGCCTGGTTCTGCCAGCTCTACTGCTCGGACTCCGGTCTGAACCTGTCGGGTGTCGGTGACGCCGAGCTCGACGCGGAGATCAAGGACAAGGTCGAGTCGCAGAGCGACCCCGAGGCGCAGACCAAGGCCGCCATGGAGCTCGAGCCCGAGATCTACAAGCGCTGGGGTCTCATCCCGCTGTACAACGGCCCGCAGATCTACACGGTTCAGGAGGGTCTGGCTAACCTGACCCCGGAGCCTTACGTGGGTCTCGACCTGTTCGGCATCACGCCGGTCGAGAACGTCGGCTGGGAGAAGTAACATCCTCTGACACATCTCGTGTCGAAGCGGGGTCGGTGGTCCATCCACCGGCCCCGCTTCGTGTATCGTCGTCGCGCGAAAGGTATGGTCTCCGTTTCGGCGGGGAGGTCCCGGCTCCGCCGGGGGCTTCCGAAACGAGTGGCCGGAAACGAGATCGGAGGATCGATGAAGAACAAGATTCGCGCGGGAGTGCTCGCCCTCGGCGTTGCGGCCGTCATGGTGTTGGGGTCTGGTGTCTCGGCAGGCGCGGTCGTGAAGCCCATACCGCAGGGCGACGGCGGCGGCGGGAAGATGGGCACCAAGACGTGCTTCATCGGAGGTATGCGCGCGATCTGCCTGAAGTAAAGGCCCTCTCGTGTCGAAGCGGGGTCGGTGGTTCATCCACCGGCCCCGCTTTCCTTATGCTGAAGGCGTGACCGTCCAGACCGTCCTCGTGCACGGCATCCGCACGTCGGCCACCATGTGGCGGTCGCAGATCGAGTACCTGGAGGCACGCGAGCTCCCCGTCACCGCCGTCGACCTCCCCGGCCACGGCAGCCGGATGGAGGAGGACTTCACCCTCCACGAGGCGCTGCACACGATCGACGCCGCCGTCCGCGCCGCCGCAGAGCGGGGCCCCGTCCTGCTGGTCGGGCACTCGATGGGCGGGCTGCTCTCCCTCGCGTACACCGGTGGCGCGGAGCCTCCCCCCGTCGACGGACTCGTCGCCGCGGCGTGCACCTCGCTGCCCCGCGGCGCGGGGCTGCGTGCATACCGACTGTTCGCCAGGGCGGTCGACTCCCTGCCCGACCGTGGCATGTGGCTGACGCAGCGGATGCTCGCTGCGACGATCCCCGAGGAGAATCGCGGTGATTTCGCCGCCGGCGGCTATGCGCTCGACATCCAGGACCAGACGCTCCGCAGCCTCGCCGCTCTGGACGTCGCCGCCGCTGTCCCCCGCATCGACGTACCCCTGTGGTTCGTGAACGGCCAGTACGATCAGCTCCGCTTGAACGAGCCCCTGTTCCGGCGTCTGGCCCCCGAGGCCGAGCTCATCGTCGTGCCGCGGACCACGCACCTTCTCACGGCCATGCGCCCGCGGGTGTTCAATGCCGTCCTCGCGCTCGCGATCGCGACGATCGAGCAGCGCACGGCGTCAGGCTGAGAGCACTCGGGGCCGCGCGGCGGCGGTGAGAGCTCCGCCGACGAGCGATAGGACGGCCGCCGCGAGGAAGACGAGCCAGAACCCGCCGGCCAGCGCGACGAGGCCGGCTCCGAGGACGGGCCCGATGAGTTGGCCGAGGGCGGCGATCACGTTCACGATGCCGAGGTCGCGCGCGTGGTCCTGCTCATCCGGGAGCAGATCGGCCGCGAACGCGAGTCCCACGGTCGAGAAGGCACCATAGCCGACGCCCATGAGCGCGGCGGCGATCATCGTCATCTCGAAGGTGGGCATGGCCACGATCACCACGCCCGATGCCGCCTGCACGACCGTGGCCGCCACCGCGAGTCGACGCCGCTCGCCGGTGCGGTCGGAGATGATCCCGGTGATCACCGAGGCGAGCACGACGAAGACGGTGTAGACGACGATGAGAAGCAGGAGGTTGTCCTGTGCGGTCGCGCTCTCCTGGCCGAGGCCGTGGAGGAGGAAGAAGAGGAACAGGGCCGTCCCGAGAGCGTTGCCGATGTTGGTGACGAGCCGGCCGGAGAGCATCCAGGCGAAGTCGCGGTCGCGGAGCGACGCCAGGCGGGGACGCCCGATGCGCTGGGGACGGAGCGCTTCGGTGCTCGGCGGGTCCGGCAGCAGCAGCGCCGCGGCGATGCCCACCGCCGCGATGATGCCGGCGAGGAGCAGATACCCGGCGAGGATGTCGAGGCCCAGCAGCACCACCAGCCCGACCCCTAGAACGATGCCGACCGCCTGGCTCGAACCGACCGCGGCGGAGGCGGCGCCGCGCTGCGTCGTCGGGAGCTGGTCGGCGATGAGAGCGGTGAACGCGGCGGAGGAGACGGCGACACCGATCGAGACGCCGATCCAGCCGGCGCCGACCGCCCACGGTCCCTCGGCGAATCCGGTGAGCACGAGACACGCGGCGGTGAGCACGACACCGCCGAGAGCCCACGGGCGACGCCGGTGCGCGCCGGCACGGGCGCGGTCCGAGAGCGCTCCGGCGAGCGGCCCGGCGACGACACCGGCGAGGCCACCCACTCCGAGCACGATCCCGGAGGAGACGACGCCACGGACCCAGTCGTCCTCCGGAGTGTCGAGCTGCAGCGGGAGGAGGAGCTGGACCGGGGTGAGCTGGACGGTCCAGATGGCGAGCCAGGCGAGGGTGAACAACGACATCCAGCGCAGGCCCGCCCTGCGGGTGGCGACGCCCGAGGTACCGCTCACGCTCGTGCCGCCTCGGCGTCGCGGGCCGCACGAGCGCCCCCGATGAGCTCGCGATACCAGCCGTAGGAGCCCTTCGGGGTGCGCTCCCCCGTCGAGAAGTCCACGTGAACGAGACCGAACCGTTGCGTGTAGCCGTCCGTCCACTCCCAGTTGTCGAGCAGCGACCAGACCGTGTACTCCTCGACGGGGACGCCGGCGTCGATGGCCTCGCCCACCGCGTCGATGTGCGCGGAGAGGTAGGCGATCCGGTCGATGTCCTCCACAGGACCGGCGACCTCGGGTTCCGGGAAGGAAGCTCCGTTCTCTCCGATGACGATCGGTGGCATGTCCGGGTGGCGGCGGTGCAGGTCGATCAGGAGAGCACGCAGCGCGGACGGCATGATCGGCCACTCGGGACCGAACCCGGTGACGGGGACTCCGGGCGTCGGCACGATCTCGAACGGGATGTCGTTCCCGGAAGCGGCGGCGGTGACGGTCGTCGGGTTGTAGAAGTTCACGCCGTAGAAGTCGATCGATCCCGCGATGCGTGCGAGGTCATCACCGAGGATGGGCAGCGGCGGAAGCCCGAGCGCCTCCAGGTCCGGTGTCGTCCCGGAGAGCAGCGGCTCGCTGAACAGCCGGTTGTGCAGGAGGTCGTAGACCGCGGCTGCGGCATGATCCTCCTCGGTGTCCCGCAGCGGCAGGACCCAGGTGTGGTTGTTGACGAGCCCCACGCTCTCCGCACCCTGGTGTCGCAGCGCGTCAGCGGCTCGGGAATGGGCGAGCAGCTGATGGTGGGCGGTCGGGAGCGCACCGTAGAGGAGCTGCCTGCCGGGTGCGAGCGCGCCGACGGCGTAGCCCTGCAGGGTGGTCATGGCGGGCTCGTTCAGGGTGTACCAGGACGACACCCGGTCTCCGAGGCGGGCGGCGACGAGGGCGACGTACTCCCCGAAGCGTTCGGCGGTGTCGCGAGCGAGCCAGCCGCCGTCGGCCTCGACCGGGCTCGGCAGCTCCCAGTGATAGAGCGTCGGGAACGGCGTGACTCCGGCCTCCAGCAGAGCATCGATGACGCGGGCGTAATGGTCCAGCGCCGCGACGTTCCCGGGCCCGCGTCCGTCCGGCTGCACGCGCGCCCAGGGAATCGAGAACCGGTACCGATCGAGTCCGAGACCGGCCACCAGGTCGACGTCATCCGCCACACGGCGATAGCTGTCGCAGGCTGGCTCCGCCGTCGAGCCGTCGCGGATGCGTCCGGGTTTCGCGATCTCGTCGTCCCAGATCGACCGGCCCGCTCCGTCGGCACGGCGGGAACCCTCGATCTGGATGGCTGAGGTGGCGGCGGACCAGCGGAGCCGCGCACGCGCGGTCGGGTCGGTGCTGAGGGGGGTCATCGGGCTCCTTGACGTCGTCGTCGTTGAGGATGATTCTGCACCCGGTCCCACCCTCCGCGCGACGGCGTCTCGTCCGGTCGGTGTCGTTTCGCACGATCCCATCCGGTGCTGGTAGACTCGACTCTTGGCTTGCGTGTGGGTTCTTCCCTCACGACCGCCGTGCAGCAGCCCTCTTCTGCTGCCGGCACTCCGAATAACTCCTGTACAGAAAGCGTCCACACGTGGCAAACATCAAGTCGCAGATCAAGCGCAACAAGACCAACGAGAAGGCTCACGCGCGCAACAAGGCCGTGAAGAGCGAGCTGAAGACTCTCGTCCGCCAGACCCGCGCGGCCGTCGCCGCCGGCGACAAGGCCGCAGCAGAGAAGAGCCTGAAGAAGGCCTCGGTCAAGCTCGACAAGGCCGTCAGCAAGGGTGTGCTGCACAAGAACCAGGCATCGAACCGCAAGTCGGCGATCGCCAAGCAGGTCGCGGCTCTCTGAGCTTCCGACTTCCGGAAAGCCCGTCTCCTCATGAGGCGGGCTTTCTGCTTTCCGGGAGGCGAGAGCCCTAGCCCCCGAACGGTTCACGGGTGGCGATGACCGTCACCATGCGCTCGAGCGCGAAGATCGGGTCGCGCGCCGCACCCTTGACCTCGGCGTCGGCGCGCGCGGTCGCCTGGATCGCCATTCCCAGGGAGCGCTCGTTCCAGCCCGCCAGGTCTCGCCGCGCGCGGTCCACCTGCCAGTCCTTCATCCCGAGGCGCTGGGCGAGCTGCCTGCTGGGTTCACGATTGCCGGCGACGCGCGCCATGGTGCGCAGCTTCATCGCGAACGCGGCGACCATCGGCACCGGGTCCGCACCGGAGGACAGGGCATGGCGGAGCGCCACGAGAGCCTCCCCGTAGCGACCGGCGATGGCGGTGTCGGCGACGACGAACGCCGACACCTCGACCCGGCCGCCGTAGTACTTGGTGACGACCTCTTCGGTGATGTCACCGTCGACATCGCCGATGAGCTGCTGACATGCAGCGGCGAGCTCGGTGAGGTCGTCGGCGAATGCCGAGACGAGCGCTCGGAGTGCCGGCGGAGCGATGCGCTTCTTGGCCGCCTTGAACTCCCCCGCCGCGAAGTCGACCCGGTCGCCGTCGCGCTTGATGGCGGGGCAGGCGATCTCGATCCCACCGCCGGTCCCCGCGCGGAGGGCGTCGAGGAGCTTCTTCCCGCGGACACTGGCTCCGGTATGCCGCAGAACGACGGTCGCGCCCTCCTGCGGGTTCTCCAGATACCCGATGGCCTCTTGGAGGAACGCGTCGGAGCACTTCTCCACGCCGGACACGCGGACCAGTCGCGGCTCTCCGAACAGCGACGGCGAGGTCAGGGAGAGCAGCGTGCCGGGAGCGTAGTCGTCGGCACGCACGTCGCTGACCTCGAGCGCCGGATCCTCGGCACGGAGGTAGTCGCGCACCCCGGCGATCGCGCGCTCGGCGCAGACTTCTTCCGGCCCGGATACGAGCACCAACGGCGCGGGATGAGGCTCTCGCCACGACACCTGCGGGATCTTCGTGGCCTTCGCGCCGCCGCGGGAGGGAGGACGGGAAGCTGCCATGGGACCAGCCTACCGGCGGCGTCGGACACCCGCCTCAGGGCGGCGCGACGTCGGTCCAGACGCGGAGGGCATGGTCCTCGATGCCGAGCAGGGTGCGGCCGTCGTGGTCGGTGCGGTAGACGTGCGCGCCGAGAGCCGACAGCGTCTCCAGGGTCTCCCGACGCGGGTGCCCGTAGTCGTTTCCCGCGCCGACCGTGATGAGCGCCACGCTCGGCTGCAGAGCCTCGTAGAGGGCAGGCGCCTGGTCAGCGCTCCCGTGGTGGGCGACCTTGACCACGTCGTATCGTGTCAGCGGCGTATCGCGGAGCAGCGCGCGTTGCGGGGCCGCGGAGAGGTCGCCCAGCAACAGGGCGCGCGGCACTCCTCCCCCGGCGAACTCGGTGACGACGCTCGCATCGTTGCCCGGCGGGAAGGCGACACTGTCCTTCCGCGGCCAGAGCACCCGCCACGATGCTCCGCCGAGAGTGCCCCGGTCTCCGGCGCCGGCTGCGCGGAGGGCAGCGCCCGCCCGCGCCAGGTCGTCGAGCATGCGCGCATCGGTGTCATCGGCGGGCGGTCCGTGCAGCACGGTGTCCACTCGCCCTTCGAGCACAGCCGCACCCCCGACGTGGTCCGCGTCGAAGTGCGTGAGCACGAGCAGGTCGATGCGATCGACGCTCAGCGAGCGGAGGCATGCGTCGAGCGCCGCCGGGTCCGGACCTGTGTCGATGAGGGCGATCGCGTCCTGCGAACGCACCAGGATCGCGTCGCCCTGGCCCACGTCGCACGCGGCGATCGCCCACCCGTGCGGCGTCACGAGCGGAGCGAGCGGACCGTCGACCAACGCGCGGGAAGCACCGACGGACGCCACGACGATAAGAACGCCGGCCGCCACGCATCGGACGATGGTGAGGACGCCGCCGGACATCGAGGCCCACGGCCGACGAGACCACACCGTCACGACGTCCGGGCGCGTGACGTCCCGTAGGCGCGGTCTTCCGCGGCAGCACACGATGGCGATCGCGACGCTCACCAGCGCGACCAGGGCAGCGCTCCCGAGACCCGCGGGGAGGAGCACCTGAGCGCCGGGGAGCCCGGAAGTGACATGCGCGACGGTCGCGATCCACGCCGACGGCAGCCAGGCGCACGCGGCGAGCAGATCCGCGACGGGTGGGAGAGGCGCAGCGAGACAGGCGAGCAGCCCGATCACCGTGGCGATCGGCGCAGCCGGCTCGGCGAGGAGGTTCGCGACGACCGAGACGAGCGATTGCTGTTCCGCGAACAACGCGATCACGGGCGCGCACGCGAGCTGCGCCGCCAGAGGCACGGCGATCGCCAGGGCGAGCGGACCGGGCAGCCAGCGCCCGATCCCGATCGCCAGCGCCGGGGCGAGCAGGATGAGGGCCCCGGAGGCCACGGCGGACAGCGCGAATCCCGGGGTCGACGCCAGCCAGGGATCGGCGACGAGGAGAGCGGCCACACACAGGGCCAGGATTCCGGCGCCTGCGCTCGGCCGCCCGACGAGGATCGACAGCATGCCCGCCGCAGCCATCGTGGCGGCCCGGATGACGCTCGGCTCCGGTGTCACGAGTACGACGAAGGCCGCCAGGGCGAGGGCGGCGAGCACGACCCGCAGCGCTCGCGTCCCGCCGCTCAACGCCACGATCCCGAAGACCGCAGCGGCGACGACCGCGCAGTTCGCCCCGGACACGGCGGTGAGGTGGCTGAGGCCGCTCGTGCGCATGTCGACGTCGACCGCAGCGGGCACGGCGGTGGTGTCGCCCACCGCCAACCCCGGGAGGAGTCCGGCGCCGGGTTCCGGGAGCCGTGTCGCGCGCTCGACGAACGACCGGCGGAGGTCGGCAGCGAATCCGAAGAGGCCAGGTGCCGCCCCCTCCACCATTCCCGCGGTGACGAAGACGACGAGCACGGCCCGCTCTCCCGGGTCCGTTTGAGCACTCTCTCCGGTCACCCGCACCTGCGCACCGAGGACGAACCCCTCCCCCTCCTCGATGCCGATGCGCACCGGACCGGCCGCCGGCGCCACGGCCCCGGGCGCACCGATGCCGCTCAGCTGCACGTCCATCCACAGACGCCCATCGCGTCCCACGGACGCCGAGGACGAGACTTCACCGACCGCTTCGACGGCTCTGCCTCCCCACGCGTGCACGGCGTCACGGCCCGCGGACTGTGCGAACACGGTGAACGCCACGGCCGCCGCCGTCGCGAGAACCACGATGACCAGTCCCCCGATCGTCGCGACTGCGCGGCGCCGGATCGCCAGAGCGGCGCCGATGATCCCCGCGGCCGCCAGGCATCCACCCGCCACCCACGCCGCCGCTCCCGGCACGAACACGCAGACCAGGGCCACACCCCAGGCACCGACCGCCACCGGCAGCAGGCGCAGATCGCGCGTCACGCCGATCCCTCCTCGGACCCCAGGGACGAACGCTGCCTCTCATGCATCGGATCACCCTAGAGTCGCGCCGGTGCCCGCTCCGCCCGCCGCGACCACCGCCGCACGAGCAGAGGACAACGACCCTGGAGGTCAGGGTGTGGAGGAGCACTTCTCTGATGGAGGAGACCGCCGGCGTCGGACGCGGTGACGACCTCGTCGGAAGCGATTGAGTAGCCTGGGTACTCGCGCGCGGCGGACGCTGCCGCGACGAGGAGGAGAGCGCATGAATGTCCCGGCTGGGTGGTACGACGATGGTTCCGGGCGCCAGCGGTGGTGGGACGGAGCACGGTGGACCGACGCCTACGCTCCCACTTCGGCTCCGACGAATCCCTCGCTGCCTCATCCCGAGGCGCCGACATACGGGTCGGCCGCCCCGGCGCAACAGGTCCCTGACGCTGCTTCTCGGCCGACGCCGGTCCTCGGGTTCATCGGGCTGGGCCTGGCCGTCTTCGGCGCCGTTCTCGCCTTCATCCCCGTGTTGTTCGTGGTCGGCGCGGTGATCCTGTTCGCCGGGTTCGTCGTGTCGCTGATCGGGTTGTTCACGAAGAACGCCGCGAAGTGGCCGTCGATCGTCGGCATGGTCGTGTCGGTCGTCGGCGCCGTGATCGGGGTCATCGTGCTCATCGTGTCGCTCGTGCTGGCCTCGTCGGCGCTGAACGACTCGTTGCCCGCCGAAAGCGCGCCCCCAGCCAGCGCCCAGCCATCGGACGCGCCGAGCAGCGCCAGTGAGAGCCGTCCGACACCTGAGGAGATCGGCGCGTCCGCGGAGGAGATCAACCGGTCGAACGGCCTGACCACCTATGACGACATGCCGGACTTCTACCCCTGCGTCGGGCAGTACGTCTACGACTCCGAGTTGTCCGATGAGAGCGTCCAGCTCCTGGTCGACGGACGCGATCCGCTCGAGTCCGAGCGGGAGCTGGCGACCCAGGTGATCACGGATGCCACGCTGACCTGCGATCCCCAGGGGTAAGCGACTGTCACACGCGCACCCCGTCGCGCAGCCCCTCCAAGACCTTCTCCCCGATCCCGGGCACCGCCAGGAGATCGTCCACCGTGCGGAACCGACCGTTCTCCTCGCGCCACGCGACGATACGCTCGGCCAGCGCCGGTCCGATTCCCGGGAGCTCCTCCAGAGCCGCCTGATCCGCGGTGTTCAGATCGATGGTCCCGTCTCCGGATGGCGGCGCCGACGGATCGGCGACGGCACCCACGACCGGGACCAGGATCTGCTCCCCGTCCTCGACCCGTCGGGCGAGGTTGACACCCACGAGGTCGGCGGCATCCGTCGACCCGCCGGCGGCCGCGAGGGCATCGACGACCCGGGAGTCGGTGCGCAGGACATACAGGCCCGGGTGCTCGACCGCGCCGAGCACGTGCACGTAGATCTCCGCGGGCCCGGACTCGACCGACGCCGAGCTCTCCGCGAACGGAACGGCCTCGACGGACGACGGTTGCCCCTGCACCAGGCCGAGGCCGACGGCGGTGGAGAGCGCGACGATCGTCAGCACGACCGCCGCGCCGAGCCCGAGGCGGAGCCCCCGACGGGCCGGAGGAGGTGGAGGCGGGGACGAGGTCATCCGGACACCCTAAGCTCCGCGCCCACCGCCTCCCGGAGCCGGACACAGCGACCGTGGAGAGACGCTCCGAAGGGACTCGTCGTGGAGGACGGCCGTTCTCGGTCGCAACCCGGTCCGGGGATCACCGCTTCGCGCCGGGGTCGGCGAAACCGCGGAGAACGCCGGGCACTCAGCCCTTGACGACGATGCTGACGATCTTCGGGGCCCGCACGACGACCTTGACGATCTCGCGATCGCCGATCGACCGGATGACGCGCTCATCGGTGCGCGCCAGCGCCTCGAGCTCGGCCTCGCCGATGCGTGCCGGCACCTCGAGCTGCGCGCGCACCTTGCCGCCGATCTGCACGACCGCGGTGACGGTGTCCTCGACGAGCAGCGCCGGATCGGCGGAGCGCCACGACACGAGTCCGACGGACGGCTCGTGTCCCAGGATCTCCCACATCTCCTCCGCGGTGTGCGGGGCGATGAGGTCGAGCATGACGGCGATGGTCTCCGCCGCCTCACGGACGGCGGGGTCGGCAGCACCGGCAGCGCCGTCGATCGTCTTGCGGGTCACGTTGACGAGTTCCATCAGACGGGCGACGAGCACGTTGAACTTGGTCTGCTCGACCAGCGCAGGCGCCTCGGCGAGCAGCTTGTGCGTCGCACGGCGCAGCGCCGCGTCGCCTCCGTCGAAGACGACGTCGACGGGGCTGGCGACCTCGTGCGCGATCCGCAGGGCGCGCGCGAGGAACTTCTGCGCACCGGTGGTCGACACGTCCGCCCAGTCCTTGTCGTCCTCCACCGGACCGGCGAAGGCCAGACCGACGCGGAGCGCGTCTGCACCGTGGGCGTCGAGCTCCTCCTGGAACAGCACCAGGTTGCCCTTGCTCTTCGACATCTTCTGGCCGTCCAGCAGCACCATGCCCTGGTTGATCAGGTTGGAGAACGGCTCGGTGAAGTCGATCAACCCCATGTCGAAGAGGACCTTCGTGATGAAGCGGGCGTAGAGCAGGTGCAGGATCGCGTGCTCGACACCGCCGATGTACGAGTCCACCGGTGCCCAGCGTGCCGCCTGGGCCGGGTCGAACGCCTGCGTGTCGCTGTTCGGCGACAGGAACCGGAGGAAATACCAGGAGCTGTCGACGAAGGTGTCCATCGTGTCGGGATCGCGGAGTACCGGGTCGCCCGTCTCCGGGTCGGTCGTGCGCACCCAGCTCTCCGCGCCGCCCAGCGGCGAGGTCCCCTTCGGCTTGAGGTCCAGGCCCTCCACGCTCGGCAGCTTCACGGGCAGCCGGTCCTCGGGCACGGGGATGATCCGGCCGTCCTCGGCGTGCAGCATCGGGATCGGCGTCCCCCAGAACCGCTGACGCGAAATCAGCCAGTCACGCAGGCGGTAGTTCTTCGCCGCCCGCCCCGTCCCCGTGGCCTCCAGCTGCTCGATGGCGCGCGCGATCGCGTTGCGCTTGGACAGTCCGTTCAGCGGACCGGAGTTGATCATGCGCCCCTCGCCGGTGAGCGCGACGCCGGTCTTCGCCGGGTTCTGCTCGTCGAGCGCGGCATCGGCGTCGATCGGGACGCCGTCCTCGTCCACCTCGATGACCGGCATGGCACCGGTGACCGGAGCGGTGGTGTCGACGACGACCTTGACCGGCAGGTCGAACGCGCGTGCGAAGTCCAGGTCGCGCTGGTCGTGCGCCGGGACCGCCATGACCGCGCCGTGCCCGTAGTCGGCCAGCACGTAGTCGGCAGCCCAGATCGGGAGCTTCTCGCCGTTGACCGGGTTGATCGCGTAGCGGCCCAGGAACACGCCCGTCTTGGGACGGTCGGTGGACTGCCGATCGATGTCCGTCGTCTTCTGCACCTCGGCCAGGTAGGCCTGGAAGCGCTCACGCACCTCGGGCTCGGCGTCGGCGGCGAGCTCGGCGGCCAGGTCGCCGTCGGGCGCCACGACGAAGAACGTCGCGCCGTGCAGGGTGTCCGGTCGGGTCGAG
Source organism: Microbacterium sp. GbtcB4 (assembly GCF_019091465.1). NCBI lineage: Bacteria > Bacillati > Actinomycetota > Actinomycetes > Micrococcales > Microbacteriaceae > Microbacterium > Microbacterium sp. GbtcB4. The sequence continues at coordinate 108,955 of NZ_JAGXJJ010000004.1, forward strand.
AACACCGTCACCGGCTCCTCGCGCCCCTCGATGCGGAAGTCGACGTCGGCGCCGACGGAACGGCCGATCCAGTTGCGCTGCATCTGCAGCACCTTGTGCGGCCAGAACCCCTCGAGCTGGTTCAGGTCGTCGAGCAGGCGGTCCGCATAGTCGGTGATGCGGAAGTACCACTGGGTGAGCTTCTTCTTGACGACCTCGTAGCCGCAGCGCTCGCAGCGCCCATCGACGACCTGCTCGTTGGCCAGAACGGTCTGGTCGTTCGGGCACCAGTTGACCGGGCTCTTCTTCCGGTACGCCAGGCCCCGCTCGTACATCTTCAGGAACAGCCACTGGTTCCAGCGGTAGTACTCGGGATCGGATGTGTGCAGCACCCGGCTCCAGTCGAACGAGACGCCGTACTGCTGGAAGCCCACCTTCTGCTGCGCGATGTTCTGGTACGTCCACTCGCGCGGGTCGGCGCCCTGACGGATCGCGGCGTTCTCCGCGGGCAGGCCGAAGGAGTCCCACCCGATGGGGTTCAGGACGTTGTGACCGCGGTGCCGCCAGAAGCGGGCGACGATGTCGGAGTACAGGTAGTTCTCCGCGTGCCCCATGTGCAGGTCACCGGAGGGATACGGGAACATCGCCAGCACGTAGCGCCGCGGCCGCGTGTCCTCGTCGCCGCCCGTGAGGAACGTCTCGTGCTCCGCCCAGTACTTCTGCCACTTGGCCTGGATGGCGTGCGGCGAGGAGAACTCCTCGTCGACGGGAGCGGTGGACATGTTCTCGGACAACGAACGCACGACCAATCTGAAGGGAAAAACGGGATCAGTTCAGGATATCGGAACGCCAGGTGGCGGGCATTTCCGCGCCGAGCGCCGCGAGAGGGGCGCGGGCCTTCGTGGCGACCTCACGCACTTCGGCCGCGGGCACCGATCCCCACGTGATCCCGCCACCGGCGCCGACGAACGCAGCCTCCTCATCCACGACGATGCTGCGGATCACCATCGCGAGGTCGAGCGCACCGTCCACGCCGATATAGCCGAAGCAGCCGGCATAGATGTCGCGCGGGCCGCCTTCGAGCTCGTGCAGCTGCGTCATCGCCGACAGCTTCGGCGCTCCGGTCATGCTTCCGGCGGGGAATGCGGCCTCCAGCAGCACCCCGACCGTGGTCCCCTCCGCGGCCGTGCCGCTGACGGTGCTGACGAGCTGATGCACGGCGGGATAGCTCTCGACCTCCCAGAGCCCCTCGACCCGGATCGACCCCGGCACGCACACCCGGGAGAGGTCGTTGCGCATGAGGTCGACGATCATGACGTTCTCGGCCCGCTCCTTCGGATCCGCGGCGAGCTCTGCGGCGAGCGCGGCATCGGTCACGGCATCGGCGCCTCGAGGGCGGGTCCCCTTGATGGGACGGGTGCGGATGACGCCACCGGCGGCGTGGAGGAACTGCTCGGGGCTGGCACTGAGGAGCGCACGTCCCCCGATACGCAGGAATCCGCCATGGTGGGCGGGAGTCGCCGCCCGCAGCCGCTCGTACACGGCGACGGGGTCATGGGTCCCTGGCACGGTGAACCGCGTCGTGAGGCAGAGCTGGTACGCGATGCCCGCGTGGATGAGGTCGCGGCAGCGGTCGATGAGCTGCTCGTATGCGGCAGGGGTGTGGCGGGCCTCGGCGGCGTGACGATCCTCCACCACCCGCGGCGTCAGCGCTTCGGGGCCGGCGTCGCTCAGAAGGGACTGCAGCCAGCGCTCCCCCTCACGCGACTCCCCCTCCGGGGCCAGCAGCCACAGGCGGTGCGCGGCATGGTCGACCGCCACGGCCATGGTCACGCGCAGCCACGTCCGGGCTTCCGGCTCCGGGTCGGTGGCGACCGGAGCCCCCGCGCGGACGGCTCCGCTCTCGTAGTCGCGCCAGCCCACCCATCCCCCGCGGAACGGCGGCATCCCCGCCTCGACGGGCCCGGCATCCAGGCGCACGTCCTCCGGGAGCTGTTCGGCGACCCCGGTGCCGAGGAAGCTCCATCCCTCGGCGGCGTCAGCGCCCGCATCGAGCCAGAACACATCCGCCAGCTGCTGCGCGATCACCGCGAAAACACGCTCCGGAGCCACCCAGGACGGCAGCGGTCGGGGGGTCAGGCGGTCGGGCACCTTTCCAGCCTAGGACCGGGCCGCTCCCGTATCCTCATGGGGTGGACGACCTCCTGCTCTGGCTCCTCGACACCGTGCAGTCGATCGATCCGGTCACGCGCACTCTGGTCGCGGGTCTCGCCGTCATGCTGGAGACGAGCATCCTCATCGGCCTCATCGTCCCCGGCGACACGATCGTCATCATCGCCTCGATGGGCGTCGCCACTCCCCTCGAGGGCATCGCGATGGGTGTCGCCGTCGTCGTCGGCGCCCTCATCGGAGAGAGCATCGGCTTCTGGCTCGGCCGCTGGCTCGGCCCCTACATCCGTGCTTCCTGGCTCGGGCGGCGGATCGGGGAGCACAACTGGGTCCGCGCGGAGAACTACCTTGCACGTCGCGGCGGCATCGCCATCTTCCTCTCCCGCTTCCTCCCGGTCCTCCACTCCCTCGTCCCTCTCACAGTGGGGATGAGCGAGTACCCCTACCGGCGCTTCCTGGCCTGGACGACCCCGGCCTGCATCATCTGGGCCTCGGCGTACGTGAGCGTGACCTCGCTGGCGGCCGGGAGCTTCCGTGAGCTCGTCGACCGCGTGCACTTCGCGGGCTACCTGTTCGTCGGGGTCATCGCCCTGTTCCTCGTGCTCGCCTACCTGGGCAAGCGGCTGCTGCACCGCCTGGAGGCTCGTCATCTGGAGGCCCCGGCGGCGGAGTCCGACGCCGACGTGAAAGACTGAGGCAATGGCCCCCGCACCCCCGGCGCCCAGGATCCACTGGTTCGCCCGTCTCGAGCACCGCCTGCACGTGTGGCGCGAGGGACGAGCGCGCCGCCGCGGCCGGAACGCCACCGTCCTGCCCTTCCCGGGCTACGGCGGCCCCGGATGGGTCCGTGTGCTCGGTCGTGTGCTCATCGTCCCGCCGCAGCGCCGCGGTCGCGACGGGGAACCGGCGAGCATCCGCGGCTGGCGCAGCTTCGTCGGCATCCCTGTCGGCTTCGCCTCCGTCGACGTGCATGTCGGCGACAGCACGCATCGGGTGGTCGCCGACCGCGGTGGCGTCATCGACACCGTCATCCGCGCCGATCTCGAGCCGGGCTGGCAGACCTTCACGATCACCGTCGAGGGGCAGGAGCCCATCGAGGCCCGGGCCTTCATCGTCGCGGAGACCACCCGGTTCGGCGTCGTCTCGGACGTCGACGACACCGTCATGGTCACCGCGCTCCCCCGCCCCTTCATCGCCTTCTGGAACTCGTTCGTCGTCGACGAGCACGCACGCATTCCTGTGCCGGGGATGGCGGTTCTGCTCGATCAGCTTCTCCGGCAGCACCCCGGTGCCCCCATGATCTATCTCTCCACCGGCGCCTGGAACGTCGCGCCCACCCTGTCACGGTTCCTCGGTCGGCACCTCTTCCCCGCAGGCTCGCTGCTGCTGACCGACTGGGGTCCTACGCATGATCGCTGGTTCCGCAGCGGCCGTGAGCACAAGCTCACGAACCTCCGTCGGCTGGCGACCGAGTTCCCGGACGTCAAATGGCTGCTGATCGGCGACGACGGCCAGCACGACGAGGCCATCTACACGCAGTTCCAGGAGGAGTACCCGGATTCCGTCGCGGGTGTCGCGATCCGACGGCTGCTGCCCGCGGAGGCGGTGCTCGCCGGCGGTCGCGCCGAGATGGAATCGCATGACGCTGACGAGGCTCCTTGGGTGAGTGCAGAGGACGGCGCCGGCCTCCGCGACCAGCTCGGCGATGCCGGCATCCTGCATTGACATGATCCTCACCCGTGACGAGTGGCTCCGGCGCGAGGACGCGCATCGGGAGCGGGCCGACGGGCTGACCGCCTCGCACCGAGACCGTGTGGCGCGCGGCGAGAAGCACCCGGTGTGGGACTTCCTCTTCACCTACTACGGCTATAAGCCCGCGCAGCTGCGCCGCTGGCACCCCGGAGCGGGTGTGGAGCTGGCGGACGCGTCCGAGCGAGTGACATGGCGCTGGTACTCCCCCGGGATGTCACCTGGCGGCGCGATCCCCGACGCCCAGCGCTTCGCCGCCGAGAAGCCGGAGCTCGCTCGCCTCGTCTCGCTGATGCTGCGCCGTACCGGCTCCCGTCCCGGGCAGTTCGGCTGCTTCGGCCTGCACGAGTGGGCGATGGTCTATCGCGCCGCAGAGCATCGGCATGCCGTCCCCCTGCGGCTCGGGCAGGAGGGCACGGACGCGGTGGTCGAGGATCACGATCTCCGCTGCACGCACTTCGACGCCTTCCGGTTCTTCACTCCGGAGGCGGTGCCTCGCAACCGGGCGGCGTTGACGAGAGAGGATCAGCCGCTCCTCGAACAGCCCGGCTGTCTGCACGCCGGCATGGACCTGTACAAGTGGGCGATGAAACTCGGCCCGCTGATCCCCGGCGAACTGCTGCTGGACACGTTCGAGCTGGCGCGCGACATCCGGCTGCTCGACATGCAGGCCGCCCCCTACGACCTGTCGGCGTGGGACGTCGAACCGGTACGCATCGAGACGCCGGAGGGCAAGGCCGAGTACGTCCGGCGCCAGCGCGGTTTCGCGGACCGCGGCGCCGCCCTCCGCGCCTCCCTCCTCACCGCCTGGCTCGGCCCGGACGAGCGCGCCGCAGCCTGAGCGTCAGCGGGCAGTGCAGTCCCCACAGACGGCCCACGACGACGACGCTGCGGCGAGCTCCAGACGCAGGGTGAGCACACGGGTCGCCGCGTCCTCCAGACGCTCGGCGGGGAGCGTCCCGGCGTCGACGGCCGCGGCGATCCCCGCGGCCATCTCGGTCGCGGTCTGCGCCGTGGACCCCGCGATCATGAGCACGAGGTCGTTGCCGGCCGCGACCGCGGCGACGCCGTTCGCGACGGGGTCGGCGTATGCCGGATCCCCCGAGGACAGCAGCATGCCGAGGTCGTCCGTCACGGCCACACCCTCGAAGCCGAGCTCCTCCCGCGCGATGCGATGCCACTCCGCGGAGAGCGACGCCGGACGGGAGTCCACGGCGGTGAACGCGAGATGGCCGTACATGAGCAACGAGGCGCCGGCTTCGATGCCGGCGGCGAACGGGACGCCGTCCCCTTCACGCCACGCCGCCTTCGTCATTCCGGTGCTCGGGATCGCCTGATGGGAGTCTCCCGGCGCCGCTCCATGCCCGGGGAAGTGCTTGAGCGTGGACGCGACGAAGTGCTCCTGGGCCGCGGTCGCCGCCGCGGTGCGGTCGGCGGCACTCTCCGGATCGGTGCCGAGGGCACGCCCGAAGATGAACGAGCCGCGGTCCGCCGGGACGTCGGCGACGGTGCCGAAGTCGACGGTGATCCCGGCGCGGGCGACGAGCGCGCCGCGGGCCGCGAAGGCCGCCGAGGTCTCGGCGACCGGACGGCTCTTCAGGGTCGTCGACGCTGGGAAGGCGTCCCAGGGCAGTCGCGAGACGATGCCGCCCTCCTGGTCCACGGCGATCAGCGGCGGGAGGGCCGGGTCGATCGTCAGCGCGGCCGTCAGTGCGCGGAGTTCTTCCTCCGTCGCCGGGATGTTCCCACCCATGAGGATGAAGCCTCCGAGCCCCGACTTCATGTAGTCGCGTAGCGCCGCCGGATCGGTCCCGCCGATGTGTCCCATCACGATGGATGACGCCTGATCCGCCGTGCTCATGTCCGCGACGAGGGCGGCGGCCTGCTCCCGGATCGCGTCAGGTTCTGCAGCCTGCACCGACACCGCCTCGGCAGCCGGCTCCGGGCTGGACTGTGCAGCCGCCGACACCCAGGCACCTCCCGTGAGGGCGAGCAGGACGAGTGCGGCGCCTACGCCTCGCCGCACCCGTGACCAGCCCCGGTTCATCGCTCTCAGCGCGCGAGCGCCTCGGCGATCGGCACCGAGGTCTCCTCGTCGCCGTTGCCGAAGCGGATGGTGCGCCCGATCGTGCCCGGATCCTCCAGGGTCGCGACGATGACCGCCGCGACGTCGGCGCGGGAGACCTCGCCGCGCCCTTCCGGGTCGATGCGGATGCGTCCGGTCGGGTCGTCGAAGGTCAGCGTGCCAGGGCCGAGGATGGTCCCGTCGAGGCCGGAAGCGCGGAGGTGCTCGTCTGCGGCCCACTTCGCATCGGCGTACGGGAAGAAGGAGTCGTCCTCCGGCACGCCGTGATCGGCCGTGGAGCCGATCCACGACACCATGACGTAGCGTCGCATACCCGCGCGCTCCGCCGCGTCCATGGTCCGCTCCGCCGCGTCCCGGTCGACGGCGTAGGTGCGCTCGGGGCTCCCGCCCCCGGCACCGGCCGACCACACCACCGCGTCGTGCCCGCGGATGATCTCGGTGAGGGCGTCGACGTCCATGGTCTCGATGTCGGCGACGAGAGCGATCGCGCCGCTCTCCTCCACCTCGGACACGTGATCGGGGTTCCGGATCACCCCCGTGACCTCGTGACCGCGGGCCACGAGGAGCGGGGCGAGCAGCAGGGCGATGCGGCCGTGGCCGCCGAAGACGAGGATGCGCGACATGTCTTCACCCTACGCGCCCTCGCCGACGTCAGTCCGGGATCTGCGAACTGTCGATGACGAAGGCCTGCGGATGCGAGGGCAGGTATCGGACGACCACCGGTGCCCCACTCGGGAGCCACGCGTCACGGTCCGGGTACACGGCCGGAGTGAAGAAGTCGCTCTCCAGCGTGTATTCGGTGCCGTCCGCGGCCGTGAACGTCACCCAGTCCCCGTCCACCGTGCCGGTGGTGGGACGACCGTTCTCGAAGATGTACGCGCGGGTCACCGGGACACCGGTCAGGCTCAGGATGCCGATGATGAGGGAGCCGAGCATCACGAAGGCCAGGACGCGGAAGAACACGCGGACCACGGAGCCGCCGATGCTGCCGCGGGATCGCGTGCCCGCCGGAACAAGCCCTTCCCGCTCGCGGACAGCCCGCAGCGAGCCGCCTCCGGTCGTTCCCCGCGCGGACACCGCGAACAGCCCGAGGATCGAGAACGCCGCGATGAAGACCATCGCGTAGCCGTGTGCGGCCGGGAAGTTCACGAGCCACATCAGCGTGTCGAGGGGGTTCATCGTGCCGGCTCCTTCTCGATGGTGACGGCGACCGTGTGCAGATCCTCACGCCGGTAGAACGCCCAGATCGGTGCTCCCACCTGCAGGCGCGATACGGCCTGCGGGTAGACGAACACGGTGGTGTCGGCCTCCCACGGCTCTGCTCCTTCGGGGGCCACGAGCACCTTCAGCGCGAGCTCGCTCTGCCCCTCGCGGCGCCGTCCGGTCGGACGCACCTCGACGACGGACGCTGGCACCTGGGTCCCCGTCGTACGAGCGCGGACCTGGGACGGGTCGATGAGGCCGCGGTCGATGCGCCACTGCAGCATCGCCTCTCGGACGCTCGGGTCGCTGAGGTCAGCGAGCTCGACGGTGTCGGGGTCGTCCACGTTGTAGCGGACGGGGACGGGCTGCCCCACCTGCAGCGCTCCGACGTCACCGGCGTCGAGCAGCATGCGCAGCTGTCCGATGAAGTCGTCGCCGACGCTGGGGCTGACCCGGATGAAGAGGTCGTACTGGGGCACGTCGTTCACGGTCACGCCGGTGCGCGACATCTCGACGACGGTGCCGACGCCGATCTGCGCCGGCCCGCGGACCTTCTTGCGCCGCGCCAGACCCGACATCGATCCGCCGAAGGTGAGCAGCAGGCCCCAGGCGACGCCGATCACGATCGGTCCGCCCAGGCCGTCATCGCTCGCGAAGGGGAGGATCGACTCGCGCTGGTTCACACCGAACAGGCCTTCCCCCACCCACACCACGAGCCACGCGGAGAGCAGCAGCCAGACGACGGTCAGGATGATGCGCAGCATGCCTCCCAGCGTATCCACAGGAGGCGCCGGACGACGAAACGGTCACGAGGAGACCGCGGCGCCCTCCTTCGCGAGCGCGCGGACGACGCCGGTCGCAGCCGCTCGCCCCGCTCTGTTCGCGCCGATGGTGCTCGCGGACGGGCCGTAGCCGACGAGCTGCACCCGGGGATCCGCGACGGCCGTCGTGCCGCGGCCGCCGCGGTCGAGCTGGATCCCGCCCGCGGCACTGCGCAGGTGGAGCGGGGCGAGGTGGCCGATGGCCGGCCGGAACCCCGTCGCCCACAGGATCACGTCGACGCGCTCGAACGCTCCGTCGGACCAGCGCACGCCGTCGGGCTCGATGCGCTGGAAGAGCGGTCGACGGTCGGCGTACGCACCGAGGCGCTCCGCTTCCCTCTCTTGCGGTCGGAGCATGAGCCCCGTGACGCTGACCACGCTCTCCGGGGGCAGGCCGGCCGCCACGCGCTTCTCGACGAGCGCGACCGCGGCGGCACCGGCCTCCGGCGTGAAGTCGTCGTCCCGCCAGACGGGCGGGCGTCGGGTGACCCACAGCGTCTCGGTGAGAGGAGCGAGGGCACCGAGGAACTGCACGGCGGATGCACCGCCGCCCACGACCAGCACCCGCTTGCCGAGGAAGTGCTCAGGGCCGGGGTAGTCGACGGTGTGGAACTGCTCCCCGAGGAACGTCTCCATCCCCGGATAATGCGGGATGAAGGGTTGCGTCCAGGTGCCCGTCGCGTTGACGAGAGTGCGGGTGCGCCACTCCCCCTCGTCGGCCTCGACGACCAGGACGCCCTCGTCGTCATCGACCCGGCGGACGTGCACCGGCCGCAGCACCGGAAGATCATGGGCCTTCTCGTACGCGGCGAAGTACTCCGGCACCGCGATGTTCGCCCGGCGCTCGTCCCGCGGCGGCGCGCTGTCTCCCGGGAGCTCGGCGACCCCGTGCACGTCGCGCATCGTGAGGGCGTCCCACCGGTGCTGCCAGGCTCCCCCGGCCCGCGCATCGGCGTCCAGCACGACGTGCTCGATCCCGCGGCGACGCAGGTGAAACGACGCGGACAGCCCGGCCTGGCCGGCGCCGATCACGATGCTGTCGAGAGTGCTCACGATGGATCGAACGCCGTCGCTCCTCCGGATGTTCCTCGCGCCCCGACGCGCCCGGGCAGCCCGCGCCGATTGGTGCGGATGCGGATTCGTGTAGTAGTGTTTTCACGTTGCCCGGAGCACTCCGGAGCAGCGTCTGGGCCTGTGGCGCAGCTGGTAGCGCACCTGCATGGCATGCAGGGGGTCAGGGGTTCGAGTCCCCTCAGGTCCACGAATAACCCTCGGTTCGCCGGGGGTTTTCGTGTTTCTGGAGCCAGTGGCATCTCGCGATGTCAGGCCCTCGCGCCGCATTCCGTCGCGCGACACCGTCGCCGCTTCGCCCCCGTGATCCTCGGGATTCTCGCCGTCGTCGCGCTCGGGATCGGCGGGGTGGTCGCGTGGCGTCTCTTCGCCCCCACCCCGTCGGACTACGAGGGCCTCGACGCCACCGACCGGGAGATGCTCACCCAGTTGTCGGAGGAGTACGACGTCACGGCGGCACATCCGGCGGAGATCTGGACGGACGTCTACCGGTATGAGGAGCAACCGCTGGTGCTGCTGCGCACGGTCGGGGAGAAGAGCTCCTTCTGGTCGCACGCGATCCTCGTCAACAATGAGCGGCGTCACGGACACCTCCGGCATGACGAAGATCGACGTTCCCGGGGCCACTCACCTCGATGACGTCCGCATCAGCCGGACGTTCGGTGTCGGGGATGGGATGCTGTACGCCCCCTCGAACTTCGGTGTGATCGAGGTGGATGGCGACGATGTCCTCGCGTTCAAGTACAACCAGGCGATGCTCGACACCGAGACCACGACGTCGCAGGGTTTCGCGCGCTTCTCCCTGCACGAGAACTTCCACGTCACGAAACAGGGGATCGATCCCGAGGCGCCCGGCGCCTGGCCGTGGGAGGCCGGCGGCACGATTCCGGACTACCCGCATACGGCGGCGCAGTACGAGTTGCTGCGCGTGGAGGCGCGGATCTTCGACCGGGTCGAGACCGAGACCGATCCGCAGGTGCTGGCCGCCCTCGCGTCCGACCTCGCCGCTGTGCGCATGGCCCGCTATACGACGTGGCCGACTCTGGAGTTGGAGATCGAGCTGGAGGCCATCGAGGGGACCGCGACCTACGTCGAGCGGGCTTTCGACAGAGCACGAGGCCTCACTCCCGTTCAGAACACCTTCACCGACGGTCTCGAAGCACTGATCGAGGATCCGGATCAGCAGGCTGTCCTGGAACGCGACTATTCGTACTTCACGGGTGCCCAGCTCGGGCTGCTTCTCGACCACATCGCCCCGGACTGGAAGACGCAGCTCGAGCCCGCTCCCACCGGGTCGGCGTCGACTCCTTTCGCGACGCTGCAGCGCGTGACCGGCGTCCGCACGGCACCCGACGAGGCACAGCTCCGCACGATTGTGGACCGCTACCTCCCCTAGCCCCCTCAGGCTTTCGCGCGACAACAGGCCTCGACGGGAGGGGACGCCTGTTGCTGCGCGAATGCCTGAGACAATGCGGGCCGGCCGGTTCACTCGAGGGCCCCCGACAGGCGACAGAGCCTGTACTCGATGACGACTCCTGACCATCGAGTCCCCCGATCACCGCCCCCGCTGCGTGGGAGACATCCGAGATGGCCCAGGGCTCATAGGAATCACATCGACGGCACAAAGGATCATCAACGGTCGCGTTCCTAGCCTGGGGCCATGAACACGACATCCTCTCCCGCACAGAAACGCCTCGCCTGGCTCTCCGGCCTCGTCCTCGCGGGCGGCCTCGTCTTGAGCGGCTGCGCGGCCGCCACGACCGCCGAACCGACGACCTCTGCTTCGTCGTCCGCCTCGGCTTCCGCCGCCGCGTCGACGGAAGCCGGAACGACCGCGGGGACGATCGCCGACACGTCCGCCGCTGCCGCGGCCTTCCTCGCGACGCTGACCGACGAACAGAAGGAGACCGTTCTCTACGACTTCGACGACGAGACGAAGACGACGTCGTGGTCGAACTTCCCGGTGACCTTCGTGCAGCGGGCCGGTCTGAACCTCACCGACCTGACCGAGGAGCAGCGGACCGCGGCGCTCGCCGTGCTGGAGGCTCTCCTCAGCGACGAGGCCTACGCCACCGTGACCGGGATCATGGGCGGCGACGAGTACCTCGCCGAGAACAGCAGCAGCACCGAGGAGTCCCTCGGGCAGTACTACATCGCCTTCTTCGGCGATCCGACAGCGACCGACGGCGCCTTCGAGGTGCAGTTCGGCGGGCACCACCTCGGGATCAACGCCACGCTCGACGGCAGCACCGACGCGATCACCTTCGCGCCCACGCACCTCGGCGTCCAGCCCGCCGTCTACACGAACGAGGACGGCGAGGAGGTGCAGCCGTTCGACGGCATCTACACGGACGCCTTCGCGTTCTTCGACAGCCTCACCGCCGACCAGCAGGCCACCCTGACCTCCGGCGATGTGAGCATGTGCGCACCGGGCGACACCTGCGATTTCGCCACCGGCGCGGGCCTGTCCGGAGCCGACCTCTCCGACGAGCAGCGGGACCTGCTTCTCCAGCTCATCGCGAACTGGGCCGGGATGAGCGACGAGGAGACCACGGCCTCCACGCTGGCCGAGATCGAGCAGACACTGGATGACACCGTGATCGCCTGGTCCGGGGCGACGACGTACGACATGAGCACCGGAGACGGCATCGACTTCTCCATCTCCGGGCCGAAGGTCTACGTCGCGTTCCAGGCGCAGCAGGGCTTCGCGGGCGCCGACGTCGAGGGCGTGACGACGTCGGGCTGGGGTCACGTGCACACTATCTACCGCGACCCGACGAACGACTACGCGAACAGCGTCACCCAGCAGGCCGCGTCCGGCATGAGCGGCGGCCCGGGTGGCGGGAGCACACCTCCCGCTTCCTGACCGCGGAGCAGGCCCGTAGTCCCCCGTGCTGCCATGCGTCAACCGCCTCGTCTGCGTCGGCGGCCCGGCGTAGAAAGGCATCCGACGAAAGGAGACGACATGTCCAACACGACTCCCCCGATCCCGCCTCTCCCGCCGATCGCCGATGGCGACGCGGAGGACGTCCCGACGCGCGAGGTCGACGGCGAAGAGGTTCTCGACGAGGACGCCGACGACGCTCAGATCGACAGCGCGGAGGCCGACCGCGCCGCTGTCGTCGGCGACGACGACTGACCGGTAAAGCACGAAAGGGCACCCCGCACGGCGGGGGGTGCCCTTTTCTTGCGTTCTCGCAGCTCAGGTGGCCAGCAGCGGCGGGCGAGAGGGGATCGCGATGGGTCGCGTGGCCCGGCTGGCACCCTGCATCCGCTCGACCTCCTCCAACACCTCGAACGCCGTGCCGTAGCGGATCGCCAGCGGAAGATCGCGCAGCCACGTGACCTCGACCTCGGTATCGGCGAGCTCATAGACGCAGGCGACGACATGCCGCGGGTCGTTCTGGGGATAGCGCAGGTCGTTGATCACCCACTCCGACGGCGTGATGCGGTGAAGCACGAAACGGGGATCAGGAACTTCTGACATCAGTCGGCCCTCCAGGACTCTCTGATGACGAGCCTCTGATACCCCGCGGGGGAAGGGAAGGGCCTTGACACCCTCTCGCTGAGGTGCAGGAGAATGGAAGGATCGACTCGTTCAGCCCTGCGGACGCACCGTGAGATCCGTGAGGTGCGCGTCCCGCGGGAGGTCCAGCGCCGCGAGGATCGTCGTCGCCACGGCTTCCGGTGTGATGAACCGGGCTGCGTCGTACTCCTGACCCTCCTGCTGGTGCACGCGTTCCTGCATGGGCGTCGCCGTGCGCCCTGGATAGACCGATGTCACCCGGAGGCCGTGCTCGGCTTCCTCCTGCCGGAGCGCATCCGCGAGGGCGCGCAGACCGTGCTTCGAGGCCGCGTACGCCGACCACCCAGGGCTCGCCCGGAGTCCGGCTCCGGAGTTCACGAACACCACATGACCCCGCGAGACGCGGAGGACGGGCAGCAGGAGCCGCGTGAGCTCCGCCGGGGCGACGAGATTGACGGCGAGCTGCTGGTCCCAGAGCGCCGGAGTGAGATCTCCCACCGTTCCGAGGTCGACGACCCCGGCCGCGTGCACCAGGGAATCGATGCGATCGGGCAGGCTCTGCTTCGAGAGCGCCCAGGAGAGGCGTCCCGGCTGCGCGAGGTCGCCGACCAGCGCCGAGACCCCTGGCAGCTGCTCGGCGATCTGCCGTGCTCGTCCCGCATCGCGCGCGAGCACCACGACGTCGTCGCCACGCTCCACGAGTCGTCGGGCGAGGACCTCGCCGATCCCCGAGCCCGCACCGGTCAGCAGGTGCGTGGCCATGTCAGGCGTTGTCAGCCGAGGTCTCGGCGACCTCGAGCGGGATCACCGGGCAGTCCTTCCACAGACGCTCCAGGCCGTAGTAGACCCGCTCCTCCTGGTGGAAGACGTGGACGATGAGGTCGCCGAAGTCCAGCAGCACCCACCGTGCCTCGGCTCGCCCCTCCCGGCGCACGCGCTTGTGCCCGGACTCGACGAGACGGTCCTCGATCTCGTCGGCGATGGCGGCGACGTTCCGCTCGCTGTTGCCGGTCACGAGCAGGAAGATGTCGACGAGCGGGAGCGGTTCGGAGACGTTCAGCGCGACGAGATCCTCACCCCCCTTGGCCACGGCGGCTTCAGCGGCGATGCGCAGCATCTCTTCGGCGGTTTCGGGTGATTGCATCAGAAGACGTTTCCTGTGAAGGCGATGACCAGGGCCGTGCCCAGACCCAGCGCGAGGGCGCCCGCGACGATGGCGGCGATCAGCATCAGCCGGTTGCCCTTCTCGGGTGCCGGCGGACGGATCACCTCGCCGGCGGGCTTGATGGTGCTGACGGCGGAACTCGCCGCGATCGGAGTGGGGGAAGACGCGGGCGGCAGCTCGCCGTCGATGAGGACGGCGTCGACCTCTTTGCCGTCCGTCGTTCCGTGGGCGTGGCCCTGCGAGCCGAGCCCCTTCGGCAGCTCGTACGACCCCGTGACGAGGATCTCGCCGGTGGAGGCGACCGGACCGGAGAGAGAGCCCTCGCCGGGGGACGGGGTGAAGATCAGCGCGTTCGGGGCCGAGTGCTGGGTGCCCCCGGAGTCGTTCGAGGTGAGCAGCTCATCGAAGGAGGGGCGGAAGGGTGCCTGCTCGGCGGGCGTCTCGTCCTGCAGCACGCCCTGGCCGAAGGTCGGACTGACCGTCGGACGCTCGCCCTGGTCGACATCCTCCTCGGCGTCCTCGTCGAGGAGGTCCTCCCCCTCGGCGGTGTCCTCCTGGCTGACACCGAGTGCGACCGCGGGATCCTCAGGCTCGGACTCCGGCGTCTGCGCGTGCTCGTCGGCGAGTGGCACCTCTCCGACCGTGTCGGCGGCCTGGGCCGCACTGACGGGCTCCGCGACGACCTCGTCGTTATCGATGTCGTCGTCGCCGGAGGCATCCGGCTGCACCGCCGGCTCTTCCAGCGCCTCCTGCTCCGGCGCGCCGGCGGCGGGAACCGGGACGGTCTTGATCTTCTCCTGCTCCCGCGCCTGACGCCGGGTGAGCGGCGCGGCCTCAGGATCGACAGGAGTGCCGGCGACCGGGGCGGGCGGGATGACCACGGGCTCGGCGGCACGCGGCAACGGCTGCGAGGGAGCCGCGGCTTCCGCGGCGGCGTTGGCCTGCTCCTCGCTGATGATCGGGGTGGATCCCGTCAACCGGATCTCCCGCAGCTGCTTCCGCGTCAGCGGACCTCGCTGATCCGATGTGCTCATGCCTTGCTCCGATACAGATGATGCTTCGCGATGTACTGGACGACCCCGTCGGGGACGAGGTACCAGACCGGTTGATCGTCGCGGACGCGGTCTCGACAGTCCGTCGACGATATGGACAGCGCCGGCACCTCGAGCTGGCTGACGTCGTCGCTCGGGAGGCCGTCGATGCTCAGAACGTGTCCTGGGCGGGAGACCGCGACGAAGTGGGCCAGTTCCCACAATTCATCATGGTCTCTCCAACTGAGAATTTGCGCCACGGCGTCCGCCCCGCTGATGAAGAACAGCTCGGCGTCCGGGCGCTGCTCCTTGAGGTCGCGGAGCGTGTCGATCGTGTACGTCGGACCCGCGCGGTCGATGTCCACGCGGCTCACCGTGAACTGCGGGTTGGAGGCCGTTGCGATGACCGTCATCAGATAGCGATGCTCACTCGGCGTGACGTCGGCCTTCTGCCAGGGACGACCCGTCGGGACGAACACCACCTCGTCGAGATCGAACGAGTGCGCGACCTCGCTGGCGGCGACCAGATGGCCGTGATGGATCGGATCGAAAGTCCCGCCCATCACGCCGATGCGCGGTGCGCGCGTGGTCGCGGTGCTCATGAGGGCCTAGTGGCCGTGTCCCGCCTCGTGGTCCTTGCCGTGCTTCGCCGCCCAGGCCTCCGCCTTCGCCGAGTGGCGGTTCGCGACGTTCTTGTACGACAGCGTCACGAGACCGAGAGCGGCGAACACGATCGCGGCGATGGCTCCGAAGATCACCGTGTCGAGAGCCACGTTGCCGTGGTGCTCGGTCTCTGCGGCGGCCATCGCGATCTGTGCGACGAGGTTCATCCTGACTCCGTTCGTGGCGTGCTGTCTCGGGGGTCCTGTGGGGATACAGCGTCCCCCAGTCTAGCCCTCACCCGCGGGTCTGACCTGTCCCACGCGCGAGCCATTTCGTACTGGTCAGCTCGGAGAGCCCCATCGGACCCCGCGCATGCAGCTTCTGCGTCGAGATCCCCACCTCGGCGCCGAAGCCGAACTCGGCCCCGTCCGTGAACCGCGTGGAGGCGTTCACCATCACCACGGCGGAGTCCACCTCGGCCAGGAACCGCTCCGCGCTGCGGGAGTCGGTGGTGACGATGGACTCCGTGTGCCCCGTGCTGTAGCGCCGGATGTGGTCGAGAGCGTCGTCGAGGCTGTCGACGACCTTCATCGCGACGTCCAGGCTCAGGTACTCGGTCGCCCAGTCCTCCTCGGTCGCCGGAATGATGTTGGCCACGAGTCCTGCGACCACGTCGTCGCCGTGGATCGCCACCCCCTCACTCATGAGCGCGCTCGCGACGAGCGGGATCAGCCGCGGGGCGGCCTGTCGGTGGACGAGAACGGTCTCGACCGCGTTGCACACGCTCGGGCGCTGCACCTTGGCGTTCACGACGATGTCGGACGCCCAGTCGTCCGGGGCGCTCTCGTCGAGCAGGATGTGCACGTTCCCGGCGCCCGTCTCGATGACAGGCACCGTCGACTCCGTCACGACGGTCTCGATGAGACCGGCGCTGCCGCGGGGCACGAGCACGTCGATGAAGCCGCGGCCGTGCATGAGTGCCTTCGCCCCGTCGCGGCCGAAGTCGTCGACGGTCTGGATCGCCTCCGGCGTCACGCCCGCGGTACCGAGGGCGGAGCGCATCACGTCGACGAGCACCGTGTTCGAATCGCGTGCGGCGCTGCCTCCGCGCAGGACGACCGCATTGCCCGAGCGCAGGGCGAGGGCGGCGATGTCGACGGTGACGTTGGGTCGCGCCTCATAGATGGCCCCGACCACGCCGAACGGCACGCGCACCTGTTCGAGAGCCACGCCGTTCGGCATCCGGTGCCCACCGACCACGCGACCCACCGGGTCGGGCAGAGCCGCCACATCGCGGACGGCGGCTGCGAGGGCGGAGACCCTCTTCTCGTCCAGACGGAGGCGGTCGACGAGGGATTCGCCGATGCCGTCCTCACGACCGCGCTCGACATCCCGCTGGTTCGCCTCGATGATCCGGGCGGCATCCGCCTCGAGGGCGACGGCGATGGCTTCGAGTGCCCGCGCCTTGTCGTCGCTCGTGAGGGCGGCGGTCGCTCGCGAGGCCTCCTTGGCCCGCTCCAGGCGCGTCTGAGGGGTGAGGTCGGTCATCCGCCCAGTCTAGGAGGTGGCGGGCTCGAACCAGGTCCCGATGTGGGCGCCCGCCAGGGCCTGGGAGACGAGGTCAGCACTGGTGACCAAGACCCCGATGCCCGAGGCCGCCGCGAGTCGGGCGGCGGAGACCTTCGTAGCCGCTCCCCCGGTGCCGACGCTGTTGACGACCGTGGCGCCGAACTCCAGCCCGGAGAGGTCCGCGTCCGGAGTGACGACGTCGATGGGCTCGGCGGCGGGGTCGCTCGGCGGCCGCGTGTACAGCGACTCGATGTCGCTGAGGAGGATGAGGGCGTCGGCCTCGATGAGCTGCGCGACGAGAGCGCCCAGCCTGTCATTGTCGCCGAACCGGATCTCCTGCGTCGCGACCGTGTCGTTCTCGTTCACGATCGGAAGGGTTCGCAGCCCCAGCAGGCGCTCCATGGCCCGCCGTGCGTTCGAGCGCGACGTCGGGTTCTCGAGGTCTCCGGTGGTGAGCAGCACCTGACCGGCGACGATGTCGAAGGGGCGCAGTGCCTCCTGGTACCGGTAGACGAGGATGTTCTGCCCGACCGCGGCCGCGGCCTGTTGCGTGGCGAGGTCGGTGGGCCGCGCGTCCAGGCGGAGGAAGGGGATGCCGGAGGCGATCGCTCCCGACGACACGAGCACGACCTCGGCTCCGCGGGCATGCGCCGCGGCCAGCGCCTCGACGAGCACCGGGATGCGCCAGGACGACTCGCCGCTGATGGAGGACGAGCCCACCTTCACGACGATCCGCGTCGCCGTCGCGAGGTCGGCGCGCGTGCGTGCGGTCACGCCTCGTCCTCGCGGTACGTGGCGAGCCGCTCCGCCTCCAGCTCGGCGCGCGCCTGCGCCTTCGCGTCCATGCGCTCGTAGTACTGCTCGCGCCGCTCGGACGTGGTGCGGCGGGCATTCGGCGCCAGACGCGGGTCGGTGCCGCGGGGTGCCGTCATGAGCTCGGCCGCGGAGCTCATCGTCGGCTCCCAGTCGAAGACGATGCTGTCGCCCTCGCCGATCACGACCGTCGAACCCTGCACGGCGCCGAGACGGAAGAGCTCGTCCTCGACGCCCAGCTTCTCCAGACGGTCGGCGAGGTAGCCCACGGCCTCCTCGTTCTGGAAGTCGGTTTGTTGCACCCAGCGCACCGGCTTCTCGCCCAGGATGCGATAGATGTTGCCATAGGTGCCGCCCTCGACCCGGATGGTGAACGGCTTCACCGAGCCCTTCGGGCGGATGACGACGCGCTCGCGCGGCGCCTCGACCGCGGTCTCCTTGCGGTGCTGCTCGACCAGCTCGCCGAGAGCCAGCGTGAGGGGGCGCAGCCCCTCGTGCGAGACCGTGGAGATCTCGAACACCCGGAAACCGCGAGCCTCCAGGTCGGGCCGCACGAGATCGGCGAGGTCACGCGCCTCCGGCACGTCGACCTTGTTCAACGCCACGAACTGCGGGCGCTCCAGCAGAGGAGTCTGGCCCTCCGGCACCTCGTACGCGGCCAGCTCGGCGAGGATGACGTCGAGGTCGGAGATGGGGTCGCGGTTCGGCTCCAGCGTCGCGCAGTCGAGCACGTGCAGCAGGGCGGAGCAGCGCTCCACGTGCCGCAGGAACTCGAGTCCGAGCCCGCGGCCCTCGCTGGCGCCCTCGATGAGGCCGGGCACATCCGCGACGGTGTAGCGGAAGTCCTCCACCTGGACCACGCCGAGGTTCGGGTGCAGCGTCGTGAAGGGGTAGTCGGCGATCTTGGGTCGTGCGGCCGAGATCGCGCCGATGAGGCTCGACTTGCCCGCGGACGGGTAGCCGACGAGCGCCACGTCGGCGACGGTCTTGAGCTCGAGGACGACGTCGCCCTCGAAGCCCGGGGTGCCGAGCAGAGCGAACCCCGGAGCCTTGCGCTTGGGGGTCGCCAGGGCCGCGTTGCCCAGTCCGCCCTGACCGCCCGCAGCCACGACGAAGCGCTCCCCCGGCTCGATCATGTCGATCAGGACGTCGCCGTTCGGGTTCTTGACCACGGTGCCGACCGGGACGGGGAGCTCCAGGGTCTCGCCGTCGAAGCCGGAGCGGTGGTCGCCCATGCCCGGTCCGCCGTTGCCCGACGAGCGGTGCGGCGAGTGGTGGTACGACAGCAGCGTGCCGGTCTGCGTGTCGGCGACGAGCACGATGTCGCCGCCGTCGCCGCCGTTGCCGCCGTCCGGACCGCCGAGGGGCTTGAACTTCTCCCGGTGCACGGAGACGCAGCCGTTGCCGCCTTTGCCTGCACGCAGGTGCAGTGTGACGGTGTCGACGAACGTGACCATGTGCGAGTCCTTCGGTTGCTCAGGGTGCCTGACGGCAGATACACGGACGGGGCGAGCCGAAGCCCGCCCCGAACCGGATGTTTAGCGTGGTGCTGTGATCACTCAGCAGCAGCGACGATGTTGACGACCTTGCGGCCGCCCTTCGCGCCGAACTCGACCGCACCGGCGGCCAGAGCGAACAGCGTGTCGTCGCCACCACGGCCGACGTTGGCGCCGGGGTGGAAGTGGGTGCCGCGCTGGCGGACGATGATCTCGCCGGCGAGGACCTGCTGACCGCCGAAGCGCTTCACGCCGAGGCGCTGTGCGTTGGAGTCACGACCGTTACGGGTGGAGCTTGCGCCCTTTTTGTGTGCCATGTCCTGGTCTCCTCGGTCTTACTTGATGCCGGTGATCTTGACGCGCGTGAGCTCCTGGCGGTGGCCCTGACGCTTCTTGTAGCCGGTCTTGTTCTTGTACTTCTGGATGACGATCTTCGGGCCGCGGAGGTTGCCGACGACCTCAGCCGTGACGGTGACCTTCGCCAGCGCGTCGGCGTCGGTGGTCACCGTGGAGCCGTCGACGAGCAGCACGGCGGGCAGCTGGATCTTGTCGCCCTGGGCAGCCTGAACACGGTCGAGCTGAACGATGGTGCCGACCTCGACCTTCTCCTGCCGGCCACCGGCGCGCACTACTGCGTAAACCACTTCATACCTGTTTCGTTGGGGAGCACGCGGCTCCGAGAATCTCACGGGAAGACTGTTGCTTGCATGCGTCGCTGGTACGACGGGCGCGAATGCAAGACTCTCCGCTTCGGCCGTCGAGGACGACGCGGCATGCGCACCAAGGGACTACTTTACCGGATGCCGGCTGACCTCGCAAAGTGAGCCGGGCGACGGGGCCGGCCGTAGGCTGACGGAGTGACCGTACTCGTCGACGACCCCCGCTGGCCCGCCCACGGACGCCTGTGGGCGCACCTGGTCAGCGACGACAACCTCGACGAGCTGCACGCGTTCGCCCGCGCGCACGGCATCCCCGCCCGGGCCTTCGACCTCGACCACTACGACGTCCCGGAGGACGCCGTCCCCCGGCTCATCGCCGGCGGTGCACAGCACGTCTCCGGCAAGGAGCTCGTCCGGCGCCTGATCGCCTCAGGCCTCCGGGTCCGCGGACGCGACCGGCGGCACTGAGGCCTCCGAGTTCACGGACACGGGCGTGCCGGAGAGCGCGGCGGTGGTGACCCGACGCCGTCCACGGCCCTGACCCGGCGCTTTGGGCTCCGGAAGCGCGTCCAGCACCGAGTCGAGCAGCTCCTCGGTCGGGGTCTTCGGCCCCTTGCGGTCGCCGCGCTTCTTCCGGGCCTTCTTCGGGCGCTCGGATGCGGGCGCCGGAGCGGACTCGACGACCGGCACCTCGGCGGCCGGTTCACCGGCCGGCGCAATGGTGGAGGCAGCGATCTGCGCGAGGGCGGACTTCGCCCCCTCGGTGATGGCGTGGGTCACAGGCGGTGCGGCGGGCGCGGGGTGATTGTTGCCACCGCCGTTGCCGTTGCCGTTCCCGCGCTGCCGGCGTCCGCCGTTGCCGTTACCGCCGTTGCTGTTGCCGTTGCCGTTCGCGCGGTGCTTCACGACCGGGTCGTGGTGCACGATCACGCCGCGGCCGGCGCAGACCTCGCACGCCTCGCTGAAGGTCTCCAGCAGGCCGAGCCCCAGCTTCTTGCGCGTCATCTGCACGAGCCCGAGCGAGGTGACCTCGGCGACCTGGTGCTTGGTCCGGTCGCGGCTCAGGCATTCGATCAGGCGCCGAAGCACGAGATCGCGGTTGGACTCCAAGACCATGTCGATGAAGTCGACGACGATGATGCCGCCGATGTCGCGCAAGCGGAGCTGGCGGACGATCTCCTCCGCGGCCTCGAGGTTGTTCTTGGTGACGGTCTCCTCGAGGTTTCCGCCCGAGCCGACGAACTTGCCGGTGTTGACGTCGACGACCGTCATGGCCTCGGTGCGGTCGATCACGAGCGAGCCGCCGGAGGGCAGCCACACCTTGCGGTCCAGCGCCTTCTCGATCTGCTCGGTGATGCGGAACGCGTCGAACGGGTCGACGTCGTCCTCATAGGCCTCGACGCGCTCGAGCAGGTCGGGCGCGACGCTCTCCAGGTACGCCCGGATCGTGCGCTGCGACTCCTCGCCCTGGATGAGCATCTTCGTGAAGTCCTCGTTGAAGACGTCACGGACGATCTTCACGAGCAGGTCGGGCTCGGCGTGCAGGAGCGCCGGCGCCTGCTGGCTCTCGACCTGCTTCTGGATGTGCTCCCACTGCGAGGTGAGGCGCTGCACGTCGCGGGTCAGCTGCTCCTCGGTGGCGCCCTCGGCCGCCGTGCGGACGATCACGCCGGACGACTCCGGCAGCACCTCCTTGAGGATGCGCTTGAGACGCGCGCGCTCGTTGTCGGGCAGCTTGCGGCTGATGCCGTTCATCGAGCCGCCGGGCACGTACACGAGGTAGCGGCCGGGCAGCGAGATCTGGCTCGTGAGGCGGGCACCCTTGTGGCCCACCGGGTCCTTGGTGACCTGCACGAGCACGCGATCGCCGGGCTTCAGCGCCAGTTCGATGCGACGGGGCTGGTTGCCGGTCTCGACGCCGTCCCAGTCCACCTCGCCCGAGTAGAGCACGGCGTTGCGGCCGCGACCGATGTCGACGAACGCGGCCTCCATGCTGGGAAGCACGTTCTGCACGCGACCGAGGTAGACGTTGCCGATCAGCGAGGCGTCCTGGTTGCGGGCGACGTAGTGCTCCACGAGCACGCCGTCCTCCAGGACTCCGATCTGCGTGCGGCCGTTCTTGGAGCGCACGACCATCTTGCGGTCGACCGACTCGCGACGCGCGAGGAACTCGGCCTCGGTCACGACCGGACGACGACGACCGGCGTCACGGCCGTCACGACGCCGCTGCTTCTTGGCTTCGAGCCTGGTCGAACCCTTGATCGCCTTCGGCTCGGTGATGTACTCGACGACGCGCTGGCGCTGGCGCGGCTCTTCACGCTGGTCATCGCCCTCGGATCCGCCACGGCGACGGCGCCCGCGGCGCCCTCCCCCGGACTCCTCCTGGTCGCGCTCCGGCGCACGGTCGTCACGACCGGGGCGGGCAGGGAGCGGGACGATCTCCGGTGCATAGAAGTGCAGCTGGGTCGACACCTGCGACACGAAGACCTCGGGCAGCAGTCCGAGCGACACGGCGGTGACGGCCGCGGGCTTCTCCGGCTCGGCCGGGGCCTCGGGCTCAGCCGGAGCCTCGAACTTTGCGGGAGCCTCAGGCTCAGCCGGAGCCTCAGTCTCGGCGGGGGCCTCGGGCTCGGCAGGAGCCTCGGGCTCGGCAGGAGCCTCGGGCTCTGCGGGAGCTTCGGACTCGGCAGGAGCCTCGGGCTCGGCAGGGGCCTCGGGCTCGGCGGCGGCGTCGGACTCCGCAGGGACGTCCTCGGACGGAGCCTGCGCCGCGGAGGTGTCGCTCTCCGCCTCGACGTCTGTGGCGTCGGTGGGCGCCGTCAGCGGCTCCGCGGCATCAGCCGGGGCGTCGAGGGCGGGGGCGTTGTTGTCATTGTTCTCATCGGCCATCTCTGGCGTGCTCCCTGGCACGGTCCACTGCGTGTCCCGTGAAATCTCATGCGGCACCCGCGGGTGCCGCGAACTCAATCGGCCTGCGACCGGCTCATGGCTCTGGTCGCGTGGGGCATGGGCCCCGAAGTCTGCTCGACGCGTGTCGCGGCAACGCCGTTCATCGCATCACAGGTCATTATCGCACCAAGTCGGTCCGATCGCGGCATCCCGTCGGTCCCCGCCCGTTTTCTCCGGGCGGTTCTCGCCCTTTCCATAGCCGTCACTGGGATAATCCTGAGCATGAGCGAGCAGCGCACCCGCCCCGTCGTCTATGCCGTGTGGTTGATCATCGCGAGCGTCATCGGCTGGTACGCCGCCTTCCAGCTCACGGTCGAGAAGTTCGCGCTGCTGGAGAACCCGCAGGAAGCGCTCGGGTGTGACCTCAGCCCGTTCATCCAGTGCAGCACCAACCTGCAGTCGTGGCAGGGCTCGGTCTTCGGCTTCCCGAACCCGATCATCGGCCTCACGGGCTGGATGGCGCCGCTCGTCGTCGGTGTCGCGATCCTCGCCGGCGCACGCTTCCCCCGATGGTTCTGGGCAGCGTTCGGGGTCGGCATCACCTTCGCGTTCGGCCTCGTGTGCTGGCTGATCGCGCAGAGCCTCTACGACCTCTTCGTGCTCTGCCCCTGGTGCATGGTCACCTGGGCGGTGACGATCCCCACCTTCTTCGCCACCATGGTCCACCTGGCCCGCAACGGCACGTTCACGAGCAATGCGAAGGTCCGCGCGGGCGCCGACAAGCTCATGCCGTGGGTGCCGCTGGCGACCGTCGTCGCCTATGCGCTGATCATCTTCCTCGCGCAGCTGCAGGGCCTCGACTTCCTCGGCGAGATGGCGAAGATCCTCTTCTGATCTCTCCATGAGAACGACGAAGCCCGTCCGCCATTCCGGCGGACGGGCTTCGTCGTGAGGATCGGGGTCAGTCGAACCAGATGCCCAGCTCGCGAGTGGCCGACTCGGGGCTGTCCGAGCCGTGCACGAGGTTCTGCTGCACCTTGAGGCCCCAGTCGCGACCGAAGTCACCACGGATGGTGCCCGGCGCGGCGGTCGTGGGGTCGGTCGTGCCGGCGAGGGAGCGGAAGCCCTCGATGACGCGGTTGCCCGCGAGGCGGATCGCCACGGAGGGACCGGACATCATGAACTCGAGAAGGGGCTCGTAGAACGGCTTGCCCTCGTGCTCGGCGTAGTGCGCGGCGAGGAGGTCGCGGTCGGGCTCGACGAGGCGGATGTCGACGAGGGCGTATCCCTTCGCCTCGATGCGGGCGAGGATCGTGCCGGTGAGGCCGCGGGCGACACCGTCCGGCTTGACGAGGACGAGGGTTTCTTCGGTGGCCATGTCATTCACTCTCTGTGTCTGCGTTCTGCGCGGTCGGAGCCCCGCTCGGGCGTCGTGCGTCCAGGCGGGCCCCCATGATGGTCGCATACGCCCACATGCCGCCGAAAATCAGGACGACGAGAAGCACCGCGGGGACGGCGATGGCCGACAGCGCGACCACGATCTGCACGATCCATCCGGCGGGGATCGCCCAGGGCTTCGTGATCATGCCCGCGATGACGACGCAGGCCACGGCCACGACGGCACCGCCCACGATCCCCCACCACTGCTCGATGCCGGCGGGCAGAGCCTTCAAGCCGAAGATGGTGAGACCGACGAGGAAGACGACGATCGCCTCGAAGCCGAGCACCACCGGGGCGAGCTTCTGCACGAGGGTGCGCGGGGCGCGCGGTCGACGCGGGGCGGCGGCGGCACTCATGCGCGCCACCCCGACTTCCAGTCCTCCTCCTCGGAGAGCGCGATCGCCTCACCCGCGAGCACGACGGAGCCGGCGATGACCACGGCCCGACGATCCGACGAGGCCGCCCATTCCCGGGCCGCGTCCGCGGCGTCGGCGAGCGACGGGTGCACGGTGGCGCGCTGTCCGGCCTGTTCGACGAGGTCCGCGATGAGGTCGGCATCGCTGGCGCGGTCCGACTCCGGCGCGGTCGCGAAGACGTGCGCAGCGGCCGGTGCGAGCCGCGCGACGATCCCCGCCGCGTCCTTGTCCGCGAGGACGCCGAGCACGAGGCCCCACTCGTCGAAGTCGAAGCTGTCGTCGAGCGCCTGGGCGAGCGCCGCGGCCCCGTGCGGGTTGTGCGCGGCGTCGACGATGACGGTGGGGGCGATGCCGAGGAGCTGCAGCCGGCCGGGAGACGTGCTGCCCTGGAGTCCGTCGGAGATCACGCCGCCGGCGATCGCCTGACCGGCGCCGCCGATGAGCGACTCGACGGCGGCGACGGCCAGGGCGGCGTTGTGACCCTGGTGCGCGCCGTACAGCGGCAGGTACTCCTCCTCGTACTGCCCCGCGAGGCCCCGGATGGTGAGGAGTTGGCCGCCGACCGCGAGCTTCTGCTCGGCGAGCCCGAAGTCCTCGCCTTCGAAGGCGATGGTGGCATGACGCTCCGCGGCCACACGGCGCAGCACCTCGGCGGCCTCGGCGGGCTGCTGGGCGGAGACGACGGCGGCGCCCTCCTTGATGATGCCGGCCTTGACCCGGGCGATCTCGGCGATCGTGCTCCCCAGGCGGTCCGCGTGGTCGATGTCGATCGGAGCGAACACCGCCACGTCGCCGTCGGCGGTGTTCGTGGAGTCCCACTCGCCACCCATGCCGACCTCGAGGACGAGCACGTCGACGGGCGCGTCGGCGACCGCGACGAAGGCGAGGACCGTGAGCAGCTCGAAGAACGTCAGCGGGGCCTCCCCCGCCGCCTCGAGCTCGGCGTCGACGATCCCCACGAACGGTTCGATCTCGTCCCAGGCATCGGCGACGGCCTCGTCGGCGATCGGCTCGCCGTCGATCATGATGCGCTCGGTGAAGCGCTCCAGGTGCGGACTCGTGAACAGGCCGGTGCGCAGATCATGGGCGCGCAGCAGGCTCTCGATCATCCGCGCGGTCGACGTCTTGCCGTTGGTGCCGGTGATGTGGATGACGCGGTAGGTGCGCTGCGGATCGTCGAGGTACTCGAGGATCCGCGCCGTCCGCTCCTTGCGCGGCTGCACCCAGCGTTCCCCGGCACGGCTCAGCAGCGTCTCGTAGACGGCGTCGGCCCGGTCTCTCGCACTCATGCGCCCACCTTCTCCAGGTTCGTGTCGATCGTGACGAGGAGCGGCGCCTTCCCGGCCCCGAGGGCCTTCGCCCCGCTCCGATGCACGCCGTCTCCGGGGCTGGTGACCTCGTCGACGAGCCGGTCGAGGTCGTCGGTCGGCTGCACGGCGAACGCCACGGCGAGCGTCTCGGCGGCGATGAGGTCGGCATGGGTCTCCAGCGCCGCCGCCTCCGCGGGGGCGGCGTTGAGGGCCAGCACGATCCGGTCGCTGACGTCGAGTCCCGCATTCTTGCGCGCCTCCTGCACGACGCGGATGGCGTCGCGGGCGATGCCCTCCGCCTCCAGCTCCGGCGTCGTGTCGGTGTCGAGAAGGACGAAGCCGCCGGACGGGACGATGGCCAGGGCCTCCCCCTCGGGGCGACCCGTGGTCTCGAGGACGAGGTCGTACTCAGCGGGCTCCAGAGCGATGCCGCCGGCGGTCACGACGCCGTCGGTCTCGGACCAGTCACCCGAGCGCGCGGCCTGGATGGCCTTCTGCACGTCCTTGCCGAGGCGCGGACCCGCAGCGCGGGCGTTCACGCTCAGCCGGTGGCTGATGCCGTACTCCCCCGCCGCCTCGTCGGTCAGCGGGACGAGCTCGACGGTCTTCACGTTGAGCTCCTCGCGGAGGATGTCCTCGAACTGGCCGAGGTCGGCCGCGAGCGGAGAGACCACCGTGAGCCGTGCGAGCGGCAGCCGCACGCGCAGCTTCTCCTTCTTGCGCAGCGCGTTACCGACGCTCGACAGCTCACGGACGGCATCCATGGCGTCGCGGATCTCGTCGGCGGCGGGGAACTGATCCGCATCGGGCCAGTCCTGCAGGTGCACGCTGCGCCCGCCGGTGAGGCCCTGCCACACGCGCTCGCTGATGAGCGGGACGAGCGGCGCGGCCACGCGGCACAGGGTCTCCAGCACCGTGTAGAGCGTGTCGAAGGCCTCGCGGCTCTTCGGGTCGTCCGTCACGCCCACCCAGAACCGGTCCCGCGAGCGGCGGATGTACCAGTTCGTCAGCACCTCGGCGAAGTCACGCAGTCGCGCGGACGCGGTGGTCGAGTCCAGACCTTCCAGATCGGCCCGGACCTCGCGAACGAGGTCGCCCAGCCGCGCGAGGATGTACCGGTCGAGGACGTCGGTCGAGTCGGTGCGCCACGACGCCTCGTACCCGCCTCCCTGGGTCGCGGAGCCTGCTCCTCCCTGGGCTGCTGAGCCTGCTCCTCCCTGGGTTGCCGAGCCTGCTCCTCCCTGGGCTGCTGAGCCTGTCGAAGCATTCGCATACGTCGCGAAGAAGTACCACGAGTTCCACAGCGGCAGCAGGAATTCGCGCACGCCGGACCGGATGCCCTCCTCGGTGACGATGAGGTTGCCTCCGCGGAGCACTGCGCTGGACATCAGGAACCAGCGCATCGCGTCGGACCCGTCGCGGTCCAGCACCTCCGACACGTCCGGATAGTTCCGCAGCGACTTCGACATCTTGTAGCCGTCGCTGCCGAGCACGATGCCGTGGCAGCTGACGCCCGTGAACGCCGGGCGGTTGAACAGCGCCGTCGAGAGCACGTGCATGACGTAGAACCAGCCGCGGGTCTGGCCGATGTACTCCACGATGAAGTCCGCCGGGGAGTGCGAGTCGAACCACTCCTGGTTCTCGAACGGATAGTGCACCTGGGCGTAGGGCATCGAGCCGGAGTCGAACCACACGTCGAAGACGTCGCCGATGCGCCGCATCGTGCTCTTGCCCGTGGGGTCGTCCGGGTTCGGCCTGGTCAGATCGTCGATGTAGGGGCGGTGCAGATCCACCTCGCCCTCGGGATTCCGCGGCAGCGTGCCGAAGTCGCGCTCCAGCTCCTCCAGCGAGCCGTAGGCGTCGACGCGTGGGTACTCCGGGTCGTCGCTCTTCCAGATCGGGATGGGCGAGCCCCAGTAGCGGTTGCGGCTGATCGACCAGTCGCGGGCGCCCTCGAGCCACTTGCCGAACTGCCCCTCCTTCACGTTCTCCGGCACCCAGGTGATCTGCTCGTTGTTCGCGAGGAGGTCGTCCTTGATGTCGGTGACCCGGATGAACCAGCTCGACACGGCCTTGTAGATGAGAGGGTTCCGGCAGCGCCAGCAGTGCGGGTAGGAGTGCTCGTAGCTCTGCAGCCGGACCAGGCGGCCGTTGTCCCGGATGATCCGCACGAGCGGGGTGTTCGCGTCCATCCACAGCTCGCCCGCGACATCCGTGACGTTCGGGAGGAAGCGCCCGCCGTCGTCGAGCGACAGGATCGTCGGGATGCCCGCGGCGCCGGCGACGCGCTGGTCGTCCTCACCGTAGGCCGGTGCCTGGTGGACGATGCCGGTGCCGTCGGTGGTGGTCACATAGTCGTCGACGAGGATGCGCCAGGCGTTCCCCGTGCCGTAGGTCTCCTCGTCCGCGTAGTAGTCGAACAGGCGGTCGTAGGTGACGTCGGCCAGCTCCGCACCGCGCAGCGTGGCGTCGACCGCGGCGAGCGCGTCCTCCGGGCTCTCGTAACCGAGATCCTTGGCGTATCCGCCGAGCAGGTCCTTCGCGAGCAGGTAGCGGTGTGCGGAGGCCTCGACCGCGAGCTGGTCGGCCGAGGGAGCGGCGCGGCCCTGGTGCACGTCGGAGGCGCCGGCGGGACCGGCGGGCAGCACCACGTACTCGATGTCCGGCCCCACGGCGAGCGCGAGGTTGGTCGGCAGGGTCCACGGGGTCGTCGTCCAGGCGAGGGCGCGCACGCCGGTGAGGCCCAGCGCCTCGGCCTTCGCGCCGGTGAGCGGGAAGGTGACGGTGACCGACGGGTCCTGTCGCATCTGGTAGACGTCGTCGTCCATGCGCAGCTCGTGGGCGGACAGCGGCGTCTCATCGCGCCAGCAGTACGGGAGGACGCGGTAGCCCTCGTAAGCGAGCCCCTTGTCGTACAGGGTCTTGAAGGCCCAGAGCACGCTCTCCATGTAGCCGAGGTCGAGCGTCTTGTAGCCGCGCTCGAAGTCCACCCACCGGGCCTGGCGGGTGACGTAGTCCTCCCACTCCCGCGTGTACTTCAGGACCGAGGAGCGCGCCTTCTCGTTGAAGACGTCGATCCCCATCTCCTCGATCTCGCTCTTCTCGGTGATCCCGAGCTGCTTCATCGCCTCGAGCTCGGCCGGGAGCCCGTGGGTGTCCCATCCGAAGACGCGGTCGACCTTGTGCCCGATCATCGTCTGGAAGCGCGGGAACACGTCCTTGGCGTAGCCCGTGAGCAGGTGGCCGTAGTGCGGCAGACCGTTCGCGAAGGGAGGGCCGTCGTAGAACACCCACTCGGGAGCGCCTTCGCGCTGCTCGATGGAGGCGCGGAAGGTGTCGTCGGTCTTCCAAAAGTCGAGCACCTCCTCCTCGATCTGCGGGAAGCGGGGGCTCGGCGCCACAGTGGTGGCCTGGTCGGCAGCGGGGCCGAAGGAGGAGCGCGGGTAGGTCATGGTCTCTCGCAGTGGTCGTCGTGGCGGATGCTGCTGCGAGGACGATCCTCGCGGACCGCGGTACCACCTCGCGTGCCCCTGCGTCCCCTCGACAAGCTCAGAGACCCACGGACCACTCTCACTGCGGCTGTGACGGGCCTGCCCCGCTCGGTTCTACTGAGTCCGTCGCCGGACCGTTCTTCCGAGAGCTCCCCGGTGATGGCCGGATCGATGCTCGTGTGCCCATTGTACGCGTGCTCCTCCTCCCGCGGATTCTCTTCCACGTCGCAGGTTCTGGAGACATCCCTGCGACCCGGAGTGGGATCTGCGACATCACGCCGTGCGAGCACGATGCAGTCCCTGGGCGACGGCCCGCATGAGGAGGTCCTGCACCGCGGGCCACTCGTCCATCACCTGGTGATAGCCCAGACGGATGACGTGGTAGCCGCGCAGCTTCAGCTCCGCATCGTGACGGTTGTCCTGGTCGCGCTGGGCTCCGACATGGGTGCCGCCGTCGATCTGCAGCACGAGCCGCTCGCCGATCAGGGCGTCCACCCGATGCCCGGCGATCCACGTCTGGAAGCGCAGCGGCAGCCGGAGCCAGCGCAGTCGCACGCGCAGGTAGGTCTCGAGCCCCGCATCCGCGAACGGCAGCGCCTCGGCCAGGAGCCGCCGCGCGCGCGGTCCCCAGCGGAGTCGGAGCAGCCTCTCTCGATCGACGAGCCCCTTGTTCAATGCCGACTCCCAGGTCGCGAGCGCCTGTTCGTACGGCTCGCACGTGGACACCAGGCTCAGCACATTCTCGATCGGGTCCTCCAGCGCATCGGGGTGTCGCGGGACCAGAGGCCGAGCCCAGTGCACGCGGGCCTCCGGCGGCTTCCCGCCCCGGCTGCCCGGGCTGGCGGCGAGGTGAAGGCGCGGTCTCTCGTCGTGCACCCAGATGCCCAGCCGCCGCGCCTGCGTCACGCACGTCAGCAGAACACCGTGCTGCGCCGCGGTCACCCGACGCGGATCGGCACCGGGCAGCGCCACCCACCCGACTCGCACCCGCTGGATCACCCGCTCCGCGACCGCCGTCTCGAGGTCGTACCGGCTGACCCCGCGATCCCGGAGCCTCTCGACCCGTGCGACTCCGTCGACCTCGCGCATCGCCTGCAGCAGCCGTGCCCGCCTCATCCCGTTCATGCTCTCGATGCTGCTCCCCACCCCCTCCCTCGTTCCCTGTCTCGGCCAACTCCTCCCACCCTCTGTGCACAACTCCCCCACTCCCTCTCCTGTGCAGCCCGAGTCCTTCTCCTCCGTACCCCACCCGATGTCGCAGATTCACGCGCACGTCGGAGGAACCTGCCGAGGGCCTGCGACGCGGCGCAGATCAGCGAGCTCCCGCAGGCAGAGTCCCGGAGCCACGGAGCCGAGGTGGGCCGGGGTGAGGTCGCAGATCGGGACTCCTGTCGCAGGGGCTGCGAGGGAGAGTGCGAGTCAGTGAGGATCTGCGAGCTGGGAGCCGGAGCAGGGAGGAGCGAGGGTGTCGGAGGGAGGACATAGCCTCGGAGGATGCCGAACTCCCCGACCGCGCCCCGTGTGTCCGCGCCCGACCTGCCGCCCGTGCTGGAGCCGCGTGAAGCCGCGCGCCGGGCTGACCTCCTCGCCGCCGCGCTGGAGCTCACCGGCACCGTCGACCTCGCGTACGCCACGCTCGAGCAGTGCGCGGTGCAGGCCGACGCCGACAGCATCGACCTCACCGGGGCCACGCTCCTCGACGTCGACCTGCCCGAGCCGCGCATCGCGTCGCTCCGGCTGCGGAACGCGAGCATCCGTCGACTCCGGATCACGGGCGGCCGCATCGGGACCCTCGACCTCGGCGACGCCCGCGTGGCCGAGCTCGAGCTTCGGGACGTGCGCATCGACTACCTGAACCTGGGCGCCGCCCGCGCCGAAGACGTCGACGTTGTGGGATGCGCCGTCCGCACGATCGACATCCCGCAGGCCGAACTGATGCGTGTCCGGTTCCAGGCCACGCGCAGCGACGAGGTCGACCCCCGGGGCCTGCGCGCGAAGGACGTGGACCTCCGCGGCCTCGACGCGCTCTCCTACCTCGACGTCCAGAGCCTGCGGGGCACCACCCTCTCGTCGGTGCAGGTGCAGCAACTCGCGCCCGTGATGGCGGCCGGGCTCGGGATCACCGTCACGGACTGACGGGGCCGCTCGCCGCGAGCAGCTCCCGGGTGAACGGATGCTGCGGCGCCGCGAACACCGCCGCCGTGGGCCCCTGCTCGACGATCCGGCCGTCCTGCATGACCAGGACGTCGTCCGCGACGGCGCCGACGACGTCGAGGTCGTGGGAGACGAACACCATTGTGAGCCGCCGCTCCTCCTGCACCCGCGCGAGGAGCCGGAGCACCCGCTCCCGTACCGACGGGTCGAGAGCGGAGACGGGCTCGTCCAGCACCAGCACGTCCGGGTCCGCCGCGAGAGCCCGCGCCAGGGCCGCCCGCTGCCGCTGCCCGCCTGACAGCGCCGCCGGTCGTCGTTCCACGACGCTCTCGTCGAGCCCGACCTCCGCGAGCAGCGCCGCGACCCGCATCCGACGCGCGCCGCGCGGCACCCCTCCCGCCTCCAGAGCCTCCTCCAGGGACCGCCCGACCGTCCACCGCGGGTCGAAGGCGCCGAGCGGGTTCTGGTGCACGAGCTGCACCCGTGGTGCCCCGGTCCACCGCAGCACTCCGGTGTCCGGCCTCTCGACGCCCACCAGCATCCGGGCGAGGGTCGTCTTGCCCGATCCGGATTCGCCGACGATGCCGAGCGTCCGCCCGGCGGGCACCGTGAACGACGCATCGACGACCGCGGGGACCCCGCCGAACGTCTTGGACACGTCGTCGGCGACCACCACGGCCTCCGAGGACGCCGCACGCTCCTCCCGCGGCTCGTGCATCGTCGCCGCGAGGAGCTGCCGGGTGTACGGGTGGCGAGGGGCGGCCAGTACCTCCGCGACCGGGCCGGACTCCACGATCCGGCCGTCCTTCATCACCAGCACCCGATCCGCCACTCGCCGCACCGCCGCGAAGTCGTGACTGATAAAGACCACGGCGGTGCCGTCGTCGGCGATCTCCCGCAGGAGCACGAGGATCCGGGCCTGCACAGTCGCGTCTAGAGCCGTGGTGGGCTCATCCGCGACGAGCACCGCGGGGCTCCCGGCCAGCGCCGAGGCGATGAGCGCGCGCTGCCGCAATCCTCCGGAGAGCTCCTGCGGACGCTGCCGTGCACGGCGGTCGGGGTCGGGCATCCACACCCGTCCGAGAAGCTCCCGCACCCGCGCAGCGAGGGCCGCGCGCCCGCGCACGAGGCGGTGCAGCCGCAGCGGCTCGGCGATCTCGTCCGCGATCCGTCGCAACGGGTCCAGGGATACGAGGGCGTCCTGCGACACGAGGCCGATCCCGGTTCCCCGGAGCCGCCGCCAGCCGCGCTCGGTCAGCGCGGCGGCATCCACCCCGTCGATGCGGAGCCGGTCGACGGCGACGTCGGCCGTCGACGGCGTGAGGCCGAGCAGAGCGCGAGCTGAGAGCGACTTCCCCGCCCCCGACTCCCCCACGATCGCCAGGCACTCGCCGGCATCCACCGCGAACGAGACGTCCTCCACGACGGGAGTCCCCGCGAAGGCGATCCGCAGCCCCTCGACCTCCAGCGCCGCACTCATGCGTCCCTCCCCTCCGCCCGAGCCCGGAGGATCCGACCGATCACCGTCGCGCACACCACCGTCAGCGTGATCGCGAGACCGGGGAAGACCGACACCCACCACGCCTGCCCGAGCACGTTGCGACCGCCGGCGAGCATGAGGCCCCACTCCGGAGTCGGCTCGGACGGCCCCAGGCCCAGGAAGCTCAGTCCGGCGGCGGCGAGG
This sequence comes from Microbacterium sp. GbtcB4, assembly GCF_019091465.1. NCBI lineage: Bacteria > Bacillati > Actinomycetota > Actinomycetes > Micrococcales > Microbacteriaceae > Microbacterium > Microbacterium sp. GbtcB4. The sequence continues at coordinate 142,279 of NZ_JAGXJJ010000004.1, forward strand.
ATGCTCGACCCGATGCCGATGGTCGCCAGCACGCTCAGCGATCCCAGCACTCCCGGGATCACGTGCCGGCGGAACGCCCGCAGCGGCGGCACGCCGAGGATGCGGGCGGCCTCGACGTGCTCCGCCACGCGGAGCGTCCGGGTCTGCACGCGGGCGAGCCGCACGTACACGGGTGCGGCCGCCAGCGTCACCGCGATGGCGATGTTCACCGGGCCCGGTCCCAGCACGGCCACCACGACGAGCGCCACCAGGAACTCCGGGAACGCCATGAGCACGTCGTTGACGCGCATGAGCGTGATGTCCACGCCCCGCGGCGACATGCCGGCGAGCGCCCCCACCAGCAGGCCGGCGGCGAGGGCGATGGCGGTGGCGAGAAGTCCGATCCCGACCGAGCGCCCCGCGCCGAACACCACGCGGGAGTACACGTCGCGGCCGCTCTGATCGGTGCCGAAGAGGTGCTCGGCACTCGGCGGCAGCAGAGCGGCCCGCACCTCGGTCTGCAGCGGATCGTGCGTGGCGAGCAGCCCCGGCCAGAGGGCGGCGACGGCGACCACGACCAGCACGACCGCGGCGGAGCCCAGCAGGAACCGCTGCCCCCGACTCATCGGACGACTCCCGGTCGGGAGGAGGCGGCGACGCGGGGGTCGATCAGCGGATGCACGAGCTCCACCACCACGTTGATGACGACGAAGACGAGAGCGCTCAGCAGGATGATCCCGGTGAGGACGGGGAGATCCCGGTCGTTGATGGCGGCGAGAGTGACCCGCCCCAGGCCGGGCCGGGCGAACACGGTCTCGACGAGAACCGCGCCCCCGAGGACCGAGCCGGTGAGATAGGCCGCGAGGGTGACCGCCGACGCGGCGCCGTGCCGCACCCCGTGCCGCAGCGTGAACCAGGTCGGCCCGGCGCCCCGCGCGCGGACCGTCTCCGCGAACGGCATCCGCTCCGCCTGCATCAACCCGTCGCGCAGCACCTGGCTGAGCAGCGCCGCGACCGGGAGGGCGAGCGTGATCGCCGGCAGGACGATGGTCGCCGGATTGCGGGTGCCCGAGACGGGGAACCACCCCAGTCCGAACGCGAAGACGCTGAGCAGCAGCAGCCCGATCCAGAACACCGGCGAGGAGAGCACCACGAGCTCGACGCCGGCGGCGACGGTACGCCCGACACGGCCCCGCACGAAGACCGCGACCGCGAGGGCGAGGACGACGGCGATCCCCAGCGCCAGGGCCGAGAGCTGCACGGTCGCGCCGAGCTGCCGTCCGATGACCTCGGTCACCGGCAGCCGCAGCTGGTACGACTCGCCGAGGTCGCCGCGGGCGAGCTGCCCGATGAAGCCGACGTACTGCTCCAGCGGCGGACGGTCGAGCCCGAGATCGGCGCGGATGCCGTCCTTGACGACCTCGCTCACCTGCGCCTGCGGCCCCAGCATCACCGAGACCGGGTCGCCGGGGATCACCCGGAAGGCCAGGAACGCGACCGTCGCGGCGCCCCACAGCACGATGACCACCGAGGCGACGAGCCCGAGGGCACGGCCGAGCACCGCCTTCACGGTTCGATCACTCCGCCCGCTCCCTCGAAACGACGGCCGCCGGATGTCAGCCGAGGCTCACATCGTAGAAGAGCGGCCGCCCGTAGAGGTCGTAGTCCAGACCCTGCACACGTTCGCCGACCGCCGTGATCGCCGAGGGGCTGTAGAGCGGGACGATGGCCGTGTACTCCGCGTTCCACTGCTGCAGCTGCGTGTAGAGCTCGTTGCGGGCGTCCTGATCACTCGACGCGACGGCCTCTTCCAGGAGCGCGTCGATCTCCGGATCGCTCACCTGCGAGGCGTTCTGGAAGCCGTCGGTGTGCAGGTGCGCACGGAGGAAGTCGGCGTCCACGCCCGAGAAGCCCCAGTCGGTGAGGTCGAACGTCTTCGGCTCGTACTGGGCGTTGTAGGCGCCGGGCTCCAGCTCCTCGCGCTGCACCTCGAAGCCGATGGCCTTGAGGTCCGACTGGATCGCGTTGGCCAGCGCCGCGCGGTCGTCCGGGACCGGGGTCCAGGCGATCCACCGCACGGACAGGCGCTCGCCGTCCTTCATGCGGATGCCGTCGGCGTCGCGCTCCGTCCACCCGGCCTCGTCGAGCAGGGCGTTCGCGGCGTCCTGATCGAACGGCCAGGAGTCCTCCAGCGACGCGTCGTAGCCCGGGGTCGTGCTGCCGAGGATGCTCCATGCCCTCGGGAACTGCCCGAAGTAGATCTCCTCGACCGCCGCGTCGACGTCGATGCCGCGGGCGAACGCCTGCCGCACCTTCTCGTCGGCGAAGACGCCGTACTTCTCGTTCAGGTAGAGCGAGTAGGGCAGTCCGGGGTACTCCACCGAGTCGACCGTGACGTCGGCGTCGTCCAGACCGGCGACCTGGTTCGGCGGGATGTTGCTGGCGAGGTCGGCCTCCCCGCTCTCGATCACTCCGGTACGCACCGACGCCTCCGGCTGGATCTGCACGCGCAGCGTCTCGAACGCCGGCGCCTTCGCCTCGTGCGGACCCCAGGCGTAGTCGTCGTTGCGCGTGTAGACGATCTCCTGGTCTGCGGTGTACTCGGTGAGCACGAAGGGTCCGGTGCCGACCGTGACGTCGGGGCCGCCCGCCTTGAGCTTGTCGGCCGACTCGGCCAGCACTGCCGGCGAGTAGAAGCCGAGCTGCGGGGTGCTGGCCGCCTGCAGGAACGGCGCATACGGCTGCGTGAACGAGACCTTCACCGTGTGGTCGTCGACGACCTCGGTGCCGTCGTAGAAGTCCGCACCGAGCATGCTCCCCGCCTGAGCCGAGGCGGTCTCCGGGTCGACGATCCGGTCGAAGTTCGCCTTGACGGCCTCCGCGTCGAACGGCTCGCCGTCGGTGAAGGTCACATCGTCGCGCAGCGTGAACGTGTACTCCGTGCTGTCCGGCGAGACGTCCCAGCTCTTCGCGAGCCACGGGCTGAACGTGCCGTCGTCCTCCTGGAAGACCAGGGAGTCGAGCACCGCCCGCTGCACCATGCCGGAGACGTCGAGCTGGCTCACCTGCGGGTCCATGTGCCCGGCGGACAGGTTCGCGCCCTCGATCGACCACACGAGCTCACCGCCGTCGCTCTCCGTGGACGGGCCGGCGCACGCGCTCAGCACCAGGGCGGTGGCGGCGGCGAGCGCAGCGAGGGGCAGGAGGCGACGCACAGGGGTGGCGGGCATGAGGATTCCTCAGAACGGACGGGTCGGGATGTCTCCATCCTAGGGCGGTTTTTTGGACCCGGTCGATCTGTGCCGTCCCGGGATCAGGGGGACGGCAGGATGATCCGGTGTCGCTCTGCGGCCCCGGCCCCTTCCCCCGCGACACGTGTCCGCCCTGGCGCGACGACCGCCGCGCTCACCCCCTGCACGCGAGGCTCCGGCAGCCCGACCAGCCGCACGTCGACGAGGAGGTCGCCGCGGTTCCCCGCGATCCGCCAGCGCAGCTCGGCCTCCGTCGCCGCGGCCACCACGCGATCCGGGAGCGGGGCCTGCTCTGCGCGGAATCCGCCGATCTCCTGGACCTGTGCCGCCAGCCGGGCATCGCGGACGTCGGCCGGGATGTCGTCGAGCACATGGTCGGCGAGGAACGGGTACGTGGCGGCAGGCCGTCCGGAGCGGATCGCGGCATCGAGAGCGTGCGCGGCGGCGACCGTCTCCGCCCACGGGTGCAGGACCGCGGAGGGGGCGTCCGTCTGTTCGAGCAGCTGCTGGAGCGCGGCGCCTGCGATCCGCCGGGCGCCGAACTCGTCGGAGTTCCCGAAGGCCACGACGCCGATGCCGGTGGCGGCATGCCAGCGCATGTGCGCCGAGAATCCGGGAAGGCCGCCGGAGTGCTGCACGACCCGCCCGAACCGCCGATCGTCTTCGACGAAGAGGCCGTAGCCGTAGCCAGCCCCCGCGAGATCGCGCCCGTCGAACATCGCCGACGGCACCGGGATGGGGGTGCGGGCCTGCTGCAGTTCCCGTCGCGACGCCGGAGCCAGCACGGCGGGCGCCAGCGGGTCGTCGGTGAAGGCCGAGCCGAGGAACCACATCCATCTCGCGATGTCGTCGACGGTGCTGAACATGCTGCCGATGCAGCCGAGTGCCCCGGACCCCACGAACGGCTCGGGGCGGAACGTGGCGCCGTCGTCGAACGTCCGGAACCCGCCGGCCAGCGTCTCGGGCGCGTAGCCGTCCGCCCCGTGCCCCGTCCGGCGCAGTCCGAGGGGCTCGAGCAGGGTCTCCCGGATGACGTCCTCCACGGCCCGCCCCGTCACCGCTTCCACGACGCGGCCGAGCAGCGACTGGCCGAGGTTGGAGTACTGGTAGACGGTTCCCGGCGCGGCCGCGAGCCGCACCCCACCCGCGAAGAGCGCCGCGATCTCCGCGCGGGAGGCGCCGAGATGGCGGTCCACCCAGGCGTTGTCCTCCCCCAGACCGGACCGGTTGGAGAGCAGCAAGTCGCCGGTGACCTCGACGTCGGCGCCCCGATACTGCAGCCGGACCTCCGGCAGGTAGGTGCGGATCGGCGCGTGGAGGTCGAGCAGGCCGCGGTCGCGCAACGAGAGCACGGTGGCGGCCAGGAAGCTCTTGGACATCGACGCGATGCGGAAGACGGTGTCCCGCGTCGTCGGGGCCTCATCGGCGCGGGGATGGCCGTGGGTGAGCACTGCGCGGACGCTTCCCCGTTCGGCCACCGCGGCGATGGCGGCCGGGGCGGCACGACGCGCGCGCTCGTCCAGGCCGTGGCGGAGTGCCTCCGCGGCGGTCTCCTCCGTGACGAGGAGATCCGCATCCTTCCCGGTCATGCGGGGACCCCGGCGCGCACCTCGTCGGCGAAGGCCTCGATGAGCGCGCGGCTGGCCGCGGTGTTGTGATCGTGCACGCGCTCGGCGGCGGCGATGAGGGCGGGAAGCGAGCGTCCCTCTCCCCGCAGTGCCGCGTCGTCCCAACGGGCGAGGTCGGCCGCGGACGCCTCGGGATGGAACTGCACGCCCCGCACCCGAGCCCCCAGCCGGAAGGCCTGGTTCTCGACGGCGGCGCTCGTCGCCAGCAGCACCGCCGCGGATGGCAGCCGCGTGATCATGTCCTGATGGTTCTCGATCATCGGAGCCTCATCGCCGAGGGCCGCGAACAGGGCGTCGGCACGTCCCGCCGCGGTGGGGCGGATGGAGGTCGCGCCGCGTTCGATGGGTCCGGTCTTCTCGGCGACCTCGCCGCCGGCCACGTGGGCGAGCAGCTGACCGCCCAGGCAGATACCGAGGGTGGGGAGGTCACGGTCGATGGCCTCCGCGGCGAGCGCGCGCTCGGCGGCGAGCCACGGCGCGCGGTCATCGTCGTCCGGCATGAGCCCGCCGCCCAGCATGACGAGTCCGGCGTAGCCGTCCAGGGAGGTGGGCAGCGGCTGCTCGGCTCCCACGATCTCGTCGACGTCGATCGCCTTCTCCCGCAGCCAGGTGCCGAGGCGGCGCGGGCCGGAGCTCGCGGAGTTGACGATCACGAGGACGCGCGGGGTCACAGCGCCCCCTCCCGGATCGTCGTGTCGACCGCCGGAGCGAGCGCGGCCGCGGCGGGCTCTCCTGCACTGCCCGCGAGAAAGGCCTCGTGGTCGGGGTCCGACGCCTCCAGCACCCGGAGGACGTTCTCGTGCGCCAGGGCCCGGGTGTCCTCCTCCGACCAGCCTCGACGCCGCAGCTCGGCGAACAGCGCCGGGTACCCCGAGACATCGCCGAGACCGTCCGGCATCGCATCGGAGCCGTCGTAGTCGGCGCCGATCCCGACCGCATGTGCGCCGGCCACGCGACGCACGTGGTCCAGGTGATCGGCGACGTCCGCGACGCCGACGCGCGGCGCCTCTCCTTCTCCCCCGGCTTCCCACCAGTCGCGGCGGCCCTGCGAGACGAACGTGGGGACGAACGGCACCATCACGACGCCGCCCTGCGCGCCGATCGCGGCGAGCACGTCGTCCGGCACGTTGCGGGGGTGGTCGCACAGGGCGAAAGCGCCGGAGTGGCTGACCATCACCGGGCGGGTCGTGATCTCCAGAGCATGCCGCATGGTCGTCGGAGCGACGTGCGAGAGGTCGACGAGCACACCGATGCGGTTCATCTCGCGCACGACCTCGCGTCCGAAGTCCGTCAGGCCGCCGTGGCGCGCCTCGTCGGTCGCGGAGTCCGCCCAGGCGATCGTCCGCGACCAGGTGAGCGTCAGGTACCGCGCGCCGAGACGCGCGAACTGCCGCAGCACGGCCAGCGATCCGCCGAGCTGGTCGCCGCCCTCGATGCCGATGAGCGAGGCGATCCGCCCCTCCGCCATTGCCGCACGCACGTCGGCCGCCGTCCGAGCGATCGCGAAGCGCTGCGGGTGGGCGTCGACGAGGCGGTGCACGAAGTCGATCTGCTCGAGCGTGGCCACCACCTGCTCCGCCCCCTCCAGCACGGGATCGACCCAGACCGACCAGAACTGGCCGGCGACCCCGCCCGCGGTCAGCCGCGGCAGATCGGTCTGCGTGGCCGTCACCGGGCCGGAGAGCTCCGCGACCCGGTAGCCGAGCAGCGTCCTGCTCGCCCAGGCGAGGTCGTTGTGGCCGTCGATCACCCGATCGATCGGCAGGTCCGCGTCGACCATCTCAGTCCTCTCGTCCATCCAGCACCGCGTTCATCCGCGCGGTAAGCACCGGGTCCACGGCGCGCGCGACACCGTCCAGCTCCCGCACGGGCACCGCACCGCGGGTGCTGGAGCAGAGCCAGAGGGCGTCCGCCCGCTCCAGATCGTCCCGCATCATCGGACCGACGCGGGAGGGCACCTCGGCGAGTCCCGCGAAGACGTCGGCCTGGGTCGTCCCGGGGAGCACCCCGTGCTCGGACGGTGGCGTGACCAGCGTCCCGTCGAGCCGCGCGATCAGCGTCGACCGCGGCCCTTCGAGGACGAACCCGTCGGCGCTGACGAAGACGACATCGTCCGCACCTCGGCTCCGTGCCTCCCGCAGGGCCGCCTGGTTCACGGCGTACGCGAGGGACTTCGCTCCCTGCAGCAGCCAAGGCGCGGTCTCCATGACGTCGTGCCGGTACCCGCGGTCGAGCACCACCGCGGAGACGCCCCGCGCGCGGACGGCCTCCGGGTCCTCTGCCGCGAAGCCGAGCACCCACCCCGTCGGTCCGGCCGGGTCGATCTCGTCCCCGCGGGTCATCGCGAACTTGATCGAGGCGATCTCCCCGTCGCGGAGCACTCCGGGGCGGGAGACCTCGGCGGCCGCGCGGCGCACCGCCCGCGCCCACAGCTCTCGGCCTGGCGCGGGCAGCCCCAGGAGCTGCGCCGAACGCTCCAGCCGCGCGAGATGCGCCTCCAGCGCCTGCGGCCTGTCCCCGCGCACCACGGCGGTCTCGAACACGCCGTCGCCGCGGGTGACGCCGAGGTCGGTCGCCCGGATGATCGGCTCCCGTGGATCGACGGGGTGGATCCCGTCCTCCGCGGCCTCGGCGGCGGGATCGAGCCGGTACAGCAGCAGTGCACGCATGGGATTCCGCTCTCGCAGGTTCGGGGTGGGTCAGCCCACGGTCAGGACGGCCTCGGGGGCCTCGGCCGCGGAGGAGTCGAAGACGCGGGACGCGTCGCGGGCGATGCGCTCGGCGAGTACCTCGTGTCCGATGCCCGGTCCGGTGGGGACCGTCACGCGACCGGCGACGGCGGTCACCGGAGGCGCGATGATGTCGGACTCGTAGTACTTGTCCGATCCCGACACGTCCGACGGCAGCAGGAAGCCGGGCAGGGACGACAGCGCGACGTTCGCAGCTCGCCCGACGCCGAACTCGTGCATCCCGCCGCACCACACGGGGATGCCCGCGTCCTGCGCAACGTCGTGCGCGGCGCGGGCGACGGTGAGCCCGCCCATCCGCGACACCTTGATGTTGAGGACCCGCCCTGCACCCAACCGGATCATGGTCCGCAGGTCGCCGAGGTCGACGACCGACTCGTCCAGGCACACGTCCGTGTCGAGCCGCGCCTGCAGATCGGCGTGGGCCACGAGATCCCGCGGCGCGAAGGGCTGCTCGATCATGGTCAGCGCCTCGCGATCCAGGCGCGCGAACACCGCGGCCGCCCGCTCGTCATCGGCGTAGGCGCCGTTCGCGTCCACGTGGAGATCGAGGTCGGGGTAGGCGCCGCGCACCGCACGCACCGGCTCGACATCCCATCCCGGAGCGATCTTGAGCTTGACGCGGGGGTAGCCGGCGGCGCGCTGCAGCTCCACCTGCGCGAGCAGCTCGTCGATCGACGGCTCGATGCCCAACGACACCCCCGCGACGACCTCGTCGCGCGTCCCGCCCAGGGCCGCGGCGAGCGCGACCCCCCGCCGCCGGGAGGCCAGGTCCCACACCGCACCGGAGAACCCGGCCTTCGCGAACTCGTGCCCGCGGACACGCGCCCACGACGCCTCCAGCTCCGCCGGCTCCTCCCCCTCGGCACGGAGCAGCGCGGGCACGAGGTACCGCGTGGCGATCTCCCACGCGGTGACCGTGGTCTCCGCACCGTAGAACGGATCGCTCGGGGACGCGATCTCCCCCCAGCCCGTCCGGCCGTCGGCATCGGTGACCTCGACGAGCACATGTTCGATGCCGGATTTGCGGTGCGAGCTCGTCTCGAAGCTGTGACGCAGCGGCTGGCGCAGGGCGAACAGCCGGACGCGGACGACCCTCACGCCTCCTCCTCGGGGCGGGACCGCGCGGTCTCGGGGCCGTAGAGACCCAGGCGGGCCACCAGCCGGTCGCGTTCGGCCAGCCGCCGACGCGCTCCCTTCGCGCTCGCCGTGGTGAGCGCGCTCAGCAGGTGGCACACCGCCGCAACCGGGGTCGGGGAGTCGGCGTATGACGCCGATCCGGTGCGCACCCGGATGAGCGAGGTCGCGATCGATGCGAGCGGGGCGTCCTCGCTGTCCGTGATGACGACGAGCTGACCCCCGGCTTCATGGAAGAGCCGCCCGAGCCGCACCGTCTCCTCGCGGTAGCGCCGCAGGGAGAACGCGATGAGCACGTCGCTGGCCCGCACGTCCGTGAGCACGGTGAGCGGCTGCAGCGCGTGCCCGTCGACGAGGAACACGTTCGACAGCGTCGCCGAGAGATCCGCGTTGAGCAGCTGCGCGTACGCCGCCGCCTTGCCCTCGCCGGCCACGTACCGTCGTCGGGCGCCGAGCAGCAACGCGGCGGCCTGCGGCACCTGGGCCGAGCGGCTGAGCTCCTCGAAGGTCTGGGCGAGGGTGCGCTGCTCGGTCTCGATGATCCGCGCCTGGATGCTCTCGGCGGAGAGGTTGGTGCGGATGCGCTCGCCGTAGCGGTCTCGCGGAGAGACGAGGTCGCGATCCTCCTGGTCGTGGTCGTGGTCGTTCATGCCGTGCCCTCCCGAGATGTCGCGCGGTAGACCGCCGTGTCGTCGTCGAGGCGCGTGGCCCCGACGAGGACGTCCCCGCGGCAGAATGCCGCGGTCATCGTCCGCTCCAGATCCCGCCGGAGCGCCGCGCGCTCCTCGGCGTCGAGGGCGCCGGGTCGCGTCGGGATCGCGATCCAGGTGCCGCCGTCCGCCGCCACGGCTCGCCCCCAGTCGTCCGGCCCGAGCACGGGCGGGACGGGAAGCGACCGACGGGCCGGGCGATCGGCGACGTCCAGGTCCCACGAGACCACCAGACGGTCGGTATCGGGACGGGCGTAGTAGTCGCGCTCGTAGGCGATGCCGACGGCCCCGAGAGAGCTCAGGTTGAAGTGCGCGTTGCGTGACAGCAGCGGATCGAACGTCCACCGCATCGTCCGCTGCCCCCAGCGCAGGGCCACGGCACGCTGCGCGAGCTTGAGCGCCTGGCCGACGCCGCGTCCCTGGTGCGCGGCATCGACGGCGGCCGCCTGCGAGTAGTGGAAAGACGCGCCGGTGGTGTCACAGCCGGCGAACCCGTAGGCGAACCCGATCAGCTCTCCGTCGTCGGCGAAGGCGCCGACCGCGGAACCGCCGTTGCGGGCGAGGGCGGTGAGCAGGTTGGCGTTGAGGGCGTACTCGTTCTCCGTGTATGCGAAGACGCGGGCGTACAGCGCGGCGGCCTCACGGAACTCGGTGTACCGGGTGAGTTCGCGGCAGCCGTGGGCGACACCGGCGGCCACCGAAGAATGAGGCACGATACGTTTCCTAAGATCGAGGATTCCTGCTGCTTTGAGCGATGCTATCGGCGGGTTGCGGGGCGATCAAGGGGCAAGATACGGTTCGTAACCGTGACGACTCTCTCGGCAGTGCGCGACGGGGACCATCCTTCCGACGACATCATCGCACTCGTGCGCGAACTCGTGCTGATCGAGACGCCGAGCCGCGACACGGAGGCGAGCGCCCGCATCGCCGACCTGCTGTCCGCCTGGTTCGCCGGCGTCGGCGGCAGCGTCCAGCGGATCCCGCACGAGCTCGGGACGGATCTCGTCATCGACGTCCCCGGTACCGGAGACCCGGTTCTCCTCATCGGCCACACCGATACCGTGTGGCCGGTCGGCACCCTGGCGGACGACCTGCCGTGGACCGAGGACGGGGATGTCGTGCGCGGCCCCGGCGCCTACGACATGAAGGCCGGCATCGTGGTGATGCTCGAGGCCCTGCGGCACCTGCAGTCCGTGCCGCTCGAACAGCGGCGCGCCGTGCGGATCGTGCTCGTCGCGGACGAGGAGATCGGCTCCCCCGTCTCGGGCCCCCTGCTCGCGGAACGGGCCAGGGGCGCGTCCTGCGCCATCGGATTCGAGTCCCCGCATCCCGACGGCGCCCTCAAGGTCGGCCGCCGCGGCAGTGCCCGGGTGCGCATCGCCGTCACCGGCCGCGCGGCCCACGCCGCACTCGATCCCGAGCACGGCGTCTCGGCGATCGACGAGCTCGTGGACCAGCTCCTCCTGGCCCGCGCGATCGTGGCCGACCCGGAGCTTCCGAGTCCGGTGCTGTGCAACGTCGGCGTCATCGACGGCGGCGCGAGGACCAACGTGGTGCCGGCGCACGCGGCGGCCGAGATCGGCCTCCGCTTCCGAGACCCGGACAGCGAGCAGCGCGTCCTCACCGCCCTCCAGGAACTGGCGCCGGTGCGCCCCGGCGCCCGCCTCGAGGTCGCCGTGCTGAGCGCCCGGCCCGCCTGGCAGGCCTCGGCGGAGGACACCGACCTCCTCGCCCGGATCGCCGCGGCCGGCGCCGCACTCGGCCAGCACGTCGACGGCCGCCCCGCGGCCGGCGCGGGCGACACGAACCTCCTCGGCGGAAAGGGTCTGCCGACCGTCGACGGCTTCGGCCCCCGGGGCGGCGGTGCGCATGCGCTGGACGAGCACTTCCTGCGCTCCTCCCTGCACGAACGCATCGCGCTCCTGCGTGCCGTGCTCACCGTCCCGGCGGAGTGACGATACGATTCCGGTTCGCGTGCCCGACCCGAACCGGCCCGAGATACGTTCCGGATGTCCGCGTCGAGAAGTCATCCTTCGCTCCCGTCATTCCGATGCGCGCATCCTGGCATCCGCGTGTTTCCGCTGTGTTACACCCGCTCGACGGCCGGCGATCTTTCGGATCCGCGCGATTTTTCTTGCGCGATACGCATCGAATGTCTTGACCACAGGGCCGTCTTCCGCTTGCATGGTCAGCACCGACCCGGCTTCACTGTGGATCCGGGCGGCGCCCGAAGGGACCTTCCATGCGTCTTGCCCCCCGCTCCAGAACCGTGCGAAGTCTGACCGCCGCCGCGATCGCCTCCGCGCTCCTCCTCGCCGCTCCGGTCGGTGCCGCTCAGGCGCAGTCCGTCAGCGCCGCCACCGAATCCCCGGCCTCCGACACGACGCTCCGGATCGCCACCTCCGGGTTCGTGGACACGTTCAACCCGTTCATCTCGATCTACCTGACGCCGACGAACATCATCCGGTACGTCTACGAGTCGCTCGTGCAGAACGACGCCGAGGACGGCTCGCCCACGAAGGGCCTCGCCGACAGCTGGGAGGCGACCGACGGTGGTCAGACGTGGACCTTCACCCTCCAGGACGACCTCGTCTGGTCGGACGGCGAGCCCATCACCTCCGCCGATGTGAAGTACACGTACGACCAGATGATGACGGTGCCCGCCCTCGGCACCGCCAACGGCAACCTCGTCTCCAACTTCGACACCGTCGAGACCCCCGACGACAAGACCGTCGTGATCACCCTGAAGACCCCGCAGGCCCCGAACCCCGGCTCGGAGATCCCGATCGTCCCGAAGCACATCTGGGAGGAGGTCGACGACCCGACGACCTTCACCAACGACGCCGACGTGGTCGGCTCCGGCCCGTTCGTCCTCGACAGCTACTCGGCCAACCAGTCCATCGTGCTGAAGGCGAACGAGAACTTCTGGCGGGGCGCCCCCAAGATCGACGCGATCCAGTACGTGTACTACACGAACTCGGACGCCCAGGTGCAGGCGCTCAAGGCGGGCGACGTCGACCTCGTCACGGGCCTCACCCCCACCCAGTTCTCGGCACTCGACGGCGTCGACGGCATCACCACGCACTCCGGTGAGGGCCGCCGCTACCATTCGATCAGCATCAACGTCGGTCAGCAGACCCGCGACAACGTGCCCTACGGCACCGGCAACGCCGCGCTGAAGGAGCTCGAGGTGCGCCAGGCCATCCGTCTCGGCACCGACACGGCCACCCTCCTCGACAAGGTCCTGGACGGCGAGGGCACGCTCGCGACGAGCTTCATCCCGGCGTCCTTCCCGAAGTGGCACCTGTCGGACGACGACGACGTGATCGTGGGCTTCGACCCCGAGGCCGCGCAGGCGAAGCTCGACGAGGCGGGCTGGGTCCCCGGCGCGGACGGCATCCGCGAGAAGGACGGCCAGCGCCTGAGCCTGCGCCTGCTGACGGACGCGGACGACGCGAACGAGCAGTCCATCTCCGACTTCTTCGTCCCGTGGATGAAGGACATCGGCATCGAGATCACGGTCGAGTCCACCGACTCCGACACGATCAGCGCGAAGGCCACCTCCGGCGACTACGACCTGTACTTCAGCGGCTGGTCGGTCAACCCCGACCCCGACTACCAGCTGGGCATCAATACCTGCATGAACCTGCCGACCGCGACCGACGGCACCGGCGGCACCACGCAGGACGGGTACTGCAACCCGGAGTTCGACGAGATGTACGCCGCGCAGCGCTCCGAGATCGACGCGGAGAAGCGCCAGGAGATCGTGCACGACATGCTCGCGCTGAACTACACCGACACCGCGCAGGTCGCCACCTGGTACGCCAACTCGCTGGAGGCCTACCGCTCCGACCGCTTCACGGGCTTCACGCTGCAGCCGAAGGACGGCGGCATCATCGCCAACCAGGCCGGTTACTGGGGCTACCTCACCGTCGAGCCCGTCGAGGGCGCGACCGCCGGCGGCACCGGCACGAACACCGGACTCCTCATCGGAGGCATCGTCGTGGGGGTGGTCATCATCGGAGGGCTCATCTTCTTCCTGATCCGTCGCCGCAACATCGCCGACGTCGAATGAGTCCGGCGAGACGCCGCGGGTGGCGGGCCTCCGCCCCCGCGGCGTCTCCCGGTCCGCTGTAAGGAGACCCCCATGTCCAACGCGGTACCCCCGTCCACCTCCGCCATCGCGACGAGCGCCGCGGCCGAGGAGCAGCCGAAGGGCGTCGGCGCCCTCCGCTACTTCCTGGTCAAGCTCGGCGGCGCGGCCATCAGCCTGGCGATGGTGATCCTCCTCGGATTCTTCGCCTTCAAGATCCTGCCGGGCGATCCGGTCGCCTCGATCGCCCGCGAGCGCGGGATGAGCGCCGAGCAGGCAGACCAGCTGCGCGAGCAGCTCGGTCTGAACAAGCCCCTGTGGCAGCAGTTCATCGACTACCTCGGCAACGTCTTCACCCTGAACTTCGGCACGAGCTACGTCTACCGCACGTCGGTGTCCGACCTCATCGGCCAGTACTTCTGGAACACGATCCTCCTCACCGGCACGGCGGCGATCATCGCGATCGCCCTCGGCCTCTGGCTCGGGCAGAAGGCGGCCTGGAAGCACGGCTCCACCTTCGACCGCATCGTCTCCGGCACGTCGCTCGTGTTCTGGTCGGTGCCGACCTTCTGGCTGGCCCTGCTGCTCCTGATGGTCTTCGGCGGCACGCTGCACTGGTTCCCGACCGGAGGCATGGTCTCCCCCAACCCGCCCACCGATCCGGTCGGCGCGGTCCTGGACGTGATCTCGCACATGGTGCTCCCGGTGATCACGATGGTCGCGGTCGTGTACGCGCAGTACCTCATGGTGATGCGCAGCTCGCTCCTCGAGGAGATGGGCGCCGACTACCTCACCACCGCTCGGGCCAAGGGCCTCCGAGAGGACCTCGTCCGCCGTCGGCACGCCGTTCCCAACGCCCTGCTGCCGACCGTCACCCTCGTCTTCATGCACATCGGCGGTCTCATCGCCGGGGCCGTCACGGTGGAGACGGTGTTCTCCTGGCCCGGGCTCGGGAAGCTCACCTTCGAGGCCATCTCCGGCCCCGACCTCCCGCTCCTGCAGGGCACCTTCGTGGTGTTCTCCACGATCATCATCGCGATGAACCTCATCGCGGACCTCATCTACCGGCAGCTCGACCCGAGGGTGAGGCGCGCATGACCACGGCAACCCCGACCATCCGTTCCCCCCGCGCCCTGGCGTGGCACCGCCGCGGCACCGCCTTCGTCGACTTCTGCCGGCAGTTCGCCCAGCACCGGGCGGGCATGGTGGGCCTCGTCTTCCTCGTGATCGTGGCCCTCATCGCGATCTTCGCCCCCGTGATCGCCCCCGCCAGCATGCTCGACGTCACGAAGCTTGTCGACGTGCAGCGCTTCGCCCCGCCGTCCTGGGAGCATCCCCTCGGCACCGACCATCAGGGTCGCGAGATCTGGGTCCGCATGGTGTGGGGCGCCCGGGTGTCCCTGCTCGTCGGCCTCGCCGCCACGGCGATGTCGATGATCATCGGCACCCTCGTCGGCCTCTCGGCGGGCCACTTCACCGGCTTCTTCGGGGGGCTGATGATGCGCATCATCGACTTCTTCCTCGTGCTGCCGTCGCTGATCCTCGCGATCGTGCTCTCGTCAGTGCTGAGCCGTGGCGTCTGGACGATCATCATCGCGATCGGCCTGACCTCCTGGGCCGGCACCGCCCGCGTCGTCCGCGCGCAGACCCTGTCCGTCGAATCGCGCGACTACATCGAACGCTCACGGGCCCTCGGTGCCGGGCACTGGCACATCATCATGAAGCACCTCCTCCCCGGGGTGCTGCCGCTCGTGCTCGCCAACACGACGCTCACCGTCGGCTCGGCGATCATCTCCGAATCCACCCTGGCGTTCCTCGGCCTCGGCGACACCACCCTGCAGTCGTGGGGCTCGATCCTGAAGAACGCGATGGACGTCTCCGCGGCGACCAGCGGCTACTGGTGGTACGTGCTCGTGCCGGGCATCGCCATCGTCCTCGTCGTGCTGTCGTTCACCTTGATGGGCCGCGCCGTCGAGAACATCACCAACCCGACGCTGAGGAGCCGCTGAGATGCCCGACCTGATCTTCGACGACGTCTCCATCACGTACCGCACCTCGGGGCGGTCGGGTCGGGACGAGGTGGCGGCCGTGCGCAACGTCTCGCTCACCCTCCCCGCCGGGCAGACGCTCGGCATCGCCGGCGAGTCCGGCTCCGGCAAGTCCACTCTCGCCATGAGCGTCCTGCGGCTCCTGCCGCGCAACGCCCGGCTCAGCGGCCGCGTGCTGCTCGGCGACCAGGACGTCGCCACGTTGTCCTTCGGGCAGCTGCGCGCCGTACGCTGGGCGCAGACGTCCATCGTGTTCCAGGGTGCGATGCACTCGCTCAACCCGGTCCGCACGGTGGGCTGGCAACTCCTGGAGGCGCTGGAGCTGCACGCCTCCGATCGATGGAAGGGCGAGAAGGCGCGCAAGGAGCGGGTGCGGGAGCTGCTCGACATCGTCGACCTGCCGCAGCAGAAGAGCGAGTCGTATCCGCACGAGCTCTCCGGCGGCCAGAAGCAGCGCGTCATGATCGCGATGGCCCTCGCCTGCGATCCCGAGGTCATCATCGCGGACGAGCCGACCACCGCGCTCGACGTGATCGTGCAGAAACAGATCCTCGACATGATCTCCCGTCTCGTGGCGGAGCGCGGCATCTCGATGCTCATGATCAGCCACGACCTCTCGGTGCTCGCCACGGCGTGCGACCGGATCGCCATCATGCGCGACGGGGAGCTCGTCGAGGTCGGCGAGAGCTACGCGGTCTGCACCACCCCGCAGGAGGCGTACACCCGCCAGCTCGCCGACGCCTTCCCCACGATCGGCGACCCGGCCTCCCGGATGGCCCCGGTGACCCGGCACGGCCGCGATGCGGACGACGTGCCGGAGATCATCCACGGCGACGAGGTGCTGCTGGAGGCCCGCGGAGTCAACGTCACCTACCGCTCCGGCGGGCGCCCCGTGCATGCGGTCCGCGACGTCGACCTCTCGGTGCGCAAAGGCGAGATCGTCGCGCTCGTCGGCCAGTCCGGCTCCGGCAAGTCGACCCTCGCCCGCGCACTCATGGGACTCCAGCCAGCCGACCCCGGGTCGCAGATCCTCTTCGACGGCGCACCGATCCCGTCGAAAGGACGCGACCTCGCGCGGTTCCGCTCGCAGGTGCAGCTCGTGCTGCAGGATCCGTGGGCGGCTTTGAACCCGAAGCACAGCGTGTACGAGTCCGTCGCCGAGGGGCTGCGTGTGCAGCGCTTCCCCGGCGACGAGCGCGAGCGGGTGGCGCAGAGCCTCGCCGATGCGGAGCTCACCCCGCCGGAGCGCTATTTCGGCGCCATCCCGCAGGAGCTCAGCGGCGGGCAGCGGCAGCGCGTCGTGATCGCCGGAGCGCTCGCCGTGCAGCCGCAGCTGCTCATCGCCGACGAACCCGTCGCCTCGCTCGACGCGTCAGTGCGCGGAGAGATCCTCGGCCTCCTGCTGGAGCTGCGTCGCCGCCTCGGGCTCTCGGCCCTCGTCATCACGCATGACCTCGGCCTGGCCTGGAACATCGCCCACACGGTCGCGGTGATGTACCACGGGCAGATCGTCGAGCACGGGCCCACCGAAGAGGTGCTGCTGAACCCGCAGCACGAGTACACCCGGCACCTGCTGTCCGCGGCGCCGCGCATCGAGGAGAAGACGGCATGAGCACCCTGACGGAGGCGGCGGTGTCGCCGTATCTCGACACGGCTCCCCTGCAGCCCGGAGACACGGTGGCGATCGTCTCGCCATCCGGTCCCGGCAACGAGGAGAACACGCAGCGCGCCGTCGGCTACTACGAGTCCTGGGGCCTGAAGGTCCGCGTGGGGTCGCACGTCCTCACGCCCCACCCGCGCGCGTCGTACCTCGCGGGGCCTGACGACCTCCGCCGCGCCGACCTCGTCGACGCCTGGCTCGATCCGGACGTGGACGCCGTCGTCACGGCACGCGGCGGCTACGGGGCCCTGCGCCTCCTCGACGGCATCGACTGGGCCGACATGCGCCGAGGGGCGCTGCGCAAGGACGGACGGCCGAAGCTGCTCACGGGCTCGTCCGACGTGACGGCGCTGCACGAGACGTGGCGTGCGCATCTCGACGTCGCGACGCTCTTCTGCCCGATGGCGGGCAACAACGTCTTCCGCGACTCGGAGCAGGTGCGCGACGACGTACAGCGCTGGCTCTTCGAACCCTGGCGCGGGCGGGAGCTCATCGGTCCGAAGACCGAGATCATGACGCCGGGTCGCGCCGAGGGACGCTTCACGGGCGGCAACCTCAGTCTGCTCGCCGCCGGACTCGGCGCCCCGGAGGCGGACGTCCCCGCCCCCGGCATCCTTTTCCTGGAGGACATCACGGAGGAGCCGTACCGCCTCGACAGCTTCGTCACGCAGCTCCGGCGCGCGGGCCGTCTCGCGCAGGCGACGGGCATCGTGCTCGGCTCCTGGCACGAGTGCGGCGACCTCGACCTCGTCCACGCGCTCATGCGGGACGAATTCCAGGACGCCGGCGTCCCCGTGCTGTGGGAGCAGGGCTTCGGCCACGACCCGCACGCCCTCACCATCCCGCTCGGTGTGGATGGGGTGCTGGACGCGACCGGCGACGAGCCCCGCCTCACGGTGGGACGGCCATGATCGCCCTTCCGCCCCTCGACCCCCGCGTCACCTGGTCGATCCGGCTCGTCGACGCCGGCAGCGGCGAGACCCTGGCCGAGCACGAGCCGCACACCCAGTGCGAGACCGCGAGCATCGGCAAGATCTTCCTGCTCCTCGAGGTCGCTCGGCGGCTGGAAACGGGCGCGCTCGCCGAGGACGACCGGATCGCGGTCCCGGACGAGCACCGCGTCGAGGACTCCGGGCTGCTGTACCGCATGCACGATCAGCGCATCACGGTCCACGACGCGGCGCTCCTCGTCGGGGCGGTGAGCGACAACCTCGCCACGAACGCCCTGATCCACCTCTGCGGTCTGGAGGAGGTGCGGGCCGTCGCCCCGGCGCTCGGGTACCGCGACACGGCGCTGCACGACTACATCCGCAACGAGCGCACCCCCGACCTGCCCTGGACCCCGTCGTTCGGCACGGCGGCCGAGCTATCCGACGTGATGCGCCGGCTCGGCGCCGGCGAGGCGTTCTCCCCCGCGGTGAGCGCCCGGGTGCTGGACTGGCTCGCCGCCGACACCGACACGTCGATGACCGCCGACGCCTTCCTGCTCGACCCCCTCGCCCACGTCGAGGCCGAGTATCAGGGCATGGTGCTGCGTCACAAGACCGGCAGCGTGAGCTTCGCCCGCGTCGACGTCGGACTGCTGCGGGGCCCGAGGGCCGCCGTCGCGTATGCGGTGGCGGCGAACTGGAAGGACTCCGCGGCCGACCTCCGCGCGCCCGTGCTCGACGACATGCGCGCCGTCGGCGAGCTCATCCGTGCGCACGTGACCGAGCGTGCACGGGACGAGGAGGACGTATGAGCGCGATCGACGTGGAGCTCCCCGACGAGAACGGCACCGTGTGGTCTGTCCTCGTCCAGGACATCGACTCGGGCGAGGTGCTGCTGCGCCATGACCCGGAGACGGTGTTGGACACGGCGAGCGTCGGCAAGATCTTCCTCCTGCACCGCCTCCTCGCCGAGGTGGACGCCGGTACGCGGACTCTCGACGAGCGCGTGACCCGACGGCCGGTCGAGGCGATCGAGGACTCCGGCCTCTGGTACCTGCTGCAGGCGTCCGAGCTGTCGTTGTACGACGTGGCCGCGCTCATCGGGGCCGTGAGCGACAACGCCGCGACCAACACGCTGGGCCGCGTCATCGGCATCCCGACCGTGCAGGAGCACACCCGCGCGCTCGGCTACACCGCCTCGGCCCTCGACGACATCGTGCGGTGGCCGATCCCGCCCGGGGCCCCGAAGACGCTGTCGCACGCCAACGCCGCGGAGCTCGTGCTCTTCATGTCGCGCCTGGCCGACGGGACCGATCTCTCCCCCGCCTCGGCCGACACGCTGCGCCGCTGGCTGGGCGCGGGCATGGACCTGTCGATGGTCGCGTCGGCGTTCGACCTCGATCCGCTCGCGCACTGGGGCTTCGATCGCGGCGTCTGGCTGCTGAACAAGACCGGCACGATCTCCCGCGTCCGCGCCGACACCGGGATCGTCATGTCCCCCACCCGCCGGATCGCCTACGCCGTCTTGGCGAACTGGGACCGGGGCGCCGACGGGCGCGGCCCCGTGCTGGCCGCCATGCGCCGCATCGGCGAGGGTATCCACGCCGCGCTCGCCGACTGACCTCAGTTCACAACTCAGGACATCCGGCGGCGGTCGGTACGACGCGCCGCTCCCGCGGCGCCGCCGACCCGGTTTCTCCTGAGTTGTGAACGCGGGTCAGACGACCCCGGCGCGAGCCAGGCATTCCTGCACCCGATCGATCGGTACCGCGTGCGCCGTCCGCCCCTCGGGGCCCACCGTCGTCTCCGCCGCGAGCACCGAGTTGACCAGGGCCTCCTCGACCGCGTCCATCGTCGCGGCGAAGAGCGGCGAGAGCTCGTCGTCCGCGGCCGGACCGCCGTCCGCCTGGTCGTGCACCGAGAAGGCGATCGCGTAGTCGCCGCTGCCCTGCGCATAGTCGGCGCCGACACCGCGCATCGCGAACACGGCCCGGTTGGCCACGCGGCCGAGCTGCCGCCCGTCGACGGGCGCGTCCGTCGCGACGACGATCATGCAGGAATTGCCGACGGGCTGTGCCGGAGCATCGGCGAGGAGTTCCTCCGCGGGCAGCGGGACGCCGGCGATCCGCAGCGTGCCGCTGAAGTTCGTCTGCACGAGCGCCCCCACGGTGCGCGGGCGCCCCGTGACCTCGACCAGCCGCGATGCCGTGCCGATGCCGCCCTTGTACCCGAGGGCGACGGTCCCGGCCCCGGCCCCCACGCCTCCCTCCGCGACCGCACCCGGAGCCGCCGTCGCCAGGGCCGCCGTCACCTGCT
The DNA here is from genome assembly GCF_019091465.1 of Microbacterium sp. GbtcB4. NCBI lineage: Bacteria > Bacillati > Actinomycetota > Actinomycetes > Micrococcales > Microbacteriaceae > Microbacterium > Microbacterium sp. GbtcB4. The sequence continues at coordinate 162,777 of NZ_JAGXJJ010000004.1, forward strand.
CCTCTCCGACGGCTCGGCGACGGATGTCGGAGAGGAATCCGTCGTTCGTCTCGCCCACCACCGGGTTCAACGTGGTCGTCCGTGCGTGCGCCGGCGTCGCCAGCAGGTGCCCGAGCAGCGCATCCGCGACGCGGAACACGGACAGCGTCGAGGTCAGCAGGATCGGCGTCTCCAGCGCGCCGAGCTCCCGGAGCTGCGTGGCGCCGACGAGTTTGCCGTAGCCGTTGCCCACGGAGAGGTTCGCGGGAAGGCTGCGGCGCTCGGCGGTGAGGGCGTCGGGGACGATCGCCGTCACGCCCGTGTGCAGACCGTCGCCGTGCAGCGTGGCGTGCCCCACCCGCACACCGCGGACGTCGGTGATCGCGTTCTCCGCGCCGCGCGGGAAGGCTCCGGACGGCACGCCGAGGTCGGCGAGACGGGGACGGGAGGACGAGGACGACGGCGGTGTCATGCTCCGATCCTTCCAGCGTCGAGGGGGCCGGCCGCAGCGCCGCGCCGGACGCTCCCCCGGGTCGAGCGCCCCGCCCGTGCGCTCGGTAGACTGGGCGGCACCACCCACACTCAGGCACGCTCACACAGTGCCGCATACATCGCTCGAGGAGACCTCCATGTCCGCCATTCCCGACAAGCCCGCACTCGAAGGTCTCGAAGCGAAGTGGGACGCCGCCTGGGCGGAGCAGGGCACATACCTGTTCGACCGTCTGCGCGCCGCCGAGCTCGGTCGTGAGGGCGTCTACTCGATCGACACCCCGCCGCCCACCGCCTCCGGGAGCCTCCACATCGGTCACGTGTTCTCCTACACGCACACCGACGTCAAGGCCCGGTACGAGCGCATGCGCGGCAAGACCGTGTTCTACCCGATGGGCTGGGACGACAACGGTCTGCCCACCGAGCGCCGCGTGCAGAACTACTACGGCGTGCGCTGCGACCCCTCGCTCCCCTACGACGCCGACTTCACCCCGCCGTTCGAGGGCGGCGACAACAAGTCGAGCCGGGCGGCCGACCAGCAGCCGATCAGCCGTCGCAACTTCATCGAGCTGTGCGAGCGCCTCACGATCGAGGACGAGAAGCAGTTCGAGGCGCTGTTCCGTCAGCTCGGACTGAGCGTGGACTGGACGCAGACGTACCGCACCATCTCCGACGACACGATCCGGCAGAGCCAGCTCGCCTTCCTCCGCAACATCGAGCGCGGCGAGGCGTACCAGGCTCTCGCGCCGACGCTGTGGGACATCGACTTCCGTTCCGCGATCGCGCAGGCCGAGCTCGAGGACCGCGACCAGCAGGCCGCGTACCACACGATCGAGTTCCCCTTCGCGGACGGCTCCGGCTCCATCGCGATCGACACCACCCGCCCGGAGCTCCTCCCCGCGTGCATCGCGATCGTGACTCACCCCGAGGGGCCGCACAAGCACCTCATCGGCACCAAGGTCCGCACGCCCTACTTCGGCGCCGAGATCGAGATCCACGGTCACCACCTCGCCCAGCCCGACAAGGGCACGGGCGCGGCGATGGTCTGCACCTTCGGCGACGTGACGGACATCATCTGGTGGCGCGAGCTGCGCACCGCCGCCGGCGAACCCCTGCCGAACATGACGACGATCGGCCTCGACGGCCGTTTCCTCGCCGAGGCCCCTTCGATCGTGGCCGACGCCGACGCCCGCGCCTGGTACGCGGAGAACGTGGCGGGCAAGACCGTCTTCAGCGCCCGCAAGGCGATCGTGGAGAAGCTGCAGGAGACCGGCGACATGACCGCCGTCGGCAAGCCCTTCCAGCACGCCGTGAAGTTCTTCGAGAAGGGTGACCGCCCGCTCGAGATCGTCTCGACCCGGCAGTGGTACATCCGCAACGGCGCCCGCGACGGCGAGCTGCGCGATCAGCTCCTCGCGCATGGTACCGAGCTGGCGTGGCACCCCGACTTCATGCGGGTCCGCTACGAGAACTGGGTCGGCGGCCTCACCGGCGACTGGCTCGTGTCCCGGCAGCGGTTCTTCGGCGTGCCGATCCCGCTCTGGTATGCGCTGGACGAGAACGGCGAGCGCGACTACGACCGCGTGCTCACCCCGGACGCGGCCGCGCTGCCCATCGACCCGACCACGGATGTGCCGGCCGGCTACACCGAGACCCAGCGCGGCGTGCCGGGCGGGTTCGACGCCGAGGCCGACATCCTCGACACGTGGGCGACCTCGTCGCTGACCCCGCAGCTCGCGGGCGGCTGGCAGCGGGACGAGGAGCTGTGGCAGCTCACCGCTCCGTTCGATCTGCGCCCGCAGGGACAGGACATCATCCGCACCTGGCTCTTCTCGACCATGCTGCGCTCCACGCTCGAAGACGGCCGCGCCCCGTGGAAGAACGCCGCCATCTCCGGCTTCATCGTCGACCCCGACCGCAAGAAGATGTCGAAGTCGAAGGGCAACGTGGTCACCCCGGCCGACGTGCTCGACGCCCACGGTTCGGACGCGGTGCGGTACTGGGCGGCGTCGAGCCGCCTCGGCATGGACGCGGCCTTCGACCCGCAGAACCCGACCCAGGTGAAGATCGGCCGGCGTCTCGCGATCAAGGTGCTCAACGCCGCCAAGTTCGTGCTGTCGTTCCCGGTGCCCGAGGGCGCGCAGGTGACCCACGCGCTCGACGCCTCGATGCTCACGGCACTCGACGGCGTGGTGGCCGAGGCGACCGCGGCCTTCGACCGGTATGACGCGGCGCGGGCGCTGGAGCTGACCGAGGCGTTCTTCTGGACGTTCTGCGACGACTACCTGGAGCTCGTGAAGGAGCGCGCCTACAACCAGAACGACGTGGGCCAGGCCTCGGCCGCCCTCGCGCTGCGTCTGGCGCTGTCCACGCTGCTCCGGCTGCTCGCACCGGTGCTCTCCTTCGCCACCGAGGAGGCCTGGTCGTGGTTCGAGGAAGGCTCCGTGCACACCGCCGCGTGGCCCGAGAAGCTCGGCATCGAGGGCGACCCGGCCGTGCTGGCCGCCGCGAGCGAGGCGCTCATCGGCATCCGACGCGCGAAGACCGAGGCGAAGGCATCGCAGAAGACCCCGGTCTCCCGTGCCGCCATCGCCGCTCCCGCCGCGAAGGTCGAGGCCCTGCGCGCCGCGGCGGACGACCTCCGCGCGGTCGGCCGCATCGCCGAGCTCGAGATCACCGAGGCGGAGGAGTTCGCGGTCATCGCGATCGAGCTCGCCCCGGTCGAGGCCTCCTGATGCAGCTCGGCACGCGATGGGCTACGGGTGCCCAGCCGCCGGCGTCCGTCCCCGAGGCGCTGCGTCCCGCCATCGCCGAGGTCGAGTCCCAGGGCCTCACCGGGCACTGGACCCTCACCTGGCTCGAGGGCCGCGCGATCGCGGAGCTCGACGCCGGCTGGGAGGTCCTCCAGACCCCCTCCGGCGACGTCGTCGCCCGCCCCTTCTGATCGCCGAGACCCCGCTTCATCGTCGAGACCCCCTCCGTCCCGCGCGGGAAGGAGGGGGTCTCGCCGCGTACCCGGGGTCTCGGGTCAGCGGCGCGGGGCTCCGAGCTGCGCGAGGAGATGATCCACGGCATGCGGGTCGTGGCGGCGGGCCTGCTGTTCGCGGAGGAGGTCGAGGGCGAGGGTCCGACGCTGGGCGCGCCGCTCGATCCGGTGCTCGACCCCGGCGGTGACCCGGTCGGCGAGGCGCAGCAGGCCGCGCTCCGTCCGTGTGGGACTGACGAGGCGCAGGGTCGCGGCGGTCATGATGCCTCCGTCGTCTCGCCCGCACCGGCGAGGGCCTCCCGCGGCGACGTCGGCAGGTCGAACAGCTCGGCCCGCACGGAGACCCGTCGGACGTCGGGCCCGGTCTGACCCCGATAGCGTTCGATGGCCTGCTCGATGAGATCCTCGATCTCCTGCCGCAGCGCCATGGCCTGCGCCGGCGTGACGTCGAGGTGCGTCGTGATGGTGATGCCGACGTCGCGCCACCCCTCGGGAACGTCCGACTCCGGGCGGTTGAGGTACTGCATCAAGGTCTCGTGCCGGAGCCGGAAGAACTCCGACGTGACGATCTGCGCCGCGGCACGGTTGGCCGGCGACATCTGCTCGTCCGGGCCCGGCACATCGATGCGTCCCTTCGGACGCTCCCACCATCGCTCCCGTGCCGTACCACGGCCTTCCACCTCGCGGATGAGGTCGTGGGCCGCGAGAGCGCGGAGGTGATAGCTGGTGGATCCCGAGGTCTCCCCCACGAGGGCTGCGAGAGAGCTGGCCGTCTGGGGACCACGAGAGGCGAGCAGATCGAAGATCTTGACCCGCAGCGGATGCGCGAGCGCTTTGAGCGCCCCTGCATCCAGCGTCCGTACCTGCGTCTCGTTCGTCATGATGCAAAGATACGCTTGCAAACAACTCTTTGCAAGCGTTTCTTTGCATCCAGTCAACCTACGGTATCCCGGGCCGCGACGAAGGCCGCCACGCAGCGCTCCACCTGGTCGGGCGTGTGCGCTGCGGAGAGCTGCACCCGGATGCGCGCCTTGCCCCGCGGCACGACCGGGAAGCTGAACGCCGTCACGTAGACACCCTGGTCCTGCATCGCCGCGGCGATCCGGGCGGTGAGGGCGGCGTCGCCGAACATGACCGGGACGATCGGATGCTCGCCCGGAAGCAGGTCGAAGCCCTCCTCCGCCATCCGAGCGCGGAACAGGGCCGCGTTGTCGCGGAGCCGCGCCCGGAGGTCGGCCGACCCCTCGACCAGGTCGAGCGCGGTCAGCGTTCCGGCCACGATGGCCGGAGCGAGGGTGTTCGAGAACAGGTACGGACGGGAGCGCTGACGCAACAACGCGACGATCTCCGCGTGGGAGGCGACGTACCCGCCGGAGGCGCCGCCCAGTGCCTTGCCGAACGTGCCGGTGTAGATGTCCACGCGATCCGCGACGCCGCACAGCTCGGGGGTTCCGCGCCCGTTGTCGCCGACGAAGCCGACCGCGTGCGAGTCGTCAACGAAGACGAGGGCGTCGTAGCGCTCCGCGAGGTCGCAGATCTCGGCCAGCGGCGCGATGTAGCCGTCCATCGAGAAGACACCGTCGGTCACGATCACGCGGAACCGGGCATCGGCGGCCGCCCGCAGCTGCTCCTCCAGATCCGCCATGTCGCGATTGCGGTAGCGGAGCCGGCGCGCCTTGGACAGCCGGATCCCGTCGATGATGGACGCGTGGTTCAACTCGTCCGAGATGATCGCGTCCTCGACGGAGAACAGCGTCTCGAAGACACCGCCGTTCGCGTCGAAGCAGGAGGAGTAGAGGATCGCGTCATCGGTGCCGAGGAAGTCCGCGAGCCGACGCTCCAGTTCGAGGTGCTGCTCCTGCGTGCCGCAGATGAAGCGGACGCTCGCGAGCCCGTACCCCCACTCGTCCAGGGCCGTCCGGGCCGCAGCGAGGATGCGCGGGTCGTCGGCCAGCCCCAGGTAGTTGTTGGCGCAGAAGTTGAGCACCTCGGCGCCGTCGGCCGTGATCTCCGCCCGCTGCGGTCCGTGGATGCCGCGCTCGTGCTTGGTGAGCCCCGCCTCCTCGATTCCCGCCAGCTCCTGCGCCACATGGTCCTTGAAGGTCGCGTACATCACAGCTCCGTCCAGTCGAGGATGATCTTGCCCGTGCCGGCGGACTCCGCCGCCGCGAATCCGCGCTCCCAGTCGCGCGCCGGTACGACCTCGGCGATCACCCGACCGATCGCTTCGCGCAACGTCGCACTGGTCTGCAGCATCGCCCCCATGGCGTTCCATGTCTCGAACATCTCCCGGCCGTAGATCCCGGTGATCGTGAGCATGTGCGTGACGAGCTTGCCCCAGTCGATGTCGAATCCGGTCGACGGCAGCCCGAGCATGGCGATGCGTCCTCCGTGGTTCATGTTGTCGATCATCGCCGGGAGCGCCGACGCCGCGCCGCTCATCTCGAAGCCGATGTCGAAACCCTCGCGCATGCCGAGCGCCCGCTGCGCGTCGCGGATCTCCTGGCGGGAGACGTCGACGACCTCGTCGGCTCCCATCCCGCGCGCCATCTCCAGGCGCGGCGCGCTCACATCGGTCCCGACGATGAAGCGGGCGCCCGCATGCCGGGCGACGGCGATCGCCATCAGGCCGATCGGACCGCACCCGGTGACGAGCACGTCCTCACCGACGAGCGGGAAGCGGAGGGCGGTGTGCACGGCGTTGCCGAGCGGGTCGAAGATCGCGCCGAGCTCCGGGGTGACCTCGGCGTGGTGGACCCACACGTTCGTCGCCGGCAGCGAGAGGTACTCGGCGAAGGCGCCGTCGCGCTGCAGCCCGAGTCCGATCGTGCGGATGCACATCTGCCGCCGTCCGGCACGGCAGTTCCGGCAGGTGCCGCAGACGATGTGTCCCTCGCCGGAGACCCGGTCGCCGACCGCGATGTCGTGGACAAGCGGCCCGACCTCGACGACTTCCCCGTAGAACTCGTGTCCCGGGATGAGGGGAGCGGCGATCGCGGAGGCCGCCCAATCGTCCCAGCGCCGGATGTGCAGATCGGTTCCGCAGATGCCGGTGCGGAGGACGCGGATGACGACCTCGCCGGGGCCTGCCATCGGGTCGGGGCGTTCCACGAGCGCGAGGCCGGCGCCGGGTTCCTCCTTGAACAGAGCTCTCATGCTCCGATCTCATCGCATCCGACGGTGTAGATCAATCGGCAGATTCTGCACTGTCTGTGTAGCCTGCACTAAACTTTTCGCGTGGAACTCCATCAGCTCCAGATCCTCCGCGAACTCGGGGCCCTGGGAAGTATGACCGCCGTCGCCGAGGCCCTCCGGGTCACCCCGTCCGCCGTCTCGCAGCAGCTCACCGCGCTGCAGCGCTCCTTCCCGGCACCGCTCACCCGCCGCCAGGGCCGCACGCTCGTGCTGACGTCCGCCGGCGAGATCCTCGCGGCGGCCGGGGCTGAGGCCATCGACGCGATGGCCGCGGCGCGCCACGCGCTGGATGACTTCGAGGGCGCGGCGACGGGAGAGGTGAGCATCAGCGGCTTCCACAGCGTCGGTCAGGCGCTCTTCGGCCCGCTCGTCCGGGAGTTGTCCGGGATGGAGCACGCCCCGACCGTGCGCCTCACGGATGAAGACGTCGCACAGAGCGAGTTCCCCGGACTCACCGCGCGGTACGACCTCGTCCTCGCCCATCGGATGGAGCATTCCGCGCCGTGGCCGACCGAGGGTGTCCGCGCCGTGGGTCTCGTCCGGGAACCCCTGGACGTCGCCGTCGCCGCCGACCACCCTCTCGCCGATCGCCGCAGCCTCTCGCCGGACGAGATCGCCGACGAGCAGTGGGTGACGAGCCGTGTGGGATACTCCCCTGACGACGTGCTCCGCGCCGTCGCCGCCGTCGCCCGCCGCCCGGTCGAGGTCCGGCACCGCATCAACGACTACGGTGCGGTGTCGGCGGTGGTCGCGGCCGGCGGCGTTCTGGGGATGCTCCCGCGATTCACCTCGCGCAGCGTCGACGATCACGACATCGCGCGCATCCCCCTCCGAGGCGTGAGCACGCACCGCATGATCGACGTCCTCGCACGGCCGGAGAACCTGCGCCGCCGCTCCGTGCGCGTCGTCCTCGATGCCCTGCGACAGGTGATGACCCGTCTGAGCGCGGAGCGCTCCGGCGACGGCGGTGGCTAGGCTCGGAGGATGAGCGACGCCATGAACCCGCTGCTGCAGCCGTCGACCTTCCCCTTCGGGCTCCCGGACTATCGGGCCATCCGTCCGGAGCACTACCTCCCCGCCTTCCGGGCCGGGTTCGCGGAGCAGCTCGCCGAGGTCGCGAACATCACCCGTGTGCGGTCGATGCCGACGTTCGAGAACACCCTCGAGGCGCTGGAGAGGTCCGGCGCGCTCCTCGACCGGGTGGCGCACGCGTTCTACACGGTGAGCTCCGCCGATGCCACGCCGGAGATCCAGGCGATCGACGAGGAGCTCGCGCCGCTCATGGCCGCCCACCAGGATGCGATCACGCTCGATGCGGCGCTCTACGCGCGCGTGGCCCACGTGTATGAGCAACGCGACACCCTCGACCTCGATCCTGAGCAGCGCTACCTCGTGGAGCGCTACCACCGCGAGATGACGCATGCCGGCGCCGCGCTCGACGACGAGGCGAAGGCGCAGCTCACGGCTCTGAACCAGAAGCTGTCCGTGCTCACGAACACCTTCGAGCGGAATCTGCTGAGCGATACGAACGACCTCGCCGTGGTCTTCGACGCCGCCGCCGAACTGGAGGGCCTCAGCGCCGGCGAGCTGTCCGCCGCCGCACGCGCCGCGGCCGACCGCGGGCTCGACGGCCGCTTCCTCCTCACCCTGCCGCTGTTCACCGGCCATCCGGCCCTCGCACGGCTGGCGGTGCGGGAATCCCGTCGCCGGATCATGGCGGCGTCGCGCGCGCGGGGTTCGCGCGACAACGGCAACGACAACCGCCCCGTACTGCGCGAGATCGTGCGCCTCCGCGCCGAGCGCGCGCGCCTCCTCGGCTACGTCTCGCATGCCGCGTACGTCACCGCCGACGAGACGGCGGGCTCCCCCGAGGCCGTCGAGCGGATGCTGCGCCGATTGTCCGCGCCGTCCGCGCGTAACGCCCGCACCGAACGGGACGCGCTCCAGGCGATCGTCGACGAGACCGAACCGGACCCCTTCCCCGTGGAAGCCCACGACTGGGCGTTCTACACCGAGCGCGTGCGCACCGCCCGCTACGCCATCGACACCGCCGCCCTGCGCCCCTGGTTCGAGGCGGAGCGCGTGCTGCAGGACGGCGTGTTCTTCGCGGCGAACCGCCTGTACGGGGTGACCTTCCACGAACGGCACGACCTCGCTGCCTACCACCCGCAGGCCCGCGTCTTCGAGGTGCGCAACGCCGACGACTCCCCACTCGGGCTCTACGTGCTCGACCTCTACACCCGCGACTCCAAGCGCGGCGGCGCCTGGATGAACGCGATCGTCAGCCAGTCCCGTCTGCGCGGCAGCGCCCCGGTCGTGGTCAACAACCTCAACGTCCCGCAGCCCGGGGACGGCGAGCCCACGTTGCTGACGCTCGACGAGGTGACGACGCTGTTCCACGAGTTCGGGCACGCTCTGCACGGCCTGTTCGCCACGGTGACCTACCCGCACTTCGCCGGGACCAACGTGTTCCGCGACTTCGTCGAGTTCCCGAGCCAGGTGAACGAGATGTGGATCCTCTGGCCCGAGGTCCTCGACCACTACGCCCGGCACCATGAGACCAGCGAGCCGCTGGATCCCGCCATCGTGGCGCGGCTGCGGGACACCGCGACCTTCGACCAGGGCCACGCGACCAGCGAGTACCTGGCCGCGGCGTGGCTGGATCAGGCGTGGCACCGGCTCTCCGTCGACGACGCAGTGGACGATGTCGCCGACTTCGAGGCGGCCGCACTGGCGGACATCGGCCTCGACGATCCCGCCGTCCCGACCCGGTACTCCTCCACCTACTTCGCCCACGTCTTCTCCGGCGGCTACAGCGCCGGGTACTACTCGTACATCTGGAGTGAGGTGCTCGACGCCGACACCGTGGAGTGGTTCCGGGAGAACGGCGGCCTCACCCGCACCAATGGAGACCGCTTCCGCGACCGGCTGCTCGGCGTCGGCGGCTCAAAGGACCCGCTGGCCGCCTACCGCGACTTCCGCGGTCGAGACGCCGAGATCGAGCCGCTCCTGAAACGCCGTGGACTCGATTCCTGAGTCGTGAGACCCTGAGCGCATGGACGCATTTCCCGACGCTCCCTTCGGCCCCGCAGACACCCTGGAGCTGGACGCCGTCCCCCTGGCCGTCATCCGCCACGAGGGCATCCGGATCGCCGACCTTCGCGATGCCTTCGACTCCGGATACGCGGCGATCGGTGCCGCCTTCGCTGCGGGCACCCTGATTCCGGCCGGCCCGGCGCTCGCGATCTACCACGGCGATCCGATGGGCGTGTTCGACCTGGAGCTCGGCTTCCCCGTGCAGGCCCCACCGTCCGACCCGATCGCCACGGGCGACGGAACTGCCATCATCGCCTCGACCCTGCCGACCGGGCGGGCCGTCGCGAGCAGCGTCTTCGGTTCGTATGACGGTCTCGGTGCCGGGTGGGCCGGGCTGGTCGCGCGCGCCGCGGAGGCGGGGCTGCACCCGCGCGGCGTCTGGATCGAGGTCTACGTCTCGGACCCCGGTGTCGATCCCGACGAGCTCCGCACGGACCTGCTCATGCCCGTGGCCTGAGCAGGCGTTCAGGTCCTATCGCCGGAGTCGGTCCATCGCCTTGTACCAGGTGAGCTGGTGGTAGCTCTGGGTGAGTTGCTCCCCCGCCAGGTCCAGCGGCAGGGACCGCACGACGACGGCCTCGTGCTCATCCAGGGACTGCTCAGTGACGCGTATGCAACCGAGAGCGAGGAAGTGATGGACCTTGTTCGTGTGCGTTCCGAAGTTCGCCCAGGTCGCGCCGAGGGCCACCAACTCGTCGGCGACGCACCCGGTCTCCTCCCGGAGTTCGCGCGTAGCCGCGTCTTCCGGACGCTCGCCGGGCTCCGCTCCCCCGCCGATCGTGCCCAACGCGAGGACTCCCGCTCCGTGGCGGTACTCCTCGACCACGATCGCTGCGCCATCGCGATCGACGGCGAGGACGGAGACCCAGTCGCCGTACTCGAGGACGTAGTACGGCGCTATCCGGCGGCCGTGCTCGTCGACACACTCATCCGCGTGCACCCTGATCCACCGATCAGCGACGAGCGTCGTCCGCGCGACGGTCGTCCACGGAACGGGGTCAGCGCCCATGGCTCAGGCGCTCTTGCGCTTGCGCTCCATCACGATGGTGGGCGGGGCGCCCTCGTCGACGGCGGCACGGGTGATGATCACCTTCGCGACGTCTTCGGCAGAGGGGATCTCGAACATCACCGGACCGAGCACGTCCTCCAGAATGGCTCGGAGTCCACGGGCCCCGGTCTTGCGCTCGACGGCGAGGTCGGCGATCGACCGCAGCGCGTCCTCCTCGAACTCCAGCTGGACGCCGTCGAGCTCGAACATGCGCTGATACTGCTTCACGAGGGCGTTGCGCGGACCGGTGAGGATGTCGATGAGGGCGGCCTGGTCGAGCGGTGAGACGTTCGTCACGACGGGCAGACGACCGATGAACTCCGGGATGAGACCGAACTTGTGGAGGTCTTCCGGGAGCACCTCGCTGAACAGGTCGAGGTCTTTGCCCTTGTCGTGCAGCGGAGCACCGAAGCCGACACCGTGCTTGCCGACGCGCGCCGAGACGATGTCCTCCAGCCCGGCGAAGGCCCCGGCCACGATGAAGAGCACGTTCGAGGTGTCGATCTGCAGGAACTCCTGGTGCGGATGCTTGCGACCACCCTGCGGCGGCACCGAGGCGACCGTGCCCTCGATGATCTTCAGCAGCGCCTGCTGCACGCCCTCGCCCGACACATCGCGGGTGATCGACGGGTTCTCGGCCTTGCGGGCGATCTTGTCGACCTCGTCGATGTAGATGATGCCCTGCTCGGCGCGCTTCACGTCGTAGTCGGCGGCCTGGATGAGCTTGAGGAGGATGTTCTCGACGTCTTCGCCGACGTAGCCCGCCTCGGTCAGTGCCGTCGCGTCGGCGACGGCGAACGGCACGTTGAGGCGCTTGGCGAGCGTCTGCGCCAGGTAGGTCTTGCCGCAGCCTGTGGGCCCGATCAGCAGGATGTTGCTCTTGGCGATCTCGACCTCTTCGGCCTTCTGCTCAGCAGGCTGCAGGGTGCCGTGAGCGCGCACGCGCTTGTAGTGGTTGTAGACGGCGACGGACAGCGCACGCTTCGCGGGCTCCTGTCCGACGACGTATTCCTCGAGGAACGTGAAGATCTCGCGGGGCTTCGGCAGCTCGAACTCGGCGACCCCCTCGGCGGACGACTCCGCCATGCGCTCTTCGATGATCTCGTTGCAGAGCTCGACGCACTCGTCGCAGATGTACACGCCGGGTCCGGCGATGAGCTGCTGCACCTGCTTCTGGCTCTTTCCGCAGAAAGAGCACTTGAACAGGTCAGCGCTTTCACCGATGCGGGCCATGCGCGTCCTCCTCGGGGGGATCAGGATCGTTCTTCGAGCCTAACCGCTGCATACGACACCGGGCCGCATTGGCGACGAGTCGTTCGGCGGGTCCGACGGACGACGGTGCCTCCACCGTCATTCCGCGGGGAGGCAGCCGCCGTCCATGATGTATCCCCCGACATCGATCCGGACGCCGTCCGGACGCACCTCTCCGAAGACGCAGCCGCCCTCGGGACCGTCGGCCCCGAACGCCACCGCGCGCGCATCCCCCCGGGCGACGTGATGGACGAGGCCGACCTCGCGCAAGGCGTCCTCGACGGCGGTCACCGAGATCGTGCCCTCCGTGCGCAGCGCTTCGAGACGCACACGGAGGTCCGCCACCGGCTGCTCGGCGGCCGCCTGCGCCTCGGCCGACGTCTCCATGCGCTCACGATGCCGGTCGTTCTGGTCCATCGCGTGTTCCGGGTCGTACGGCGCACACTCCGGCGGAAGCTCGGCGCCGTCCACCTGCGGGCAGGCGACGGTGGGAGTCACCGTCGGCGTCGGCTCTCCTGCGGCGACGTCGGCCGGCGCCGCAGCGCAGCCGCCGAGAAGCAGGATCGCCGCCAGCACGAGCGTCACTCGCCCGGGGCGGGCGCGGACGCCGGAGATCGCCATCATGCCGCCATGAAACCACAGCACCGGCGTCACGCGCACGCTGCTCGAACGACGAGGGCCCCGCCGCGCGATGCGCGACGGGGCCCTCGGTCATCGTGACGTGTCGTCAGACCATGCTCTTGGTGTGCCAGACCGTCTTGACCTCGGTGAACGCGGCGATCCGCTCCGGCGAGGCGACCACGTCGCCGGGGGCGAGCACGCGCTTCAGCGTCTCCGCCGCGGCGATCTGCATGTCGACCCACTCCAGCGCGCCCGCGCCGGCGAGGTCGAGGGCGTTCACATCCTGGTGCGAGGCGAGCCACGGCGCGATCTCCGCCGGCGAACCGGTGAGCACGTTCACCACGCCGCCGGGAACGTCGCTGGTCGCGAGCACCTCGGCGAGACTGATCGCGGAGAGCGGGTACTGCTCGCTCGCGACCACGACGACGGTGTTCCCGGCGACGAGGGCCGGGGCGACGACCGAGACCAGGCCGAGCAGCGCCGAGTCCTGCGGCGCCACGATGGCGACCACACCGGTGGGCTCGGGCACCGAGATGTTGAAGTACGGACCGGAGACGGGGTTCGCGTTGCCCGCCACCTGGGCGTACTTGTCGCACCAGCCGGCGTACCAGACCCAGAGATCGATCGCCTCGTCGACCTGCGCCGTGGCCGCCGAGGACGGGATGCCCTCCTGCGCCACGATCTCGTCGACGAACTGTGCCCGACGTCCCTCGAGCACCTCGGCCACGCGGTAGAGCACCTGGCCGCGGTTGTAGGCCGTCGCCCCCGACCAGCCCTTCACGGCGGCGCGCGCGGCGACGACCGCATCCCGGGCGTCCTTGCGGGAGGCCTTGGCGGCGTTGGCGAGGAAGGCGCCCTTGCGGGAGACGACCTCGTACGTGCGTCCGGACTCGCTGCGGGGGAAGGCCCCGCCGATGGCGAGCTTGTAGGTCTTCGGAACGGTCAGTCGCTTGCTCATGCTGCGGCTCCCTTGAGGTAGGCGGTGAGGCCCTGGCGACCGCCCTCGCGGCCGTACCCGGACTCCTTGTAGCCGCCGAACGGGCTCGACGGGTCGAAACGGTTGAACGTGTTCGCCCACACGACGCCCGCACGCAGCCGATCGGCGACGGCGAGGATGCGCGAGCCCTTGTCGGACCAGATGCCGGCGGAGAGACCGTACGGGGTGTTGTTGGCCTTGGCGATCGCCTCGGCGGGCGTCCGGAAGGTGAGGACCGACAGCACCGGGCCGAAGACCTCATCGCGGGCGATGCGGTGCGAGGCCTCGACGCCGGTGAAGATCGTCGGAGCGAACCAGAAGCCCTGCTCCGGGATCGCGCAGTCGGCGGTCCAGCGCTCAGCGCCCTCGGCCTCGCCGATGTCGCTGAGCTCGCGGATGCGGGCGAGCTGCGCGGCGGAGTTGATCGCGCCGATGTCGGTGTTCTTGTCGAGCGGGTCACCGAGACGCAGCGTCGACAGCCGGTTCTTCAGCCGGTCGACGACCTCGTCGTGGATCGACTCCTGCACCAGCAGGCGGCTGCCCGCGCAGCACACGTGGCCCTGGTTGAAGAAGATGCCGTTGACGATACCTTCGACGGCCTGATCGATCGGCGCGTCGTCGAACACGATGTTCGCAGCTTTGCCGCCCAGCTCCAGCGTCAGCTTCTTGTTCGTCCCTGCCACGGCGCGGGCGATGTCGCGACCCACACCCGTCGAGCCGGTGAAGGCGACCTTGTCGACGTCCGGATGGCGGACGAGGGCGGCACCGGTCGCCCCGGCTCCGGTGACGATGTTCACCACACCGGCGGGAAGATCTGCCTGCTGCAGGATCTCGGCGAAGATCAGCGCCGTCAGAGGCGTGGTCTCGGCCGGCTTGAGCACGACCGTGTTGCCGGCCGCCAGCGCGGGCGCGAGCTTCCACGCGAGCATCAGCAGCGGGAAGTTCCACGGGATGACCTGCCCGGCGACGCCCAGCGCACGCGGGTTCGCACCCAGACCGGCGTAGTCGAGCTTGTCTGCCCAGCCCGCGTAGTAGAAGAACCAGGACGCGACGAGGGGCACGTCCACGTCGCGGCTCTCCTTGATCGGCTTGCCGTTGTCGAGGCTCTCGGCGACGGCCAACTCGCGGGCGCGCTCCTGCACGAGGCGGGCGATGCGGAACAGGTACTTGCCCCGGTCGCGGCCGCTCATCCGCGACCAGACCTTGTCGTAGGCGCGACGGGCCGCGGCGACCGCGCGGTCGATGTCCGCGTCGTCGGCGGAGGCGATCTCGGCGATCTCCTTCTCCGTCGCCGGGGAGATGGTGCGGAAGGGGGTGCCGGAGCCGTCGACGAACTCGCCGTCGATGAACAGCCCGTAGCTGTCCTTGAGGTTCAGCACCGCCGTGGACTCCGGAGCCGGAGCGTATTCCAGGAAGTTCATTTCAATCCCTTGGGTTGCTGCCCTTCGACCGGCTCAGGGACCGGCCGAAGAAGTCAGTCGATCGTGACGTAGTCGGGGCCGGAGTAGTGGCCGGTGGTGAGCTTCTGGCGCTGCAGGAGCACATCGTTGAGCAGGCTCGAGGCGCCGAAGCGGAACAGGTGCGGCTGGAGCCACTCCTCCCCCACGGTCTCGGCGACGGTGACGAGGTACTTGACCGCGTCCTTGGACGAGCGGATGCCGCCGGCGGGCTTCACGCCGATGCGCTCCCCCGTCCCGCGATACCAGTCGCGCACCGTCTCCAGCATGAGCAGCGTGGTCGGCAGCGTCGCCGCCGGCTGCACCTTGCCCGTCGAGGTCTTGATGAAGTCGCCGCCGGCGAGGATGCCGAGCCAGGAGGCGCGCTTGATGTTGTCGTACGTGTTCAGCTCGCCGGTCTCGAGGATCACCTTGAGCGAGGCGTACGAGCCGTCCTCACGGCGGCACGCCTCCTTGACCTGAGCGATCTGGTCGAACACAAACCCATAGCGCCCGGACAGGAACGCGCCGCGGTCGATGACCATGTCGATCTCGTCCGCGCCCGCGGCCACCGCTTCCGCGGTGTCGGCGAGCTTGATCGCGAGGGAGGACCGGCCGCTCGGGAAGGCGGTGGCCACCGCGGCGACCGAGATGAGGCCGTCGTCGGGGTCGCCGTGCAGGCTGCCGAGAGCCTCGACCGCTCCGGCGACCATGTCGCCGTAGACGCAGACCGCGGCGACGCGGGGCGTCGAGGGGTCGGCGGCGTCGGGGTTCTTCGCCTTGGCGACGAGCGAACGGACCTTGCCGGGGGTGTCCGCCCCCTCCAGGGTGGTCAGGTCGATCAGCTTGATGATCGTGTCGAGGGCCCATGCCTTCGACGTCGTCTTGATGGAGCGGGTGCCGAGGCCGACAGCGCGCTGCTCCAGCCCGACGGCGTCCACACCGGGGAGGCCGTGCAGGAAGCGACGGAGGGTCGCGTCATCCGGCTCACCGCCGAGGACGTCCACCGCCGTCCTGCGGCTGAGTTCTGTCGTCGTCACTGTTCCTCCAACAATGCTCGTGCTGTGGTCTCATCGGTCACCAGGACCCCGCACAGGCCGCTGGTCACGACCGTGCGCGCGATGTCGTGCTTGGCGGGGCCCGCCGTCACGAAGATGGCCCGCGCGGCGCCACGCAGGCGGTCGAGCGAGACGCCGACCGTGCGGGCGTCCAGCTGCGGGTCGACGATGTTGCCCTCGGCGTCGACGTAGCGCCCGAGGACGTCGCCGACGGCACCGCGGCGCGCCAGCTCCTCCACATCGGCGGCCGTGAGATAGCCGTTCTCGACGTGGGCGGAGGTCGCATCGCACGGTCCGGCGGTGAACAGGAACGCCTGAGCGTCCGCAGCCTCCTCCAGCACGGCCGCGACGGTGCGGTCGCCTTCGATGGCCTGCTTCGTCTCGACGTGCTCCAGGATCGCGGGGCTCGGCAGCAGCGAGACCTGGCCGGACGCTCGCTGGGCGATGGTCACCGCGAGTCCCGCGGCCCCTCCTGAGCGCCGATTGAGGCTGACACCGCCGTTGAGCTGCACGACGGTGACGCCGTTCGCCCAGCCGTCGGGCAGGGCCTCGGCCACGGCGCGGAGGGTCTTGCCCCAGCTCACCCCGAGCGTGCGCGGAACCGGACGAAGGGCGGTCAGGAAGTCGGCGGCTGCTTGAGCGACGCGCTCCAGCGTGCCCTCGTCGCCCTCCGGCGAGGGGACGACCACGGCGTCGGTGAGCCCGAACCGCTCCACGAGCTCGCGCTCGAGGCCGAGCCGACGGGCGCGCGGGTGGACGATCTCGATGCGGACGATGCCGCGCTGCCGCGCCTGCGTGAGGAGGCGCCCGACCTTCCACCGGGAGATCTTCAGGAGGCCACCGATCTCGTCCTGCGTCTTGTCCTCGTCGTAGTACAGCTCGGCGACCCGGACCATGAGCAGATCTTCTTCCACGGTGTCCTCCTTCCTCCTCCAGGGTAAAGCGGATTCAGCGTTCGCGCACCCATCTGCTCATATGCGCAGGCGCGCCGTCTTCCCGCGCACATCCGCCGGAGACGCGAGAAGGACGCCCGTCGATCCGACGGGCGTCCTTCTCTGCGGATGCGGACTACGCGCGCTTGCGCGAGGTGAGCACCTGGTCGACGATGCCGTACTCCAGCGCCTCGTTGGCCGAGAGGATCTTGTCGCGATCGATGTCGCGGTTGACCTGCTCGACCGGCTTGCCGGTGTGACGGGCCATGGTCTCCTCGAGCCAGGTGCGCATGCGGAGAATCTCCGCCGCCTGGATCTCGATGTCGGAGGCCTGACCGTGCCCGGCCTCCCCCATCGCCGGCTGGTGCATCAGCACGCGGGCGTTCGGCAGCGCGAGACGCTTGCCGGGAGCGCCCGCCGCGAGCAGCACGGAGGCAGCCGAGGCCGCCTGGCCGAGCACGACGGTCTGGATCTGCGGCGCGACGTACTGCATCGTGTCGTAGATCGCCGTCATCGCGGTGAACGAGCCACCGGGCGAGTTGATGTACATGGTGATGTCGCGCTCGGAGTCCTGGCTCTCCAGGACGAGGAGCTGTGCCATGACGTCGTCGGCCGAGGCGTCGTCGACCTGCACGCCGAGGAAGATCACGCGGTCCTCGAACAGCTTGTTGTACGGGTCCTGGCGCTTGAAGCCGTAGGCGGTGCGCTCCTCGAACTGCGGCAGCACATACCGGCTGGAGGGCAGGTTTCCGGCGGACTGGAACGTGGGTGTGTACATGGTGTCCTCTCGAATCCTTACTCGACGCCCGTGCCGCCGCCGCCGGTGACGTCGCTGGCGTGCTCGCGGATGTGGTCGACGAAGCCGTACTCGAGGGCTTCCTCCGCCGTGAACCAGCGGTCGCGGTCGCCGTCGGCGTTGATCTGCTCGACGGGCTTGCCGGTCTGCGACGCGGTGATCTCGGCGAGGCGCTTCTTCATCGACAGGATGAGCTGCGCCTGGGTCTGGATGTCGCTCGCGGTGCCGCCGAAGCCGCCGTGCGGCTGGTGCAGCAGCACGCGGGCGTTCGGCGTGATGTAGCGCTTGCCCTTGGTGCCGCTCGTCAGCAGCAGCTGGCCCATGGACGCGGCCATGCCGATGCCGACGGTGACGATGTCGTTCGGCACGAACTGCATCGTGTCGTAGATCGCCATGCCCGCGGTGATCGAGCCGCCCGGCGAGTTGATGTAGAGGTAAATGTCCTTCTCGGAGTCTTCGGCGGCGAGAAGGAGGATCTTCGCGCAGATCTCGTTGGCGTTGTCGTCTCGCACCTCCGAGCCGAGCCAGATGATGCGGTCCTTCAGCAACCTGTCGAAGACGCTTGTCGCGACGAGGGGTTCAGCCATGTCAGCTCCTGCTTCCGTGTTTCAGTGATTCGAATCTACCGGCGCGCGCACAGCCCCTAGGTCGTGTTCGCCGTCGGCATATCAGGTGTCGCTGCCGGCGATCTCGTGCGCGTACGCCGTCATCGACCGGTGGTAGCGCGGCAGGTGCGGGACGAGTGCGAGGATGGCCACCGACAGGCCCTGCGCGGGCCGGCCGGCACTCGCGAGGATGAGGGCGTGCACCACCGCGACCGCGTCGCGATACGGCCCGTCCGCCGCGATCTCCTCCTCGGCGCGGATCACCCTCAGCGCCTCGTCGTAGTCACCGAGGTTGCGCAGCGAGCTCGCGAGCTGGATCACGCACTGCGGGCGGTGCTCCTCGTCGAGGCCGAGCGCCAGGGCGCGGCGGTACAGCTCCACGGCCTCCGCCGGGCGCCCGGCGGAATCGCGAGCACCGGCGCGCTCGAACTCGGCCCTCGCGTCGTCCGCACCCCGTTCGGCGGCGAGGGCGTCGATGCGCGCGATCGTCTCGTCGCCGACCTCTTCTCCGGAGGCCTCCGCCCACACCTGCTCGATGCGGTCGTCCCAGCTCGTCATCCCGTCGCCCTTCCCTCGATGAGAAAGAGGGCGGATGCCGCAGCACCCGCCCTCTTCACTCGACCGCGCCGATCACTCGGCGGTGTCGGCGTCCTTCTTGGCCGGAGCCTTCTTCGCCGCCGGCTTCTTGGCGGCGGGCTTCTTCTCCGCAGCGGGCTTCTCGTCCGCGTCGGCGTCCTTCTTGGCGGCCGCCTTCTTGGCGGGAGCCTTCTTCTTCGCGGCCGGCTTCTCCTCGGCCTCGGCGGGCTTCTCGTCCTCGGACTCGGCCTCGTCGTCGGTCACGACGAAGTCGGAGAGGTCGACGGCCTTGCCGTTGGTGTCCACGACCTTGACCTTGCCCAGCGCGATCGCGAGCGCCTTGTTCCGGGCGACCTCGCCGACCAGAGCGGGGAGCTGGTTCGAGGACTGCAGCGCCTCGACGAACTCCTGCGGCGCCATGCCGTACTGCGCGGCGGACTGGATGAGGTACTGCGAGAGCTCCTCCTGCGAGACCTGCACGTCGGCCTGCTCGGCGATCGTGTCGAGCAGCACCTGCGTGCGGAACTGCTTCTCGCTGGCCTCGGTCACCTCGGCGCGGTGCACGTCGTCCTCGAGACGACCCTCGCCCTCGAGGTGGTTGTGCACCTCGTCCTCGATGAGCTGCGGCGGGACCGGGATCTCGATCTGCGCGAGAAGCGTCTCGACGAGCTTGTCGCGGGCGGCGGAGCCCTGCGTGAAGACGCCCTGCTGCTCGACGCGCTCACGCAGGCTGTCGCGCAGCTCGGCGATGGTGTCGAACTCGCTCGCGATCTGCGCGAACTCGTCGTCGGCCTCGGGAAGCTCGCGCTCCTTGACGGCCTTGACGCTGACGGAGACCTCCGCCTCCTTGCCGGCGTGGTCGCCGCCGACGAGGGCGGAGCGGAAGGTGGTGTCCTCACCGGCGGTGAGCGACTCGATCGCGTCGTCGATGCCCTCGAGGAGCTCGCCGGAGCCGATCTCGTACGAGACGCCCTCGGCGCGGTCGATCTCGGCGCCGTCGATGGTGGCGACGAGGTCCAGCTCGACGAAGTCGCCCTTGGCCGCGGGGCGGTCGACGGGGATGAGCGTGCCGAAGCGGGCGCGCATGTTCTCCAGCTCGGCGTCGAGGGCGGCCTCGTCGGCCTCCACGGCGTCGACCTCGAGGGTGATGCCCGCGTAGTCGGGGAGCTCGATCTCCGGGCGCACGTCGACCTCGACGTCGACGAGGAGGTCGCCCGAGAAGTCCTTCTCGCTCGGCCACTGCGTGATCTCGGCCGACGGACGGCCGACGATGCGGAGCTTGTGCTCGGCGGTCGCCTCGCGGAAGAACTTGTCCAGGCCCTCGTTGACGGCGTGCTCGATGACGGCGCCGCGGCCGATGCGCTGGTCGATGATCGGAGCGGGCACCTTGCCCTTGCGGAAGCCGGGGATCTGGACGTCCTGCGCGATGTGCTCGTAGGCGTGCGCGATGCTGGGCTTGAGGTCGTCCGGGGTGACCGTGATGGTGAGCTTGACCCGGGTCGGGGTCAGCTTCTCGACGGTGCTGTTCGCCATGCTGGTGTGTTCTCCTTGTGGTTTCCGCGCAGAACGCGGCTGGAAGGTCGTGGGGTCGAGTCGGGGCGACAGGAGTTGAACCTGCGACCTCCCGCTCCCAAAGCGGGCGCTCTACCAAGCTGAGCTACGCCCCGGGGAATCCGCACGCAGATTCAGCCCCACCGAGTCTAACGGACAGGAGCATGCCCGACCGTCCGCTATGATCGATGGAGTCCGGACTCCGGTTCCGGGGGTGTAGCTCAATGGTAGAGTCTCAGTCTTCCAAACTGATTGCGCGGGTTCGATTCCCGTCACCCCCTCCACGTTGTCACCTCGGTCGAATACGCTGACAGGATCAGCTCCCGACCGGAAGGCCTGCCGAGATGAGCGCCTCGTGACCGCCCCTCCGCCGTCGGTTGCCGCGACAGCCATGGTGCCGGCTCCGGGTGGGCATCGCCTCCCGGCCGTCCTCTCCTCGCCGTCCAGCGTGCCCCGGCCGCCGCGCGACCGGCGATCGCTCAGGGGCGTCCTCGCCGGCACCGTCGGCACGGTCGCGGTGTTGACGGGTCTCGGCATCACGCAGCTCGTCGCGAACCAGGGATACGACGAGGCCGCCAGCGGGGTCGAGGACGCCACCCGATCGGTGACCGCCCAGCAGACGGAACTCCGGCAGCGGACCGCCGATCTGATCGCGGCGACGGATGCCGGCCATGTCATCATCGACACCGGCGCGCCTGCCCTCGCCGTTCCGGAGGACCTCTGGGCGGCCCTGGACTCCGCCGTGGCGGACGGCGAGACCACCGGCGGCGAGGCCGAGGACGTCCTCGCGACGCGGCTCCCGGCCGACGAGACGAAACCCGGCTGGTTCTGGGACCTCTTCGCCGCGACGAGCCGTCTCGCCGAGAACCAGAGCATCCTGCGCGACGTCGCCGAGTCGATGGACAGCGCCTCCGCGTCCGCCGCCGCGAGCGTGGACGCGGTGCGGACGACCGGCGTGTCCGTGCTCACCGCCGCGGCCGAGGCCGCGGACGCCTTCGAGACCGCGCATCCGTCCACTCGCAACGCCGCCGTGATCGCTCTGCGCGGAGCCGCATCCGACGCTCTCGCCGTCACCGAGGTCGACGACGCGGCCGCGGCCGCCTATGTCGCCCTGCAGCAGGCCGCCACCGAGGTCGTCTCCGCGGAGAACGCGGAGCTCGCGGAGAAGGCCGGTCCGCTGCAGAACGCCCGCCTCGAGGTGGAGGCGTTCGCGCGGTCTCTCGCGCCCGGCGTCCTGCTGGAATTCGACTGGGCCCCGCTCGTCAACGGCGCCGGGTACAACGGCAGCATGGGCGGGTACACCACCTGGTGGTGGGACGATCCGGGGCGCGCGGTCATCCAGCTATCGGACTCGGTGGCGGAGCAGTGGCCCGCCGAACGCAGCCGCGCGCTCGTCGCCCATGAGGTGGGCCATGCCATAAGCGTCAAGTGCGAGGGCATGTACGACTCGTCCACCCAGGACAGCATCGAGAAGTGGGCGACGGCCTGGGCCATCAGCATGGGCTTCACCGACGATGCGAACGGGGTCTGGGCCTACGGGTATCCCCCGCAGAACTACATCGACGCGGCGGCCGGCTGCCGCTGAGACGGAAGAAGCCGCCGTGGTCACCACGGCGGCTTCTCCTCTCGCTCAGTCGGCGGTCACTGACCCCGACGCTCGCGAAGCTGGGTGAGGGCGTCCTCCAGGAGCTGGACGGCCTCCTCGTCCGTGCGACGCTCCTTCACGTAGGCCAGGTGCGTCTTGTACGGCTCGGCCTTGGCGACGGCAGGAGGGTTCTCCTTGTCGCGCCCGGCCGGAAGACCGGACTGCGGGTGATCGATGATCTCCGGGATCTCCTCCTCGGGGAGACCGGCGGCGAAGTAGCGGACCGTCTCGTTGCCGAGACCGTCCCAGTACGACACCGCGATGCGGTCGGCGTGGTAGCCGTGGTCCTGCTCCCCCATGGGACCGGAACCGACACGGGTACCGCGGATCGCGTTTCCACCGGTAGCCATCAGATCACCTCGAACTTCGTGATGAGGCCGAGCGCCACGATGGCGATGAACCACGTGAGCGCCAGGACGACGGTGAAGCGGTTCAGGTTCCGCTCCGCGAGCCCGGAGGAGCCGACCGCAGTGGTCATGCCGCCGCCGAACATGTCGGACAGGCCGCCACCGCGACCCTTGTGCAAGAGGATGAGGAGAGTCAGCAGGACGCTGGTGATGCCCAGCACGACCTGCAGGACGAACTCGAGAATTGCCACGGAAAGAGCCTTTCGCTGGGGCCGGAGCGCCCCCGTAACGGTCAAGTATACGGTGCAGCGGGGCCGGAGCCCCGCCGCACTCACACGCCGACGTGCTTCTCGAAGCGGATGATCGCCGCGAACTCGTCGACGACGAGGCTCGCGCCGCCGACCAGAGCGCCGTCCACGTCAGGCTCGCGCATGAAGCTGGCGATGTTCGCCGCCTTGACCGATCCGCCGTAGAGGATGCGGGTGCGGGCCGCCGCCTCGTCGCCGAGGACCTTCGCGATCACGCCGCGGAGCGCCGCGCAGACGTCCTGCGCCTGCTGCGGGGTGGCCGCCTGGCCCGACCCGATGGCCCAGACGGGCTCGTACGCCACGACGATGTCAGCCGACGGGGAGACACCCTGGAGGGCGGCCTCGAGCTGTCCGGCCGGAACCGCGCTGGCACCGAACTTCTCCAGGTCCTCCGCCGTCTCGCCCACGCAGATCACCGGGGAGAGGCCGTGCTTGAGCGCAGCCTTCACCTTGCCGGCCACGATCTCGTCGGACTCGGCGTGGTACTCGCGACGCTCGGAGTGTCCGATGATGACGTACTTCGCGTCGAGCTTCGCCAGGAACGCCCCGGAGATCTCGCCGGTGTACGCACCGGAGTCGTGCGCCGAGACATCCTGTGCACCGAACGCGAACGGGATCTTGTCCGCATCGATCAGCGTCTGCACGCTGCGGATGTCGGTGAAGGGCGGGAAGACCGCCACCTCCACGGATCCGTCCTCGTGCTTGGCGTCCTTCAGTGTCCAGTGCAGCTTCTGCACGAACGCCACCGCCTGCAGGTGGTCCAGGTTCATCTTCCAGTTGCCCGCGATCAGCGGGGTACGGGAGCTCACGCCCATCCGAGGACCTCCAGCCCAGGTAGTTTCTTGCCCTCGAGGAATTCGAGGCTCGCGCCGCCGCCGGTCGAGATGTGCCCGAACTGGTCGTCGGTGAATCCGAGCTGGCGGACGGCTGCGGCGGAGTCGCCGCCGCCGACCACGCTGAGGCCGTCGACCTCGGTCAGTGCCTGCGCGACCGCCTTGGTTCCCGCAGCGAAGGCAGGGAACTCGAACACGCCCATCGGGCCGTTCCAGAACACGGTCTTCGATCCGCGGATGACCTCGGCGAAGCGCGCCGCGGTCTCCGGTCCGATGTCGAGGCCGATGCCCGACGAACCGAATGCCGTCTCCTCGATCGCGTCCGCGGCGGCCACCTCGTGGTCCGCGTCCGCACCGAAGGAGGCGGCGACGACCACGTCGGTCGGGAGCACGAGCTCCACGCCGCGCTCGGCCGCCTCGGCGATGTAGCCGCGCACGGTCTCGAGCTGGTCCTCCTCGAGGAGACTCGACGCGACGGCGTGCCCCTGTGCCTTCAGGAAGGTGAAGAGCATGCCACCGCCGACGAGGATACGGTCCACCCGCGGCAGCAGGTGGGAGATGACTCCGAGCTTGTCGCTCACCTTGGACCCACCGAGCACCACCGCGTACGGACGCTCCGGGTTCTCCGTCAGGCGGTCGAGCACGTCGAGCTCGGTCGCGATCAGGAGGCCGGCCGCCGAGGGCAGCAGCTTCGCGAGGTCGTAGACGCTCGCCTGCTTGCGGTGCACGACGCCGAAGCCGTCGGAGACGAGCACGTCGCCCAGCTCCGCGAGCTGCGCCGCGAAGGCACCACGCTCGGCGTCGTCCTTCGAGGTCTCCCCGGGGTTGAACCGGAGGTTCTCGATCACGACGACCTGGCCGTTCTCGAGGGACGCCACGGCATCCTTCGCGGCCTCGCCGACCGTGTCGCCCGCGAAGGCGACCGGCGCGCCGAGCAGCTCGGACAGTCGCTGGGCGACCGGCTCGAGGCTGTACTGCGGGTCGGGGGCGCCGTCGGGACGGCCGAGGTGCGAGCAGACGACGACGCGGGCGCCCGCGTCGATGAGGGTCTTCAGGGTCGGCAGCGAGGCGCGGACACGGCCATCGTCCGTGATGATCCCGTCCCGCAGGGGGACGTTCAGATCACAACGGACGATGACGCGCTTGCCCTCGAGCGAACCCAGTGAGTCCAGGGTGCGCAGAGTCATGTGTCGGAGCTCAGATGCGCTCGGCGACGTACTCGGTCAGGTCGACGAGACGGTTGGAGTAGCCCCACTCGTTGTCGTACCAGCTCGAGACCTTGATCAGGTTGCCGCTGACGTTGGTGAGCGTGGAATCGAAGATCGACGAGTGCGGGTTGTGCACGATGTCGCTCGACACGATCGGGTCCTCGTTGTACTGCAGGTACCCGGCCAGACGACCCTCGGCCGCAGCCTTCTTGTAGGCCTCGTTGACCTCGTCCACCGTGAGGTTCTCGCGGTCCGTGATGAGCGTCAGGTCGACGATCGAGCCCGTGGGAACCGGCACGCGGTAGGAGGAGCCGCTGAGCTTGCCGTTCAGCTCCGGGAGGACGAGGCCGATGGCCTTCGCGGCACCCGTCGAGGCCGGCGTGATGTTGATCGCGGCGGCGCGGGCGCGGCGGAGGTCCTTGTGCGGACCGTCCTGCAGGTTCTGGTCGGCGGTGTAGGCGTGGGCCGTCATCATGAAGCCACGGTCGATGCCGAAGGCGTCGTTGAACACCTTGGCCAGCGGCGCGAGGCAGTTCGTCGTGCAGGAGGCGTTGGAGATGATGTGGTCCGTCTCCGGGTTGTACGTCTCCTCGTTCACGCCCATGACGATGGTGCGGTCGTCACCCGTGGCCGGAGCCGAGATGAGGACCTTCTTCGCACCGGCGTCGATGTGCTTGCGCGCGGCGTCGGCGTTGGTGAAGAAGCCGGTGGACTCGATGACGATGTCCACGCCCAGCTCGCCCCACGGGAGGTTGGCGGGGTCACGCTCTGCGAAGGCCTTGATCTCCTTGCCGTCGACGGTGATGCTGTCGTCGTCGTACGTGATCTCGGCGTCGAGGACGCCGCTGACCGAGTCGTACTTCAGCAGGTGTGCCAGGGTCTTGTTGTCGGTGAGGTCGTTGACCGCGACGATCTCAAGGTCTGCTCCCTGCGCGAGAGCTGCGCGGAAGTAGTTGCGTCCGATGCGGCCGAAGCCGTTGATACCGATCTTGACAGACACTCAGGTCTCCCTGTTTCTCATGCGCCGAGCGCCGCCGTCGAGCGTGCGCCATGCGCGGGTTTTTTGGCTGAGATGGCGCCCCGACGAGCCGTGGGCCCGCCGGGACGCGACCCGATTACGACAGTACCAGCAGGCCGTTCGTCTGCTGACGGGCGACCTCGAGGCGCTGGGCGACGTTCTCCCAGTTGGCGATGTTCCACGCGGCCTTGACGTAGTCGGCCTTCACGTTGAGGTAGTCGAGGTAGAAGGCGTGCTCCCACATGTCCAGCTGGAACAGCGGGATGGTGCCCTGCGCGGTGTTCGACTGCTGGTCGAAGAGCTGCTGGATGATGAGACGCGAGCCGATCGAGTCCCAGCTCAGGACGGCCCAGCCGGAACCCTGGATCCCGGTGGCGGCGGCGGTGAAGTGCGCCTGGAACTTCTCGAAGGAGCCGAAGTACTCGTCGATGGCCGCCTTGAGCTCGCCCTCGGGCTGGCCGCCGCCGTTCGGCGAGAGGTTGGTCCAGAAGATCGAGTGGTTGACGTGCCCGCCGAGGTTGAACGCGAGGTCCTTCTCGAGCTTGTTCACGTTCGCGAGGTTGCCGCTCTCGCGGGCCTCGGCCAGCTGCTCCAGCGCGGTGTTGGCGCCCGCGACGTAGGTCGCGTGGTGCTTGTCGTGGTGCAGCTCCATGATCTTGCCGCTGATGTGCGGCTCGAGAGCGGCGAAGTCGTAGGGAAGGTCGGGGAGCGTGTAGGTTGCCATATCGCATTCATCCAATCCGCGCCGCGCCGCGGCGCTTGCCGATGCTCCGCGTCGCCGATGTGCGACGGAGAGCGGACGACTTTCATCCTACTGACGACAACGCCTCGGGTGTCCGGATCCTTCCGGGGGTTGACACGTCGTCCAGGGCGGCGTCACCCGGGTCAGACGTCGAGCCCGGCGGGGACGGCGGCCTCGGTCCCCGGGATGCCCTCCTGCTGGGCACGCTTATCCGCCATCGCCAGTAGGCGGCGGATGCGGCCGGCCACGGCGTCCTTGGTGAGCGGAGGGTCGGCGTGGTGTCCCAGCTCGTCGAGGCTGGCGTCGCGGTGCGCGAGGCGGAGCTCGCCGGCGACACGGAGGTGGTCGGGCACCTCGTCGGCCAGGATCTCGAGAGCGCGCTCGACACGGGCGCACGCCGCCACGGCGGCCTGCGCGGAACGGCGGAGGTTCGCGTCGTCGAAGTTGACGAGACGGTTGACGCCGGCGCGCACCTCGCGGCGCTGTCGCAGCTCCTCCCAGGCGAGAGCGGTGCGCTGGGCGCCCATCTCGCTGAGGATGGTGCGGATGGCCTCGCCCTCGCGGACGACGACGCGGGGAAGCCCGCGGACCTCGCGGGCCTTCGCGGCGACGCCGAGACGGTGAGCGGCACCCACGAGCGCCATGGCCGCCTCGGACGACGGGCAGGCGACCTCGAGCATGGCGGAGCGGCCCGGCTCGCTGAGCGTCCCCGCGGCGAGGAACGCCCCGCGCCAGAGACCGGCGACCTCCGCACGGGAACCCGTTGTGAGGCGGTTCGGGAGTCCGCGGACCGGGCGGCGACGCTGGTCGAGCAGTCCGGTCTGGCGGGCCAGGGTCTCCCCCTGCGCGATGACCCGAACGGCCCAGCGGGCACCGTCGTTGGCGGTGCTCGACTGCACCTGGGCGATCTCCGGACGGACGCCGTAGATCTCGGCGAGGTCACGGGCCACACGGCGGGCGAGGGTCTCGGCATCGACCTCCGCTTCCACCGCCACACGGCCGGCGATGGAGTGCAGTCCACCGGCGAACCGGAGGATGGCCGTCACCTCAGCGACGCGCACCGTGGGGGGTGCATTGCGGATGCTAACGAGCTCAGCCTTGACGTCGGTGGTTAGTGCCACGAGACTCCTTCACGTTCACGCGCCGGGTCGCGACGCAAACCTCCAGCTTACTCGCTCGGGGGCCTATTCCCTGCCGAGGTCGCGGTGGCGGACGTTGACCGCGACGCCCGGGATTCCCGCCAGTCGACGGGCGAGCTCCTCGGACATGGCGACAGAACGGTGCTTGCCGCCCGTGCACCCGATGGCGATCGTGGAGTGGCTCTTGTTCTCGCGCTGGTACCCCTCGAGGACGGGGACGAGAGCCTTCGCGTAGGCGTCGAGGAACTCCTCCGCACCGTCGCGGGAGAGCACGTACTCCCGTACCGTCTCGTCCTGCCCCGTGAGTCCGCGGAGGTCTTCGTTCCAGTACGGGTTCGGCAGGAACCGCATGTCGGCGACGACGTCGACGTCGGTGGGGAGCCCGTATTTGAATCCGAAGCTGAGCAGCGTGACGCGGTGCCGCGCCTCCCCCTCCTCGGAGAAGATGTCGGACACCTTCGTCGCCAGTTGATGGATGTTCAACGCCGTGGTGTCGATCACGAGGTCTGCGGCCTCGCGGATCGGCGCCAGCCGCGTGCGCTCGGTGCGGATGCCGTCGAGAAGCGTCCCATCGCCCTGGAGCGGGTGGGGGCGACGCACCGCCTCGAACCGACGGACGAGGACGTCGTCGGACGCATCGAGGAACAGCACGCGGATCGATCCCCGGGTGCGCAGCACACGCGCCACCTCGGGGAAGTCGTCGAAGAGGTTGCGACCGCGGACGTCGACCACCGCGGCGACCTTCGGCAGCGAATCCCCGCCCATGCCGGTGAGGTCGAGCAGCGGACGAAGAATCTGCGGCGGCAGGTTGTCCACGACGTACCAGCCGAGATCCTCGAGCGCATTGGCCACCGTGGTGCGCCCCGCGCCGGACATCCCGGTGACGATGAGGAACTCGCCCTTCTCCCCGTCAGACATCGCTACTCACTGCTCCTTCTCCCCCTCGGCCTCCCAGCCTAGCGAGTGGACAGGTGCGTATGGATGTTCTGGGCCAGCACCGGTCCGATCCCCTGGACCTCCTGGATCTGGTGGGGTTCGGCGGAGCGCAGCGCCGTGACCGAGCCGAAGTGCTTCAGCAGGACCTTGATCCGCGACGCACCCAGACCGGGCACCTCGGCGAGCACCGTCGTGATGTCCTTCTTGCGCTTCTTCCGCTGGTGCGTGATGGCGAATCGATGCGCCTCATCGCGGAGCCGCTGGAGCAGGTAGAGGGATTCGCTGGTCCGCGGGAGGATGACGGGGAAATCATCTCCCGGAAGCCAGATCTCCTCCAGGCGCTTGGCGATGCCGCAGACGGCGATCTCGGTGTGTCCGGAGTCGCGGAGGGCTCGGGCAGCGGCCTCGACCTGGGGCTGCCCTCCGTCCACGAGCAGCAGCTGCGGTGGGTAGGCGAACCGGGGCTTCCGGCGCACACCCGCCTCGCCGACGTCTTCCGCGACCACCTCGTCGGTGGTCGGGTCGACGGTCTCCTGCTCCTCCGGGCGGTCGAGGTAGGCCAGCCGACGCCGCAGCACCTGGTACATGGAGTCGGTGTCGTCCGTGGTCTCCGCGATGTTGAAGGTGCGGTACTGGTCCTTGCGCGGCAGCCCGTCCTCGAACACGACCATGGAAGCGACCACGTTCGTTCCCCCGAGGTGCGAGATGTCGAAGCACTCGATCCGGAGCGGCGCCTCCTCCATGCCCAGCGCTTCCTGCAGGTCGGTCAGCGCCTGCGTGCGCGCGACGTAGTCGCTCGTCCGACGGGTCTTGTGCCTGATCAGCGCCTGCTGGGCGTTCAGGGTAGCCGTGCGCATGAGGTCGGCCCGCTGGCCGCGGTGCGCCACCGCGATCTCGACCTTCCGGCCTCGACGTTCACGCAGCCACACCTCCAGCTCGGAGGCGTCGTCGGGAAGCACCGGGACGAGGATGCGGCGCGGCACGTCCTGCGCCTCCCCGTAAGCCTGCTGGAGGACCTGCTCCACGAGCTCCCCGCCGGAGATGTCGATCTCCTTCTCGATCGTCAGGGCCCGGACCCCTCGAACACGACCGCCGCGGATGACGAAGTGCTGCACCGCGGCCGCGAGCTCGTCCTCGGCGATGCCGAACAGGTCGGCGTCCTCGTCCGCCGGCAGCACGAGGGCGCTCTTGCCGAGCACGGCCTCGATCGCGGAGAGCTTGTCCCGGAACTTCGCGGCCGCCTCGTAGTCCATCGCCGCCGACGCGGCGAGCATGCGTTGCGTGAGCTCGCGCGTGAAGCGTTCGTCACCGCCCGCCATGAACGCGACGAAATCGTCGACCATGGCGCGATGCTCCTCGATCGACACCGTCATCGAGCACGGCCCGCCGCACTTGCCGATCTGCCCGGGGAAGCACGGGCGGCCCGTCTGCATCGCACGCTTGTAGCTCGCGTCGCTGCAGGTGCGGATGGGGAAGGCCTTGATCATCAGGTCGATGGTCTCGTGCACCGCCCAGACCTTCGGATAGGGACCGAAGTAGCGGGCCCCCGGGATCTTCCGGTTCCGAGTCACGAGCACGCGCGGCGCCTCGTCGCCCAGCGTCACGGCCATGAACGGGTACGACTTGTCGTCCCGGTACTTGACGTTGAACGGCGGATCGAACTCCTTGATCCACATGAACTCGAGCTGGAGGGAGTCGACGTCGGTGGGCACGACCGTCCACTCCACCGACGCCGCCGTCGTCACCATCCGACGCGTGCGCTCATGCAGCGTCCGCAGCGGAGCGAAGTAGTTCGACAGCCGCTGACGGAGGTTCTTCGCCTTCCCGACGTACAGCACCCGGCCGTTGGCGTCGCGGAACCGGTACACCCCCGGGTCGGTCGGGATCTCGCCCGCCCGGGGCTTGTACGGCAGCACGTCGGCCATCAGCTGGCCTTCCGCGCAGAGCGCCCCTCACCCAGGATCTCGGCGAGGAACTGGCCGGTGTGGCTCTCCTCGACCCGCGCGATCTGCTCCGGCGTGCCGGTGGCGAGGATCGTGCCGCCGCCGGAACCGCCCTCCGGACCCAGGTCGATCACCCAGTCGGCCGACTTGATCACATCGAGGTTGTGCTCGATCACGATCACCGTGTTGCCCTTGTCGACCAGACCGTTCAGCACCTCGAGGAGCTTGCGCACGTCTTCGAAGTGCAGACCCGTCGTCGGCTCGTCGAGCACGTAGATGCTCCGACCGTTGCTGCGGCGCTGGAGCTCGGTCGCGAGCTTCACGCGCTGCGCCTCACCACCGGAGAGCGTGGTCGCGGACTGCCCGAGGCGGACGTACCCCAGCCCCACGTCGACGAGGGTCTTCATGTAGCGGTGGATGGCCTGGATCGGCTCGAAGAACTCGGCCGCCTCCTCGATGGGCATCTCCAGCACCTCGGCGATGTTCTTGCCCTTGTAGTGCACGGCGAGGGTGTCGCGGTTGTACCGCTTGCCGTGGCACACCTCGCAGTCCACGTACACGTCCGGGAGGAAGTTCATCTCGATCTTGATCGTGCCGTCACCCGAGCAGGCCTCGCAGCGTCCGCCCTTGACGTTGAAGCTGAACCGGCCCGGCTGGTAGCCGCGGACCTTCGCCTCGGGCGTCTCGCTGAAGAGCGTGCGGATGCGGTCGAAGACGCCGGTGTAGGTCGCCGGGTTCGATCGCGGGGTGCGGCCGATCGGCGCCTGGTCGACGTGCACGACCTTGTCGAGGTTGTCGAGGCCGGTCACGCGGGTGTGCTTGCCCGGCACCGTTCGCGCGCCGTTGAGCCGCGACGCGAGCACCTGGTACAGGATGTCGTTCACGAGGGACGACTTCCCGGATCCGCTGACGCCGGTGACCGCGGTGAGGACGCCGAGCGGGAAGTCCGCCGTGACGTTGCGGAGGTTGTTGGCGCGCGCGCCCACGACGCTCAGCATGCGCTTCTTGTCGATCTTCCGGCGCTTCGCCGGCATCGGGATCTCTCGACGGCCCGAGAGGTAGTCGCCGGTCATGGAGTCGGTGTCGGCGAGAAGCGCGGAGTACGGCCCGGAGTGGACCACCGCCCCGCCGTTCACACCCGCGCCGGGACCGATGTCGACCACCCAGTCCGCGGCCTCGATCGTCTCTTCGTCGTGCTCGACGACGATCAGGGTGTTCCCGAGATCGCGCAGCGTGAGCAGCGTCTCGATGAGACGCCGGTTGTCGCGCTGGTGCAGTCCGATCGACGGCTCGTCGAGGACGTAGAGCACGCCGGTCAGCCCGGAGCCGATCTGCGTGGCGAGGCGGATGCGCTGGGCCTCGCCACCCGACAGCGAGCCGGCCGAACGGCTGAGGTTGAGGTAGGACAGACCGACCTGGAGGAGGAAGTCGAGGCGCAGCCGGATCTCACGGAGCACCTGGGCGGCGATCTTGGCCTCGCGGTCGGTGAGGTGCAGCTTCTCCATGAAGGCCCGGGCGTCGGCCAGGCTCAGGTGCGAGACCTCGGCGATGGAGTGACCGTGCACCTGCACGGCCAGCACCTCGGGCTTGAGACGGTCGCCGTTGCAGACCGGGCACGGGACCTCGCGGAGGTACTCGCCCCACCGGCTGCGCTGGGTGTCTGACTCGGCCTGCAGGTACTGCCGCTCGATGTACGGCACCACGCCCTCGAAACCGGAGGCATAGCGCATCTCACGGCCGTAGCGGTTCTTCCACTTGACGGTGACCTTGTAGTTCTCTCCGCGCAGGACTGCTTCCTTGACGTCGGAGTGCAGTTCGCGCCACGGGGTGTCGAGGGAGAAGTCGAGGTCGCGGGAGAGTCCTTCGAGCAGGCGCTCGTAGTACTGGAAGAGCCCCTTGCCCTGCGTGGTCCACGGGATGATGACGCCCTCGCGGATCGAGAGGTCTTCGTCGCCGAGCATCAGATCGACGTCCACCGACATGCGGGTGCCGAGGCCCGAGCAGGCGGGGCAGGCGCCGAACGGCGCGTTGAAGGAGAACGTGCGCGGCTCGATCTCGGTGAGGGTGAGCGCGTGGCCGTTGGGGCACGCGAGCTTCTCCGAGAAGGTCTGCCAGGCGTCGTCTCCCTCGCCGTCGACGTAGTTGATCTGCACCACACCGCCGGCGAGTCCGAGAGCGGTCTCCACCGAGTCGGTCACACGTCCGAGGATGTCCGGCGAGGCGACGAGGCGGTCGACGACCACGGCGATGTCGTGCTTGTAGCTCTTCTTGAGCGTCGGCGGCTCGGCCAGCTGGATGAGCTCGCCGTCGACGATCGCCCGCGAGTACCCCTTCGCCCCGAGCTCCCGGAACAGGTCGACGAACTCGCCCTTCTTCTGCGAGACGATCGGCGCGACGACCTGGTAGCGGGTGCGCTCCGGGAGCTCCATGAGCTGGTCGGCGATCTGCTGGACGGTCTGACGCTGGATCTTCTCCCCGCACACCGGACAGTGCGGAACGCCGATGCGCGCCCAGAGCAGACGCATGTAGTCGTAGATCTCGGTGATCGTGCCGACCGTCGACCGAGGGTTGCGGTTCGTCGACTTCTGATCGATCGAGACCGCCGGGCTCAGCCCCTCGATGAAATCGACGTCCGGCCGGTCGACCTGGCCGAGGAACTGTCGCGCGTAGGCGCTCAGCGACTCGACGTACCGACGCTGCCCCTCGGCGAAGATCGTGTCGAAGGCGAGGCTCGACTTCCCCGATCCGGAGAGGCCGGTGAAGACCACCAGCGAGTCACGGGGGATGTCGATGTCGACGTTCTTGAGATTGTGCACGCGGGCGCCGCGGACACTGAGTTTTCCTGGGGAAGCAACGGGGACGATGGGCACCGAACAAGTCTACGAGGGGCCACGGACATCGGCTCCGAGAACGCCCAACGCTTGGGCTCCCGGCGAGGTGGCTTCCTCGAGTCGTCACGGCGAGCGGCCCGCTCTACGCCGGACGCGGAACCGATCAGCTCTGGTCCGAGCGCCGCCCCGCGAAGGCCCCGAGCCCGTCCCGGAGAGCGGCGATCTCACCGATGCCCATCCCGACGGCGGCCATCACCTGCCGCGGCACGTCCACGGCCCTCGCGCGCAGAGCCGCGCCGGCGTTGGTGAGCGTGATCTCCAGCCGACGCTCGTCCTCACTGCTGCGCTGGCGCGTCACCAGGCCGTCGGCCTCGAGTCTCTTGACGAGGGGCGACGCAGTCGCGGGCTCCAGCGCGAGGTCGGCCGCGAGGTCGTTCAGGGTCCGCGGCGACCGCTCCCACAGGGCGAGCATCACCAGGTACTGCGGGTGCGTCAACCCGAGCGGCTCGAGGATCGGCCGATAGATCGCGACGACGTTCCGCGCCGCCGTGACCACGGCGAAGCAGAGCTGGTTCTCGAGCCGGAGCAGATCATCGGTGTCAGTCACGATCCCGACTATACATCTGCACGAATCATTAGTACACTAATGAACATGTCACGCGACTCCAGCCGCCCTCCTCTTCGCACCCGCATCCGCGAGGCGGGGGGCCTTTACACCTGGGTGAACACCAACCTCGTGCGTCTCGCCGGTCCGGCCTCGGTCGGACCCTACGAGAAGACGCCCCCGCCCAGCGCCGCAGAGCGCGCGGAACGGGCCTGTCCGCTGTGCGGGGCGCCGATGACCGAGCACGAGATCGATCGCTCGGGCCCGAAGACGCTGGTGCACTGCCCGTAAGCTCGCTCGGCGTCAGTCGTCGTCATCGGTGAGCGCGGCACCGACCGACTCCCGGGCCATGTCGATCCACGTCATGAGCGCGGCGTCGTCGGCGATCGCCGAGGCTGCGACATCGATCCAGCCGGACCCCATGGTGCGTGATCCCATCACGGCACGCGCGGCCCCTGGCAGCGTCACGGCGACAGCCCCGTTCTCCTCATCCACGCGGACGAGAAGCGTCCCGTCCTTCCGGGCGCCCACGAGGATGCGCCCCTCGTCGAGGAACGCCCTGGTCCCGAACATCCGGCGCTCCTCGATGGAAGGGTCGGCCCCGAGCAGCGCGCGGACGCGGTCGGCGAGTTCCTCTCCTGCGGCGTCCATATCGTCTCCGTCTACGCGTGCCCGGCCCGCTCCATCGACCGGAGCTCCTTCTTCAGATCCTGCACTTCGTCGCGCAGACGCCCGGCGAGCTCGAACTTCAGCTCGGCGGCCGCCGCGAGCATCTGATCGGTGAGGTCCTGGATCGTCGCCTCCAGCTGCTGTGCGCCCTCGGCTGCGATCCCGGTGCGCCGCAGGTTCGGTGTCGGCGACTTGCCCTTGCCCGACGCGCGGCCCCGGCCGGACATCAGCTCCGCCGTGTCCTGCCCCTCGCGCGCCAGCACCTCGGTGATGTCGGCGATGCGCTTGCGCAGCGGCTGCGGATCGATGCCGTGCTCCTTGTTGTACGCGATCTGCTTCTCACGCCGGCGGTCGGTCTCCTCGATGGCCTTCGCCATGGAGTCCGTCATGTTGTCCGCGTACATGTGCACTTCACCGGAGACGTTTCGCGCGGCGCGACCGATGGTCTGGATGAGCGACGTCCCGGAGCGGAGGAAGCCCTCCTTGTCCGCGTCGAGGATCGCGACGAGCGACACCTCCGGGAGGTCGAGTCCCTCTCGCAGCAGGTTGATACCCACCAGGACGTCGTACACACCGGCGCGCAGTTCGCTGAGAAGCTCGACGCGACGCAGGGTGTCGACGTCGGAGTGCAGGTAACGCACCCGGACGCCGTGCTCGCCGAGGAAGTCGGTCAGCTCCTCCGCCATCTTCTTCGTGAGGGTCGTGACGAGGACGCGCTCGTCCCGCTCCACGCGAAGCCTGATCTCCTCGAGCAGATCGTCGATCTGTCCCTTCGACGGTTTGACGATGATCTCCGGGTCGACCAGTCCCGTCGGGCGGATGATCTGCTCCACCACACCGTCGGCGATGCCCATCTCGTACTTGCCCGGGGTCGCCGACAGGTAGACGGTCTGCCCCACGCGGTTCTTGAACTCGTCCCAGCGCAGTGGTCGGTTGTCCATCGCGCTCGGCAGGCGGAAGCCGTGGTCGACGAGCGTGCGCTTGCGGGAGGCGTCGCCCTCGTACATGGCACCGATCTGCGGCACCGTCACGTGGGACTCGTCGATGACGAGCAGGAAGTCGTCAGGGAAGAAGTCGAGGAGCGTGTGCGGGGGCTCCCCCGGCATGCGCCCGTCCATGTGACGCGAGTAGTTCTCGATACCGGAGCAGAAACCGAGCTGCTGCAGCATCTCCAGGTCGAACGTCGTCCGCATCCGGAGGCGCTGCGCCTCGAGGAGCTTGCCCTGACGTTCGAACTCCTTCAGCCGCTCCTCCAGCTCGTGCTCGATCGTGCCGATGGAGCGCTGGATGACGTCGGTGCCCGCGACGTAGTGCGAGGCGGGGAAGATCGGCACGGCGTCGAGCTTCTCGATGACCTCGCCCGTGAGCGGGTGCAGCGAGTAGAGCGCCTCGATCTCGTCGCCGAAGAGCTCGATGCGGATGGCGTGCTCCTCGTACACCGGGATGATCTCAATCGTGTCGCCACGGACACGGAAGTTGCCCCGCGAGAAGTCGACGTCGTTGCGGTTGTACTGCATCGCGATGAACTGACGGATCAGGGCGTCGCGGTCGTACCGCTCCCCCACCTGGAGCGCGACCATGGCGCGCAGGTACTCCTCCGGAGCACCCAGGCCGTAGATGCAGGAGACGGTCGATACCACGACCACATCCCGACGGCTCAGCAGGGAGTTCGTCGTCGAGTGGCGGAGACGCTCGACCTCCGCGTTGATCGAGGAGTCCTTCTCGATGAAGGTGTCCGTCTGCGGGACGTAGGCCTCGGGCTGGTAGTAGTCGTAGTACGAGACGAAGTACTCGACGGCGTTGTTCGGCATGAGCTCGCGGAACTCGTTGGCGAGCTGTGCGGCGAGGGTCTTGTTGTGCGCGAGCACGAGCGTGGGACGCTGCACCTGTTCGACGAGCCACGCCGTGGTCGCCGATTTGCCTGTTCCGGTCGCACCGAGCAGCACGATGTCCGTCTCTCCCGCATTGATGCGGGAAGCCAGCTCGGCGATTGCCTGCGGCTGGTCACCGGCGGGGGCGTACTCGCTGATGACCTCGAAGGGGCGGACACTGCGGGTGGGCTGCATACATCAAGCGTATGCCGCCCCTCCGACATCGGGGCCGCGTCCGTGCGCTCGGAGCCGGCCCCAGAGCGCGTCCGTCTGGGCCAGCGTGTCCGCGATCGATCCTGCGGTGTCGATGACGACGTCGGCGATCGCGAGCCGCCGCTCGTCCGGGACCTGGGCGGCGATCCGGCGGCGCGCCTCCTCCGGCGTCATCCCGCGCAGCCCGACGAGCCTCTCGAGACGGACCTCCTCGGGCGCGTGCGCGACGACGATCGCATCCCACGGGTCATCGACACGCGCCTCCACGAGAAGCGGCACGTCGTAGACGACGACAGCATCCGGATCGGCACGGAACGCGGCGTCGAAACGGCGCTGGGACTCGGCGCGCACGGCAGGGTGCACGATGGCGTTCAGCTGCGCGAGACGGTCCGGATCGGCGAACACGGTCGCCCCGAGAGCGGCCCGGTCGAGCGAACCGTCTCCGGCGATGACCTCGTCGCCGAACGTCCGCGCGATCGCGCCGAGCACCTCGGATCCCGGCGCCTGGACCTCGCGCACGATCCGATCAGCGTCGACGATCACCGCGCCGAGCTCGGCGAGCCGGTTCGCGATGGTGGACTTCCCCGACGCGATGCCTCCGGTGAGAGCGATGAGCGGCATCCGACCATCCTGCCACGCCTGTCCGAGGGCGGCGCTCGACGCTGCCGCGGAACAATCGGGAAAGCTTCGGTCCCTCTTGAGGAAGACTTGACGGTCCCCTGAGGTGCGCTGCGTAACGTCGAAGCCATGACGAACACGGATGCCCCCGCACGCCCTGACCGCACCGAGCGACGCTCCCGGCGGCGCCCGATCATGGCGTTCGCGCTGGCCGTGCTCGCTACCGGAGGAATCGGTGCCGCGCTCACGAGCGCCGCGTGGACCGACAACACCTTCTTCAGCGCTCCGGCCGCAGGAGCCACCTTCAACCTCCAGGGTTCCACCGACGGAACCACCTGGAAGGAGTCAGCCGCGAAGAACAGCATCGAGCTCGTCGTGCCCGCGGAGAAGCTGGCCAACCTGCTCCCCGGCGAGACCCGCACCATCAAGCTCTGGGTCAAGAACGCCAGTTCCGTCAACGCCGCACTCACCTCGACCGTCGAGTACGCCCCCGGTAACACGGCGACGGACTTCACAGTCAAGCCGACGGCGACGATCACCGGGCTCGCGGCGTCGCTGACCTCCTCCGGCTCCACGGCGACCGATGAGTTCGACCTCGTCGTCACCACCCCGGCCGACTGGCCGACGAGCAACCAGGGCAAGACCGGCACGATCCTGGTCACGGTCTCTGCCACCGCCACCAACTGACCCCCCAACCCCGCAGCAGAGACGAAGGACGAACCGTGGTGCAGCTCCTCCGCCGGCTCGCCCTGCCCGTGCTCTGGGCGCTGGCTGCCATGGGCGTGGGCTGCGGCGTCGTCTGGGGCGCCACGGCGATCGGGCTCATCCAGCCGCTCGTCGTGATCTCGGGCTCCATGGAACCCGAGATCATGACGGGCGACCTCCTCATCGCCACGAAGGTCCCCGCCGAATCCTTGGAGGTCGGTGACGTCGTCAGCCTGCCGAGCGCGCTGACCGACTCCCTGGTGACCCACCGCATCACCGCCATCGCGGACTCCGACGGCGCGCGCACGGTCACCATGAAAGGCGACCACAACGAGTTCTCCGACGCGCTCGACTATCCGGTGACCGGCGACGTGTGGAAGCCGGCGGTACAGCTTCCCGGATGGGGAACCGCCATCATGCGGATGACGACGCCGGCGGTCGCCGTCCCGCTGTTCCTCGGTCTCCTGGGGCTGCTCGGCCTTAGCATGATGAGCCCGGCCGAGCGACCGGCACGAAAGCCCCTGACTACGTGACACCCGCACGAAGGTTCTCCCCGGTGGCCGGCCTCGTTGTCGCGATGGCTCTCGTCTTCCTGGCCGTCGCTCAGGGAATCGTCTCCACCACCAGCGCGGCGTGGACGGATCGGACCGTGGTCACGGCGACGATGACCTCCGCCTCGGCATGGTTGTCGCCGTTCGCGGGGAACACGTGCAAGGCCTACAGCAGCCCGTCGGCCGCCCCCACGACCTGCGCGATCACGGCGATCCGCTACGAGGAGATCAGCGACACCTCCGGCCACTTCTACATCAGCACCAACGCACCGGGCGGGTCGCACCACGTCGAGGTCGACGTGGATCTGAAGAGGGCGACGGGCCTTCCCCGGACATGGACTTCCTGGACCGAAGCGGGGGTGCTCCCGGGCAGCCACGTCACGCCCGACCGCGCATGGACGTGCTCCTCGTTGCCGCGGCTCACCGGCCGCAGCCTCGACTGGCACCTCACCGACCTCCAGGTTCCCGTGACGCTGCAACGCAGCACGGCGAACACGATCTGCGCGTGAGCACCCCGGGGACCCAGCGAGCGCCCCTCAGCGCGCGAGCAGCTGCCGCCGGGAGCTGATCACGCCGGTGTCGAAGCCGGCGAGATGCAGGCCGCCGTGGAACCGGGCGTGCTCGATCTTGATGCAGCGGTCCATGACCACCGAGAGCCCGGCCGCCTCCGCGATCGCGGCCGCCTCCTCGTTCCAGGAGCCGAGCTGGAGCCACAGCGTCTTGGCCCCGCTGTCGACCGCCTCCTGCGCGACCCCTGGCAGGTCGTCATGACGACGGAAGACGTCGACGATGTCGGGCTGCACCGGCAGGGCACTCAACGACGGATACACCGGCTGCCCGAGGATCTCGGTCTCCCTCGGGTTCACGAGATAGACGTCGTAGGGCGTGCTGGAGAGCAGGTACGTCGCGACGAAATAGGAGGCCCGCGCGGGGTTGCCCGACGCCCCGACGATGGCGATCGATCGCGCCCGCCGCAGCAGTCCGAACCGCTGCGGCTGCGTGGGGCCGGTCCACGTGCGGCCCGGTTCGACGGCCGCGGGGAGCGCGCAGCTGGCGGCATCCGTGGTCAGAGGAAGGGCGCAGGCGTCGCCGGCGGAGGTCGTGCTCATCGGTGGGCTCCCGTCGCGAGGGTGAGGGCCTGATCGAGGTCCCAGATGATGTCCTCCGCGTCCTCCAGGCCGACGGAGATGCGGATCAGGTCGGGGCGTACGCCGGCGGCGACGAGCTGCTCCTCGGTGAGCTGACGGTGCGTGGTGGAGGCCGGGTGGATCACCAGGGTGCGGGCGTCGCCGATGTTGGCGAGGTGGGACGCGAGCTGCAGGTTCTCGATGAACGCCTCCCCCGCGGCGCGGCCGTCCTCGGCGGCGACCCCGAACGCGAACACGGATCCCGGTCCCAGCGGCAGGTACCGGGCGGCACGCTCATGATGCGGATGACCTTCGAGCCCTGCCCAGGTGACGTAGGACACGCGCGTGTCTGCAGCCAGCCACTCGGCGACGACCCGGGCGTTGGCGATGTGAGCGTCGATGCGCTGGGGCAGCGTCTCCACGCCCTGCAGGAGCGTGAAGGCCGATTGCGGGCTCAGGGCGGGTCCGATGTCGCGCAGCTGTTCGGAGCGCAGCTTGGTGAGGAATCCGTACTCGCCGAAGTTGCCCCACCAGGAGATGCCGCCGTAGGAGGCCACGGGTTCGGTCATCTGCGGGAACTTGCCGTTGCCCCAGTCGAACGTGCCCTTCTCGATGACCACACCGCCGAGGGTCGTGCCGTGGCCGCCGAGGAACTTCGTGACCGAGTGGATGACGATGTCCGCCCCGTGCTCCAGCGGGCGCGCGAGGTAGGGGGTGGCCAGGGTGGCGTCGACGACGAGCGGCACCCCCGCCTCATGCGCGACGGCGGCGAGACCCGCGATGTCGGCGATCTCGCCCGACGGGTTCCCGATCATCTCGACGTAGACGACCTTGGTCTCCGGACGGATGGCCGCGGCGAAGTCAGCCGGGTCGGAGGAGCTGACGAACGTCGTCTCCACGCCGAACCGTCGCAGGGTGACGTCGAGCTGCGTCACCGTGCCGCCGTAGAGCTGCGCGGCGGCGACGACATGATCGCCCGCGCCCACGAGCGCGGCGAACGTGATGAACTCGGCGCTCATCCCGGAGGCGGTCGCCACCGCCCCGATACCGCCTTCCAGCGAGGCCAGCCGCTCCTCCAGGGCGGCGACAGTGGGGTTGCCGATGCGCGAGTAGATGTTGCCGTACTTCTGCAGCGCGAACAGGTTCCCGGCGTCGGCCGCATCGTCGAAGACGAACGACGTCGTCTGGTAGATCGGCACCGCCCTCGCTCCGGTGGCGGCGTCCGGTGTGCCGCCGGCGTGCAGAGCGCGGGTGCGGAACCCGAAGCGGTGGTCGTCTGTCATGATGTCCTCGATTCTGCGGCGAGAGCGCCGGCGATGTCGTCGACGGCCCAGGGGTTCTGCAGTGACGTCGTGTCTCCGAGGGGCTGCGGAGTGCGTCCCGCGCGCCGATCCTGTTCGACATCCCAGAGCTGCGCGAGCAGGCGACGCATGATCTTCCCCGAGCGTGTCTTGGGCAGGTCCGGCACCACGATGACGTGCTTCGGCTTCGCGACCGGACCGATCGCGCGGGCGACCTCAGCGCGAAGCGCGTGCGCGTCGATCTCCGCCCGGCCGGACGGGGTGACGAACGCCACGACCGCCTGCCCGGTGACGGGGTCCGCCACACCGGCGGACCCGGCTTCGCCGACCGTCTCGTGGGCCACGAGCGCCGACTCGATCTCGATCGTCGAGAGGCGATGTCCGGACACGTTCACGACATCGTCGAGCCGGCCCAGGATCCAGATGAATCCGTCGGCGTCCCGGGTCGCCCCGTCTCCGGCGACGTAATAGCCGCCGTGCGCGCCCACGCCTGCGTACGCGGACCAGTACGCGTCGCGGTAGCGCTCCGGATTGCCCCAGACGGTCCGCGCCATCCCCGGCCACGGACGCCGGACGACCAGCGTCCCGGAGCGGCCCGGCGCCACCTCGTCACCGTTCTCGTCGACCACCGCGACGTCGATGCCCGGAAGCGGGACCGACGCGGAGCCGGGCTTCAGGGGTGTGATGCCGGGCAAGGGGGCGATCATCGCGGCACCGGTCTCCGACTGCCACCACGTGTCGATGACGGGGAGCTCATTCCGCCCGAAGTTCCGGCGGAACCACACCCAGGCCTCCGGGTTGATCGCCTCGCCCACCGTGCCGAGCAGTCGCAGGGTCGACAGGTCGTGGCCGCTCGGCAACTCGTCACCGAACCAGGTCATGAACGTCCGGATGAGGGTCGGGGCCGTGTAATAGACCGTGACGCCGTAGCGCTCGATGATCTCCAGGTGCCGCTCGCGGCGCGGAGTGTCTGGCGTGCCCTCGTAGATGACCTGGGTGAGCCCGTTCGACAGCGGCCCGTAGATCTCGTAGGTGTGGGCGGTGACCCAGGCGAGATCGGCCGTGCACCAATGGACGTCGTCGGGTTTGGCGTCGAAGTGCGCCCAGTGCGCCCAGCTCGCGTGCGTCAGATAGCCGCCGGAGGTGTGCACGAGGCCCTTGGGCTTCCCCGTCGTGCCGGAGGTGTAGATGATGAAGAGCGGGTGCTCGGCGTCGAAGGCCTTCGCCTGATGCGCGGTGGGGGCCGTGTCGACGACGTCGTGCCACCACACGTCCCGCCCTTCGGTCCACGGGACGCTCTGTCCGGTGCGACGGAGCACGAGGACGTGTTCGAGCTCCGGCAGTCCGGCAGCGGCGGCATCGGCGGCGGATTCGACCTCGGTCGCCGTCCCCCGCCGGAACTGGCCGTCGCTGGTGACGAGCAGCTTCGCCCCGGTGTCCTCGAGCCGGAAACGCACGGCCTCTGCGGAGAACCCTCCGAAGACGAGGGAGTGGACGGCTCCGATCCGCGCGCAGGCGAGCGTGATGACCACCGTCTCCACGAGCACGGGGAGGTAGATCACCACACGGTCGCCGGGTCGGATCCCGAGGCCTTCCAGCGCGTGCGCCGCCTGGGCCACCCGGCGCTGGAGGTCGGCGTAGGTCACCGAGACCCGGTGACCGGGCTCCCCTTCGAAGTGCAGCGCCACCTTGTCTCCGCGCCCGGCGTCGACATGACGGTCCACGCAGTTCACCGCGACGTTCAGTCGGCCGCCGAGGAACCATCGCGCTGCCGGGACCGCACCGTCGACGGGCGGGTCCCACTCGTGCACGGCCGTCCACGGCTCCGCCCAGTTCAGCCGGCGCGCCGCGTCCTCCCAGAAGGCCAGAGGGTCAGCGGCCGCGCGGGCATAGGCTTCCGCGGTCACGTTGGCATCGAGGAACGCGGGCGACGGAGGATAGATCCGTTCCTCCCGCAGCCGAGCCTCGGTCGTCGTCACGTCCATCGCCGCAGCAGGTACTTCTCCAACAGCGCGAGCACGCCGTTGGTGATCGTGCCGAGCAGCGCGAGCAGCAAGATGGAGAGCAGGATGCGGTCGACGCGACCCGTGCTCTGCGAGTCCGTCAGCAGGAAGCCGAGCCCCATGGACGACGCGATCAGTTCGGCGGCCACGAGGAACAGCCACGCCTGGGCGAGCGCGAGGCGAAGGCCGGAGACGACGGACGGCACGACAGCCGGGAGCTGGACCGTGCGGAACAGCGACCATCCGTGCAGGCTGAACGAGCGTCCCGCCTCGACGAGCTGCGGATCCACATGCCGGAGCGCCGAGGCGACCGTCGTGTAGACCGGGAAGAACGCGCCGATCGCGATGAGGGTCACCTTGGACTCCTCGCCGATCTGCATCCACAGGATCAGCAGCGGCACCCAGGCGAGCGACGGCACCGCGCGAACCGCGGCGAGCGTCGGGCTGAGCAGCACGTCACCCCAGCGCGACAGCCCGACGATGCCGGCCGCGGCGAGGCCGACGACGGAGCCGATCGCGAACCCGAGCAGCACCCGCTGGACCGAGATGGCGATGTGGGTCCAGAGCTGACCGGACTCGGCGAGTTCCACCCCGGCCTGGAAGACCGACGCCGGCGCCGGGAGTCGGTATGGCTCGATGAGACCGGCCGTCGTGACCACCTGCCAGGCGATGAGGATCACGGCCGGGAGCAGGAAGCCCCCGAGGACCCGCACGACGGGCGGCAGACCACGCCGTGCTCCTCCCGTCCCCCGCCGGGGAGCACCCTTCGCGAACTCGAGTGTGTCCCGCGATTGCGCCGGGACGACCACCCGATCCTCGAAACCGGTCACTCGCCTGCGCCCGCCTTCGTCGCGAAGGTGTCGTTGATGATGCTGGACAGCGCCTTGTCGACGGATTCCTGCCCGCCCTGGACGTCGCCGGACTCGACGAGCACCGGGGCGATCTTCTCGAGCACGGCGAGCTGGTCGTCACCGGGGACGCCGTTCACGTCGAGGTTCGACCGCTCCTGGATGACCGTGGTCGCGACCTCGAGGTCGATGCCGGCGACCTCGGCCAGCAGGGCGGCCGTCTCTTCCGGGTTCTCGAGCGCCCACGCACGCGCCTCCTCGTAGGCGTCGACGACGGCCTGAGCGAGGTCGGGGTGGTTGTCGATGAAGTCCTCGGTCGCGTTGAGGAAGCCGTAGGTGTTGAAGTCGACGTTGCGGTAGATGAGCTTGTCGCCCGACTCCTGCTCCGCGGCGGCCATGATGGGGTCGAGTCC
The DNA here is from genome assembly GCF_019091465.1 of Microbacterium sp. GbtcB4. Taxonomy (NCBI): domain Bacteria; kingdom Bacillati; phylum Actinomycetota; class Actinomycetes; order Micrococcales; family Microbacteriaceae; genus Microbacterium; species Microbacterium sp. GbtcB4. The sequence goes on from NZ_JAGXJJ010000004.1 coordinate 207,245, forward strand.
CGCCCACGCGTCGACGGAACCGCCGTCGAGCGCCGCGCGCCCGTCGGCGTGCTGGAGGTTCTGCACCTCGACGTCGGCCAGCGACAGCCCGCCCTCCTCCAGGGCCTGGAGGAGGAAGAAGTAGGGGTCGGTGCCCTTGGTGGCCGCGACGGAGGCGCCCTTGAGGTCCTCGACCGAGGTGATGTCGCTGTCGGGACCGACGACGATGGCCGACCACTCGGGCTGGGAGAAGATGTCGATCACCTGGATGGGCGAACCGTTCGCGCGGGCGAGCAGTGCAGCCGAGCCCGCCGTCGATCCCACGTCGACCGAACCCGAGCGGAGGAGCTCGTTGGCCTTGTTCGACCCGGCGGACTGCACCCATTCGACGGTGACGTCGTCACCGAGGATGTCCTCCAGGATGCCCTGGTCGCGGATCACGAGGCTGAGGGGGTTGTAGGTCGCGAAGTCGATGGACAGCGTGTCCGCCGACCACTTGCCGTTCCCGGCGGGGGTGGACTCGGCCTCGGCGGACGCGTTCTCGCCGGCGACGCAGCCGGTGGCGACGAGCATCATCGTCCCGGCGACGGCGATCGCAGGGATGATACGGCGGGTGATGGTGCTCATCGGGTCTCCTCGGGGGTGTGGTGGTGCGTGTCGACGCCGAGCCCTTCGAGGAGCTCGGCGCGCAGGTCGGCGAGGCCGCGGTCGGCGCGGTCTCGGGGGCGGATGCCGGGGACGCGGATCGTCCGCGCGACGGACGACGCCGTGTCATCCGCGTCGCCGACGGTGCGCAGCAGCAGCACGCGGTCGGCGAGATAGAGGGCCTCTTCCACGTCGTGGGTCACGAGCAGCACCGTGGTGGGCTCGGCCGCGTGGATCTTCAGGAGCAGGTCGTGCATGCGAAGGCGCGTGAGGGCGTCGAGCGCACCGAAAGGCTCGTCGAGCAGCAGGACTCCGGGGTTCCTGGCAAGAGCCCGGGCGAGGGACGCGCGCTGCGCCATGCCTCCGGACACTTCACGGGGGCGCTGGTCGGCGGCGTGCTCGAGACCGACGAGCTGCAGCAGCTCGCGGACCCGAGTGCGTCCGACGCCGCGGGAGACGCCGCGGGGAAGACCGAGCTCGACGTTCTGCGCGAGGGTACGCCACGGGAGCAGCCGCGGCTCCTGGAACGCGATCGCCGTGCGCTCGTCGACATCGGCGACACCGGAGCCGTCCAGGCGGATCGTCCCCCGGGTGGGGGTGTCCAGCCCGCCGATGAGGCGCAGCAGTGTCGACTTCCCACACCCGGACGGACCGACGACGGCGACGATCTCCCCGGCGGCGATGTCCAGGTCGAGATCGCGGAGCACCTCGCGTCGCCCCTGCGCGAGCGGGAACGACCGCGCGATGCCGTCGAGGCGCACAGGCTGTGCGGAGCCCGTTGTCTTCGGGGCCGCAGCGGTGCGCGACGCAGGGGGCAGGAGGGCGGTCATGTCCCCATGCTGTCGGAGGCTCCGCAATGTTACGAATGCGGCCGTAATGTTGCGTCACGCAGCTGTTCCGCTGGTTTCCGGGCATGCGAAAAGGGCCGCCACGCCCGCCGTGAGGCGGGGTGACGACCCTTTTCGGAGTGTTGCTTAGGAGTTGCCGCCCGAGAGCTTCTCGCGCAGAGCCGCGAGAGCCTCGTCATCGGCGAGCGTGCCGGCGCCGGCCGACTCGCTCGAGAAGGACTGGCCGCCGAAGTCGTCGCCGGCCGCAGCCTCGGCCTCCGCCGCCTTCGCGACCTGAGCCTTGTGCGCCTCCCAGCGAGCCTGAGCCGCAGCGTACTCCTGCTCCCATGCCTCGCGCTGGGCGTCGAAGCCTTCCTTCCACGCACCGGTCTCGGCGTCGAAGCCCTCCGGGTACTTGTACTCGCCGTTCTCGTCGTACTCGGCGAGCATGCCGTACAGGGCCGGGTCGAACTCGGTGCCGTTGGGGTCGACCGACTCGTTGGCCTGCTTCAGCGACAGCGAGATGCGACGACGCTCGAGGTCGATGTCGATGACCTTGACGAAGACCTCTTCGCCGACCGACACGACCTGCTCGGCCAGCTCGACATGCTTGCTGGAGAGCTCGGAGATGTGGACGAGGCCCTCGATGCCGTCGGCGACGCGGACGAACGCACCGAACGGGACGAGCTTGGTGACCTTACCCGGCGTGACCTGACCGATCGCGTGGGTGCGGGCGAAGACCTGCCACGGGTCCTCCTGCGTCGCCTTCAGCGACAGGGAGACGCGCTCGCGGTCGAGGTCGACCTCGAGGATCTCGACGGTGACCTCCTGGCCCACCTCGACGACCTCGGAGGCGTGCTCGATGTGCTTCCAGGACAGCTCGGAGACGTGCACGAGGCCGTCCACGCCACCCAGGTCCACGAATGCACCGAAGTTGACGATCGAGGAGACGACACCCTTGCGGACCTGACCCTTGTGCAGGTTGTTCAGGAACGTGGTGCGCGACTCCGACTGCGTCTGCTCGAGCAGCGCACGGCGGCTGAGGACGACGTTGTTGCGGTTCTTGTCGAGCTCGAGGATCTTCGCCTCGATCTCCTGGCCGAGGTACGGCGTGAGGTCGCGGACGCGGCGCAGCTCGATGAGCGAGGCCGGGAGGAAGCCACGGAGGCCGATGTCGACGATGAGTCCACCCTTGACGACCTCGATGACCGTACCGGTGACGACGCCGTCGTTCTCCTTGATCTTCTCGACGTCTCCCCAGGCGCGCTCGTACTGCGCACGCTTCTTGGAGAGGATCAGGCGGCCTTCCTTGTCCTCCTTCTGGAGAACCAGGGCCTCGACCTCGTCGCCGACCTTGACGACCTCGTTGGGGTCGACGTCGTGCTTGATCGAGAGCTCGCGCGAGGGGATGACACCCTCGGTCTTGTAGCCGACATCGAGCAGGACTTCATCGCGGTCGATCTTCACGATCGTGCCTTCGATGATGTCGCCGTCGTTGAAGAACTTCAGGGTCTTCTCGACCGCGGCCAGGAAGTCCTCAGCAGATCCGATGTCGTTGATGGCGACCTGCTTGGTGGCCGGGGCGGTCGTTGCGGTAGTCATGTAGTGGGTTGTCCTTGTGAATGGATACTCGGGCTGCGGAGCATGGCCGCGCACGGCCGGGATGTGCTTCGCAGCAGGTGGATTGTGGTGTGTTCGTCACCTGGGCATGCGTGTACACGCCACGAGTGACAGTTCAGGCTACCAGAAGTTGTCGCCCGATGAAGGGGCGGATCTCCCGCAGCCGCTCTGTGGATAACGCCCGCGGCGACCTGCGCATTCCGCATACGGTGGCTCGGTGATGTCGCCCACCCCTCTCCGTCTCCTGGCCGTGCTGGCATTCGGCGTCTCGCTGCTCTCCGGATGCACCCCCGCTCCGGAGTCCACGCCGACCCCCTCCCCCGCGTTCACCTCCGAAGAAGAAGCCTTCGCCGCCGCCGAGGCCACCTTCTCCGAATACATTGACGCGCTCAATCGCGTCGACTTCTCTGACCCGGCAACCTTCGAGGGCGTCTTCAGTCATCTATCGGGGCCAGCGGCTGAATCCACCAGGCGCGCATTCAGCCAATTTCATGCCGAAGGAGTCCGCACCTCAGGCAGGACGCGGTTTTCATGGGTGAGCGGGGTGTCCGCCGACGCCGACACGGGTGGGGTCCAGGCTCGGGTTTGTATAGACGTCAGTGAAGTGGATGTCGTCGACTCTGACGGCGCTTCGATCGTCGCTCCAGATAGACCAGCCCTGCAACCCACAGTGGTGACCTTTGCCGCTACCGCCAACGCCGCCTCGACGATCTCCGACCTTCAGAACTCTGAGGAGTTTGCGTGCGCCTCTTAACCGCGGTCATCGCGATCACACTTTCAACGCTCGGCTTCATTGCTCCATCAAGCAGTGGCTGCAACGCGGCGGTGTCCTTCGTAACTGGGTGCTCCACCACCGGAAACCGCCTGACGATCGCCGCTGCCGAGAAGCGCTCCACGTCAAACGCTCCAGGTCTCGAGCCTTCCAAATCCCCCTCTAACCCAGAACAAAAGCACGAACCGTGCCGGACAGATGACACGCCGCTGAGCCGCTCGTGCGGCATGTACGGGGTGCGGGTGACGAAGGAGGCGGGGCGAGCGCTCACGATCGAGGATCTCGCACAGTTCGCCCCCGCACCGGTGACGACCGCCGCCGAGCCGGGGAACGCGGGCGTCGCAGGTATGCCGACCAACTTCGTGGCGAAGGTCGCCACACACACGGCGACCGGTACCCTGCTCGATCGGCCGGTGACCGTACGCTTCACACCGGTCCGCGTCATCTTCGACCACGGGGACGGCACGACGGCCACGACGCCCGACGGCGGCCGTACCTGGGAAGAGCTCGGCCAGGCGCCGTTCACGGCGACACCGACCAGCCATACCTTCGCGCATCGGGGTACGTACTCCACGAGCACCGTGGTCGTCTACACCGCGGAGGTCGACATCGGCGGGGGGTGGTTCCCCGTGTCCGGTGAGCTGTCCGTCGACGGACCGTCCCGGAGCGTCCGCATCTACGAGGCGACCACCGCGCTCGTGGCACGGACGTGCGAAGAACGACCCGCGGCGCCGGGCTGCTGAGCACCTGATCTGGCACGCTCTACCCTGAACCCATGACCCGCGCCGAACGCCTCATGCTGCTCGACACCGCCAGCCTCTACTTCCGTGCGTTCTACGGCGTGCCAGACAAGGTGACGGCCCCCGATGGCTCCCCAATCAACGCTGCACGCGGATTGCTGGACATGATCGCCAAGCTGGTCACCACGTATCAGCCGACCCACGTCGTGGCCTGCTGGGATGACGACTGGCGTCCGCAGTGGAGGGTCGACCTCATCCCCAGCTACAAGACCCACCGGGTGGTGGAGGTCGTGACTGGCGCCCCGGACGTCGAAGAGGTCCCCGACCCGTTGGAGGCGCAGATCCCCCTGATCAGGGAGACGCTCGGGGCCATCGGCATTCCGATCGTCGGCGTCGCCGAGCACGAAGCGGACGACGTAATCGGCACGCTCGCAACGAACGCGACGATGCCCGTGGACATCGTCACCGGCGACCGCGACCTGTTCCAGCTCATCGACGACGAGCGCGACGTGCGCGTGATCTACACGGCCCGCGGCATGAGCAACCTCGAAGTCGTCACGGACGCGACGGTCGTCGCGAAGTACGGTGTCCTGCCGACGCAGTACGCGGACTTCGCGACGATGCGCGGGGACGCGTCGGATGGTCTTCCCGGCGTCGCCGGCATCGGCGAGAAGACGGCGGCCACTCTGCTGCAGAAGCACGGCGACCTGCTCGGCATCCGGGAGGCCGCGGAAGCCGGTGAAGGCATGAGTGCCGGCATCCGCGCGAAGATCCTCGATGCGCAGGCCTACCTCGACGTCGCTCCGACCGTCGTCGCCGTCGCCACGTCGCTTCCGATCGCTGCCCCGGAAGTCGCCCTGCACGCCCTCACGTCGGAGGAAGCCGAAGAAGCAACGGCCCTCGCCGAGCGCTGGAACCTCGGAAGCTCGATGACACGCGCCGTCACCGCGGTCACCGCGGCCGCGAACCAGATCACCGAGGGCTGATCCGGCCGGACGTCACTCCGCCCAGGCGAGCAGACGCGAAAGCCCCCACGTGGTGACGATGCGTGACGCTGGAACGCCGGCACGCTCCGCCCGTTCGGCACCGTGGTCCAGCAGGGAGAGCTGCCCGGGGGCGTGTGCGTCGGAGTCGATGGAGAAGAGGCATCCCGCCTCCAGCGCGATCGCGATGAGCTCGTCCGGCGGGTCCTGACGCTCAGGACGGGAGTTGATCTCGACCGCCACCCCGTTCTCCGCGCACGCCGCGAACACCGCGGCGGCATCGAAGGCCGAGGGCGGGCGCGTGCCCCGGTCACCCTGCACGAGCCGGCCGGTGCAGTGTCCGAGGACGTTCACCCGGGGATGCGAGACGGCCGCGATCATCCGCGCGGTCATCGCCCGTCCGTCCATGCGGAGCTTGGAGTGCACCGAGGCGACGACGATGTCCAGGTCCGTGAGGAGCGCCTCGTCCTGATCGAGGGCTCCGTCTTCCAGGATGTCCACCTCGATACCGGCGAGCAGTGTGAAGCCGTCCCCCGACTGCGCCCGCACCTGCGGGATCTGCTCGCGGAGCCGCTCCGCCGACAGTCCACGCGCGACACGGAGGCGCGGAGAGTGGTCGGTGATGGCCTGGTACTCGTGGCCCTGCGCGCGGGCGGCAGCAGCCATCACCTCGATGGAGGTCGTCCCGTCCGACCACTCGGTGTGGGCGTGCAGGTCCCCGCGCAGCTTCCCGCGGAGCACCGACGCCTTCTCCGGTTCGACGTCGCCGCGGAGCTCCACGAGGTACTCCGGCACCTCTCCGGCCTGAGCCTGCCGGATGACGGCGAACGTCGACTCGCCGATGCCCTTGGCCGCCCGGAGACGCGTCGGGTCGCCCTGCACGTCGGACGGAAGCTCCTGGAACGTGGCCGCGGCCTGGCGGAACGCCTTGGCCCGGTACCGCGACGCCCGCTCGCGCTCCAGCAGCGAAGCGATCTCGAGCAGCGCGTCGACCGGGTCCATGGTCACTCCTTCGGGGCAGCCAGCTCGCGGCTCACGCCGATCCACTGGTCGAGCTTCGCCAGCGCACTCCCGTCATACACCGCCGCGGACGCCCGGGCGAGCCCGTCGCGGAGGCGCTCGAGGATCGGCCGCTGCACCTGGGTCGCGTCCTGGGACAGCTCGAAGGCGACGATTCCGGCGGCGGCATTGAGGAGCACGATGTCCCGTACCGGCCCCTGCTCCCCCGCGAGGGTCCGGCGGAGAATCTCGGCGTTGTGGGCGGGAGAGCCGCCGATGAGATCGGAGAGGTCGGCGAGGGGGATCCCCAGGTCGCGCGGGTCGAGGTCGTGCTCGTGGATGTCCCCGCGGGTGACCTCCCAGATGCGGCTGTGGCCGGTGGTCGTGAGCTCGTCGAGGCCGTCGTCGCCGCGGAAGACCAGCGCCGTCGCTCCCCGCGTGCGGAAGACGCCGGTGATGAGCGGCACCCGCTCCATCTGCGCCACGCCGACCGCGTTCGCCTCGGCGCGCGCCGGATTGCAGAGAGGTCCGAGCATGTTGAACACCGTGGGCACGCCGAGCTGCGAACGGACCGCGCCGGCGTGCTTGAAACCGGGGTGGAAGGCCCCCGCCCAGGCGAAGGTGATACCCGTCCGGTCGAGGATCGAGGCGACGGCGTCAGGATCGAGCGAGAGTTCCAGGCCGAGGGCACCGAGGACATCGGAGGAGCCGGACGCGGAGCTCGCGGCCCGATTCCCATGCTTGACGACCGGGATCCCGGTGGCGCCGATGATGACGGCCGCTGTCGTCGAGACGTTCACCGTACCCACGCGGTCCCCGCCCGTGCCGACGATGTCCAGCACGTCCGGAGAGACCGGAAGCGGCACGGCGGCTTCGAGGATGGCATCCCGGAAACCGACGATCTCGTCGATCGTCTCGCCCTTTGCGCGCAGAGCGACGAGGAACCCGGCGAGCTGCGCTTCGGAGACCTCGCCCTGCATGATCCGCCGCATGGCCCAGGTGGACTCCCAGACGCTGAGGTCGCGACGCTCCAGGAGAGAGGTGAGCACGTCGGACCAGGTCAGGGAATCAGCCATGTGTGCGATCCTATCGGCGCAGAGAAAACGTGCAGTGCGATCCGGGCGGGCGCCCACGCGACGAAGGAACGGCGTTTCCCGCGTATTCACCGGGTATTCGCAGTGTTTTCTTAGGGTCCCCTAAGTCCTCGAAGGGTGAATCGAGGGTCGGGGGTGCAAGAATCACGCTCGCGGATCGGCCATAATGGAGGGGTGACGACCTCAGCGACGTATGCCCCGGCGGCGAGAACCATCAAGCGGCCCAACCCGGTAGCTGTCGGCACCATTGTGTGGCTCGGCAGCGAGGTGATGTTCTTCGCGGGACTCTTCGCGATCTACTTCACCCTCCGCAGCACCTCACCCGAGCTGTGGGCCGACCGTACCGAGCTCCTGAACGTTCCGTTCGCGGCAGTGAACACGGCGATCCTCGTGCTCTCCTCCTTCACGTGCCAGATGGGCGTGTTCGCGGCGGAGGACCTGCAGCCGTACAAGATCGGCAAGGGACAGAAGAACGGTGCCGGCCGCCGTCGTCTGTTCGGCTGGGGCATGGTCGAGTGGTTCTTCCTCACCTTCGCCCTCGGCGCGATCTTCGTCTCGGGTCAGGTCTGGGAGTACGCCCAGCTGGTCGCCGAGGGAATGCCGATCCAGGCTGACGCCTACGCCTCGGCCTTCTACATCACCACCGGCTTCCACGCCCTCCACGTCACCGGCGGACTCGTCGCGTTCCTCCTGGTGATCGGCCGCGCGTACGCCGTCAAGAACTTCCGGCACAAGGAGGCGACCTCCTCGATCGTGGTGTCCTACTACTGGCACTTCGTCGACGTCGTCTGGATCGTGCTGTTCTTCGTTATCTACTTCCTGAAATAAGAGCGGAGCTGATCCCCGAGATGGCACGAGAGAAGAAGCGCCGTTCGAGCGGTCGTCGCAGCCCACTGGCGGCGGCCGCACTCATCGGAGCAGGCCTCATGATCACCGGTGCGGTGTACGCGGGCGCGACGGCGGCCTTCGCCGCCAACGACGCCCCCACGGCGTCGACGCAGCTGACGGTCGAAGACGGCGAGAAGCTGTTCACGGCCAACTGCGCCACCTGCCACGGCCTCGACCTGGAGGGCACCCCCAACGGCCCGAGCCTCTACGGCGTCGGCGAGCTGGCGGTGGAGTTCCAGGTGTCGACCGGTCGTATGCCGCTGCAGATGCAGGGACCGCAGGCTCCGCAGAAGGAGCCGCAGTTCACCGAGGAGCAGATCCTCGCGATGGCGGCCTACGTGCAGTCCGAGGCCCCCGGCCCGACGTACCCCGCTGACGAGATCATCGACGGCGAGGGCGACGTGGCGCACGGCGCCGAACTCTTCCGCGTCAACTGCGCGATGTGCCACAACGTGGCCGCCGCCGGTGGCGCTCTCACCGAGGGCAAGTACGCTCCGGCCATCACGGAGACCAGCGCGCTGCACATCTACGCGGCCATGGTCACCGGCCCGCAGAACATGCCGGTCTTCGGCGACATGAACCTGTCCGACGAGGACAAGCGCGACATCATCTCGGCTCTGCTCTTCCAGCAGCAGTCCGTCCAGATCGGCGGCTTCTCCCTCGGCTCGCTCGGACCGGTCTCCGAGGGCCTGTTCGTGTGGATCTTCGGTATCGGCGCTCTGGTCGCCATCACCGTGTGGATCACGGCGAAGTCCAACTGACGCTTATTCATCGAAGAGGAACGTACGAGGAGCACCATGGCACACGACGACGACTCGCAGGCTCTTGACAGGGCCTACCAGCCCTCTCCGGGGCTGGGTGTCGCAGTCAGCGATCCCGTGCAGAACCCCGGTCTTCCGCCGCACCGCGAGCGGATGACCGACAAGGACCCGCGCGCTGAGAAGGCCGCCGTCCGCACCGTCTACACGCTGTTCTACCTGTCGCTCGCCGGCAGCATCTGGGCGGTCGCCGCCTACATGTTGTTCCCGATCGAGAGCGGCGCTCTCATCGACATCCGTCAGAACAACCTCTTCATCGGTCTCGGCATCGCGCTCGCGCTGCTGGCTCTGGGCATCGGCGCGATCCACTGGTCGAAGGCCCTCATGTCCGACAAGGAGCACGTCGAGCTCCGCCACCCCACCCGGGGCAAGGACTCGACGCGTGAGGCGGCCATCAAGGCCTTCGCAGACGCCAACGAGGAGTCCGGCTTCGGTCGCCGCACGATGATCCGCAACTCGCTGTTCGCGGCGATCGTCGCGTCGATCATCCCCGGTGTGACGCTGTTCCGTGGCCTCGCCCCGCACTCCACGCCGGACGACCCCACCGCGGGCGACCCGGTCGCGCTGCTGAAGCACACGATGTGGGATGAGGGCATGCGCCTCGTCCGCGACCCCGACGGCACCCCCATCCGTGCCGCCGACGTCACGCTCGGCTCCGCTTTCCACGTGATCCCGGAGGATCTCGCGGAGCTCGGTCACGATGAGGGCTACCTCGAGGAGAAGGCCAAGGCCATCGTGCTGATGATGCGCCTCCGCCCGGAGCAGCTCATCGAGGCCGAGGACCGCAAGGACTGGTCCTACGACGGCATCGTCGCGTACTCCAAGGTCTGCACGCACGTCGGCTGCCCCGTCGCGCTGTACGAGCAGCAGACCCACCACCTGCTGTGCCCGTGCCACCAGTCGCAGTTCGACGTCACGGACCACGCGAAGGTCATCTTCGGCCCGGCCGCTCGGCCGCTGCCTCAGCTGCCCATCACCGTGGACGACGAGGGCTACCTCATCGCACGCAGCGACTTCACCGAACCCGTCGGCCCGAGCTTCTGGGAGCGCCATTGAGCACCGCAACGCTGTCCAAGGACGAGAAGGACACCAAGGCGCCTCTCGGCGGCCGCTTCGTCGGCGCCGCGTCGAACTACATCGATGAGCGCACGAGCCTCTCCGGCTTCGTCAAGGAGCTGGGTCGCAAGATCTTCCCTGACCACTGGTCGTTCATGCTCGGTGAGATCGCGCTCTGGAGCTTCGTCGTCGTGTTCCTCTCCGGAACCTTCCTGACGTTCTTCTTCCAGGCGTCGATGGTGGAGACCCACTACACCGGCGCCTACGCCCCCATGCGCGGAATCGCGATGTCGTCGGCCCTCGAGTCGACCCTGCACATCTCGTTCGACCTCCGCGGTGGCCTCCTGGTCCGCCAGATCCACCACTGGGCCGCGCTCGTCTTCATCGCCGGCATCGGCGTGCACATGCTGCGCGTGTTCTTCACGGGCGCGTTCCGCAAGCCGCGCGAGCTGAACTGGGTGATCGGCTTCGTGCTGTTCATCCTCGCGATGGCCGAGGGCTTCACCGGTTACTCGCTCCCCGACGACCTGCTGTCGGGTAACGGTCTGCGCATCATCGACGGCATGATCAAGGGTCTCCCGCTGATCGGCACCTGGACCTCGTTCCTCCTCTTCGGCGGCGAGTTCCCCGGCACCGACATCGTGGGTCGCCTGTACACGCTGCACATCCTGCTGCTCCCGATGCTGGTCATCGCCTTCATCGCGGTGCACCTGATGCTCATGATCATCAACAAGCACACGCAGTTCGCCGGCCCCGGCCGCACGAACGACAACGTCGTGGGCTACCCGATGATGCCGGTCTACATGTCCAAGATGGGTGGCTACCTGTTCATCGTCTTCGGCACCATCGTGCTGATCGCGACGTTCTTCCAGATCAACCCGATCTGGAACTACGGCCCCTACGACCCCTCCCCCGTCTCGGCCGGTACGCAGCCGGACTGGTACATCGGGTTCGCGGACGGCGCGCTGCGCCTGGCACCGTCGAACTGGGACATCGTGTTCCTCGACCACACCTGGTCGTTCGGAATCCTGGCCCCGGTCGCCGTGCTCGGCCTGTTCATCGTCATCGTCGCGATCTACCCGTTCATCGAGGCGTGGGTCACCGGCGACAAGCGTGAGCACCACATCGCCCAGCGTCCGCGCAATGCGGCCACCCGCACCGCGATCGGCGTCGCCGGCGTCATCTTCTACGCGGTCCTGTGGGCGGCGGCCTCGTCCGACCTCATCGCCACGCACTTCATGCTCACCATGGAGGGCGTGATCCACACGCTGCAGGCGCTGCTGTTCCTCGGCCCGATCATCGGCTACTTCGTCACGAAGCGCATCTGCATCGCGCTCCAGAAGAAGGACCGCGAGATCGTCCTGCACGGCTTCGAGTCGGGCCGCATCGTGCGTCTCCCCGGCGGCGAGTTCATCGAGGTGCACCAGCCGGTCGACGTCTACGACCGCTGGAAGCTCATCGACGTCGACGGCTACGAGCCGCTGGTCGTCCGCCCGAACGCCAAGGGCCGCATCCCGTGGACGGAGAACCTCCGTTCGGCGATGTCGCGCTGGTTCTTCGAGGACCGTCTCGCCCCGCTCACGCAGGCCGAGATCGACGCGGCTGACGCGCACCAGCATCACGTCACTGCGGGGAACGAGGAGGCGGAGGCCGCCGAGATCCAGGGCGCTCACGAGCGTGCCGGATTCCCGGACGCGCCGCTCACGGTCGACGAGACGCACGTCGACGAGACGCCGAACACGCCCAGCACGGTGATCTCGACCGAGCCCGTCAAGAAGCCTCGGAAGAAGAAGTCGGAGGACGACGAGTAAGTCGTCACTCCCCTTCGATGAAGGCCTCGTCCGATCGGACGGGGCCTTCATCGTTCTCCCCCGATGAGAGGATCGTCTCATGTCTTCGGCCGTCCGCCTGCTCCGTGCTCCCCTCCTCGCCGACGCGCTCAAGGCATCCGGCGCCGCTCCGACGGATGTCATCGGCACGCGGGTCCTGGTGGCCTCCTCCGCGCAGCGGGACCTCGTCACGGCCTGGGACATCATCCACGCCGCGTTCGGCGCTCACGACGTCCCCAGCACCCTCCTCGGCGTGACCGTCCTCGGCTACGACGACCAGCTCGTCGAGATCGAGGCAATCGCCGCTCTGCCCGCGGACCGTGCATGACCGCCCTCATCCGAAACGCGACGGATCAGGACCATACCGTCCTGGAGGAGATCGAGCGCGCCGCTGACAGCCTTCTGACCGATCGCTTCGGTGCCGAGGACTGGCCCCCGCCGTCGACAGCCGACGACCGCCGGCGCGCCGAGGGGTTCGTCCTGGTGGCCACCTGCTCCCCTACGGCGGAGCCTGCCGGCGGACTCCAGGTGCCGGTCGGGTTCGTGCAGGTGCTGGAGGGACCCGGGTACGCCCATCTGGAGCAGCTGTCCGTCCACCCCGCCTCCGCTCGCCGCGGTATCGGTCGCGCCCTCGTCATGGCGGCCCAGAAAGAGTCCCGCCGGCGGGGTCGCACGCAGCTCACGCTGCGCACCTACGCGGATGTACCCTGGAACGCCCCGTTCTACTCCCGCTGCGGCTTCACGGAGTCCACGCCGGACACCGACTTCCTCCGCGAACTCGTGGCCGTCGAAGAGCGTCTCGGCCTGACCCGGTACGGGCGGCGGATCCAGATGACTGCGGCGCTCTGACCGACTACGACGGCAGGATTCGCGCGACGCGCGACGGTATCCCTCGGTCGTCGGCGCCCGCACATCCCTAGTCTGGGCTCATGATCGATCGCCTCGACTACTTCGCCGCCCGACTCGCCTTCGAGACCGACCCCAGCGACGTGCACGCCGACCGCACAGCCGGCCGCCCACTGGTCGTGGTCGACGTCCGCTCGACCGAGGCATTCGCCCAGGGGCGCGTGTCCGGCGCGCTCCACATGCCTCACAGCGAGATCGCCCACCGTGCCCCGGAGGAGATCCCGGCGGACGCCGAGGTCGTCGTCTACTGCTGGAGCCCCGGATGCAACGGCGGTGTCCGCGGCGCGCTCGAGTTCGCTCGTCTCGGCTATCGCGTGCGCGAGATGATCGGCGGCTTCGAGTACTGGGCCCGCGAGGGATATCCCATCGAAGACGCCGAGGGTGTGCACCACCGTCCCGTCGACCCGCTGACTGGAATCCCCCGCGTCCGCACCCACGTGTGAACTGTTCGCAGGAACGACGAAGGCCCCCGGTGTGATCCGGGGGCCTTCGTGGTGCGAGGAGACTCAGCGGGCGAAGTTGCCGCGGTAGTACTCGTAGACCCAGCCGACGATCGCGACCACGAAGATCGCGAGGCCGATCGGGAGCAGGAAGTGACCGACCGCAAGACCCACGACGAAGACACCCGCCGAAGCCGCGAGGACGAGCGGCCACCAGGACCACGGGCTGAACTCGCCGAGCTCGGGGTCACCGTCGTCGATGTCCGACGTGAGGATGTCCTCGGGCAGCTCACCGTTCTGCGCCTTGTGCGTCCGGTCGAGGTAGAAAGCGACCATCGCGCCCATGAAGGCCGAGAAGAACAGGGCGACCGTGCCGACCCACTCGATCTGGTTCACCAGCGGAAGGCCCGGGTGAGCCAGGATGTTCCAGCCCGTGTAGACGACGCCGACGAGGGCGAAGAACGCGGTGAGGACCCACCAGATGATGACGTTGTCGCGCATGGCTCAGTGGCCCTCTCGCTCGCCGGGTGCGGTGGTCGCGAACTCCGCGGCCTCCGGGTGGTTCAGGTCGAAGGCCGGACGCTCGCTGCGGATGCGCGGGATCGACGTGAAGTTGTGCCGCGGCGGCGGGCACGACGTGGCCCACTCGAGCGAGGCACCGTAGCCCCAGGGGTCGTTCACCGTGACCTTCGGCGCCTTGCGCGCCGTGATCCAGACGTTCAGGAAGAACGGCAGCATCGAGGCGCCGAGGATGATCGCGCCGATCGTCGAGACCTGGTTCTGCCACGTCCAGCCGTCCGCTGCGGAGTAGTCCGCGTAGCGACGCACCATGCCGTCGACACCGAGCCAGTGCTGGATGAGGAAGGTCATGTGGAAGCCGACGAACAGCATCCAGAAGTGCACGTAGCCGAGGCGCTCGTTCAGCATGCGACCCGTCCACTTCGGCCACCAGAAGTAGAAGCCGGCGAACATCGCGAACACGACCGTACCGAACACCACGTAATGGAAGTGCGCCACGACGAAGTAGCTGTCGCTGAGGTGGAAGTCCAGCGGCGGGGCCGCGAGGATCACACCGGTGAGGCCACCGAAGACGAACGACACGAGGAAGCCGAGCGAGAACACCATCGGGGTCTCGAACGTCACCGAACCGCGCCAGAGCGTTCCGATCCAGTTGAAGATCTTCACACCTGTGGGCACCGCGATGAGCATCGTCATCAGGGCGAAGAACGGCAGCAGCACGGAGCCGGTCACGTACATGTGGTGCGCCCACACGGCGACGGACAGGGCCGCGATCGCGATCGTCGCGTAGACCAGGGTCTTGTACCCGAAGATCGGCTTCCGGCTGAACACCGGGAAGATCTCCGAGACGATGCCGAAGAACGGCAGCGCGATGATGTAGACCTCGGGGTGGCCGAAGAACCAGAAGAGGTGCTGCCAGAGCAGGACACCGCCGTTGGCCGGGTCGTAGATGTGCGCACCGAGCACGCGGTCGGCGGCGGCGGCGAAGATCGCCGCGGCCAGGACCGGGAAGGCCATCAGGATCAGCAGGCTGGTGATAAGCGTGTTCCAGCTGAAGATCGGCATGCGCCACATCGTCATGCCGGGAGCACGCATCGTGATGATCGTCGTGATGAAGTTCACCGCACCGAGGATGGTACCGAAGCCCGAGATGCCGAGACCGAGCATCCAGAGGTTTCCGCCCGCTCCTGGCGAGAACGACGCGTTGGCCAAGGGCTGATACGCGAACCAGCCGAACGAGGCCGCACCCTGCGGGGTGAGGAAGCCGGCGACCGCGATGGTCGAGCCGAACAGGAACAGCCAGAAGGCGAAGGCGTTCAGACGCGGGAACGCGACGTCCGGAGCGCCGATCTGCAGCGGCAGGATCGCGTTGGCGAATCCCGCGAACAGCGGCGTCGCGAACATCAGCAGCATGATCGTGCCGTGCATCGTGAACAGCTGGTTGTACTGCTCCTTGGTCGGGACGATCTGCATCCCCGGAGCGAACAGCTCGGCGCGGATCACCAGCGCCATCACGCCACCCAGGAGGAAGAACATCACCGAGGCGATGAGGTACATGTACCCGATCGTCTTGTGGTCCGTGGAGGTGATCCACTTGACGACGATGTTGCCCTTCTGCTCGACGCGCGAGGAGCTCATCAGAGCAGCCTGGCGCGCGGGCAGGGTGGTGGGACGGGAGCGAGGTGCCTCGTCGGTGCGAGGAGCTTCAGTGGTCGACATGGCTTACTCCTCTCCTTCCTCGGTGTCGGTCTTCCCGGAGGTGCCGGGGAGGTTCGAGAGACGGTCGTACGCGTCGGTGATGTCCCCGGTGTTGCCCTCTTCCTCGAGGGTCTCGAGGTAGGCGTTGTACTCGTCCTGCGAGACGACCTTCACGTTGAAGAGCATCATCGAGTGGTACTCGCCGCAGAGCTCGGCGCACTTGCCGGCGTACTCGCCCTCACGGGTGGGGATGAAGGACCAGGAGTTGTCCTTCCCGATGAACATGTCCTTCTTGTAGAGGAAGTCGATGATCCAGAAGGAGTGGATGACGTCGCGCGACTGCAGGTTGATGGTGACCTTCTGGTCGACCGGCAGCACCAGGGTCGGCAGCTCCGCCTGGTCGATGTTGCCTTCCGCGTCGGGCTGGGCCTGGATGCCCATGGTCCACACGGTGTCTTCCTCGGTCTCACCGTTGTACTGGAAGTCCCACGCCCACTGCTTGGCGATCGCGGTGATCTCGACGTCGGGGTCGTCCCACTTCGTCTCGATCTCGGTCTGGTCGCGAGCCGTGAAGAAGAACATGCCCAGCACGAGGATGAGCGGCACGATCGTGTAGAAGATCTCGATCGGCATGTTGTAGCGCATCTGCACCGGGAGGCCGGTCTGGCCCTTGCGGCGGCGGTACGCGATCGCAGCCCAGGCCATGAGGCTCCAGGTGACGACACCGACCGCGAGGAGCACGATCCAGGAGTTCACCCAGAGGGACGACACGCGCTCCGTCTGGTTGGTTGCTGCCGGACCACCATCCACGAAGCCCGGAAGAAAGCCGTTCAGCTCGGTGGGAGTACATCCCGCCAGAGCCACAGCTGCCACAACTCCCACAGGGAGTGCGGCCCAACGAAGGCGGCGTTTCGAGGGCACGATGCACCTTTCAGATCGCGGACAAGGCATGTCCAAGTCTAGAGCAACCTCACACCTGATTCATGCCAACCATGCAGGTTGAGAAGCGGAACGGCCGCCGTCACGCGAGGTGACGACGGCCGTTCGCGGGAAGAACGTGTCAGTGGAAGCTGTCGCCGCAGGCGCAGCTGCCCGCCGCGTTCGGGTTGTCGATGGTGAAGCCCTGCTCCGAGATGGTGTCCTTGAAGTCGATCGAGGCACCGTCGAGGTAGGGAACGCTCATGTTGTCGACGATGACCTCGACACCGTCGAAGTCGACGGTCTCGTCGCCTTCGAGGTACCGCTCGTCGAAGTAGAGCTGGTAGATCAGGCCCGAGCAGCCGCCGGGCTGCACGGCTACGCGCAGACGGAGGTCATCGCGGCCCTCCTGCTCCAGGAGGTTCTTCACCTTCGTGGCGGCGGCGTCCGTCAGCTTGACGCCGTGTGCGCTTGTGGTCTCTGCGGACAGGGTGGTGTCGCTCATGTCGCTCCTCATAACGGGCCGGGTACGGGCTCTCCGACGATTCTACCGCCGGTGGGGACGGAAGGCTCAGATCTCCCGCGCGTTCATACGGGCGAGCAGCAGGGCCTCGGTCGCCACGGCGTGCCGGAACGTGTCCAGGTGCAGCGACTCGTTGGGGCTGTGTGCGCGGGAGTGCGGATCCTCCACGCCGGTGACGAGGATCTGGGCCTCCGGGAACTCCCGCACGAGATCCGCGATGAACGGGATGGACCCGCCCACGCCCAGGTCCACCGGAGCGACGCCGTACCCGTCGCGCATCGCGTCGCGGGTGAGGGAGACCGCCCACCCGCTCGTGTCCACGAGGAAGGGGTTGCCGAGGTCCACATCGGAGAAGGTCAGCTCGGCACCGAAGGGCGCGTGTGCACGGAGGTGGCGCTCCAGAGCCTCGTAGGCATCCTGACCGGACTGCCCGGGGGCGACACGGGCGCTGATCACCACGGTCACCTCCGGGAGCAGGGTGTTCGAGGCTGAGGCGACGCTCGTCGCATCGATGCCGATGACCGTGACGGAGGGCTTGTTCCAGATACGGCTGAGGATCGTGCCGTCGCCGATGGGCGTCGTCCCCGGGAGGAGCCCGGCCTCGTCGCGCAGTGTCTCCTCGGTGTACTCGGGCGTCTCGGCATCCCGAGCGGTCATCCCCTCGACCGCGACGGAGCCGTCCTCGTTCCACAGCGTGGCGAGGAGTCGCACGGTCGCCATCATCGCGTCGGGAACCGCGCCACCGAACATCCCGGAATGGGACGCGTGGTCGAGCGTGCGCACCTTCAGGGTGAAGCGTGCGTTGCCGCGGAGGGACACGGTCAGGCCCGGCGTGACGGAATCCCAGTTGCCCGAGTCAGCGACGACGATCGCATCGGCGCGGAGGGCCTCCTTGTTGTCGGAGAGGAACTGTGCGAACGAACGCGAGCCGTACTCCTCCTCCCCCTCGACGAACATCGCGATCCCGAGGTCGAGGTCGTCTCCGAGCACCTCGGCGACCGCGCGGATCGCGCCGATGTGGGCCATGATGCCGGCCTTGTCGTCCGCGGCACCGCGTCCGTACAGGCGGCCGTCACGCACCGTCGGTTCGAACGGCGGCGTCTCCCAAAGGGCGTCATCCCCCGGAGGCTGCACGTCGTGGTGGGCGTAGAGGAGGATCGTCGGCTTCCCGTTCCGCGCCGCGCGCGTCGCGAGGACGGCGGGCTGGCCCTGCTCGTCGGTACCGGGGATGTCGGCACGGAGTACCTTCACCTCGTCGAACACCCCGGTGCCGCGCGCGAGCGTGGCGACGGCGTCGGCGCTGCGCTCGAGCTGCGTCTGGTCGAAGGCGGGCCAGGCCATGCCGGGAATGCGCACGAGGCTCCCGAGGTCCGACAGCGCGGAGGGGATGCCGGTGGCGACCGCTTCGAGGACGGCGGCGTCGGACTCGCTGGGAAGTGCAGGTGAGGTCATGCGAGTAATCTTAAGGCGACCCACCCCAGCGAACCGAGGAACCTCGTGGCCACTACCCCCGCCTCCCCTTCGACGAACGACGACGCCCCCCAGACGCCTGCCGTCGGCAAGGGACGCGCGACGCCGACCCGCGCCGAGCAGGAGGCTGCGCGCCGGCGCCCCCTCGTGGCGAACACCAAGGAGGCGAAGGCCGCGGCTCGCGCCGAGCTCAACGAGCGCCGCGCGAAGGCGCAGGCCGGCATGGCCGCCGGCGAGGAGAAGTACCTCCCCGCGCGTGACAAGGGCCCGCAGCGCCGGTGGGTGCGCGACTACGTCGACGCCGGCTGGCACCCCGCCGAGTTCGTGATGGGCGTCATGGTGCTCGTCATCCTGGCCTCGCTGCTGCCGACGAACATGATGATCTCGTTCTACGCGTACCTGTTCATGATGGCCTACCTCGTGATCGCGATCGGCGGCATGATCCTCCTCGGCATGCGGGTCAAGCGCAAGGCGGCCGCGAAGTTCGGCAAGGACCGCGTCGAGAAGGGCCTCGGCTGGTATGCGGGCATGCGAGCCCTGCAGATGCGCTTCATGCGCCTGCCCAAGCCGCAGGTCAAGCGCGGGCAGTACCCCGACTGACCAGTCCTCGGTTGATCTCGCGGCCCCAGAACGGGCCGCGATAGAGGAACGCCGTGTAGCCCTGGACCAGGGTGGCCCCGGCATCCAGACGCTCCTGCACATCGGCGGCCGTCTCGACACCGCCCACCGCGATCACGCAGAAGTCCTCGGGGACCGCGGCACGGACGACCCGGAGCACCTCCAGCGATCGTTTCTTGAGCGGAGCACCGGAGAGACCGCCCGCACCGGCCGCCTCGACGACGGCCGCATCGGTGCGCAGTCCGTCACGGCTGATCGTCGTGTTGTGGGCGATGATGCCCGCGAGCCCTTCCTCGACGGCGAGCCGCGCGATCGCGGTGATCTCGTCATCCGGCAGATCGGGGGCGATCTTCACGAGCAGCGGAGTGGACCCGGCCGCGTCACGGACGGCGCGCAGCAGCGGCGCCAGGGTCTCCACCGCCTGCAGACCCCGCAGCCCGGGAGTGTTCGGCGATGAGACGTTGACCGCGAGATAGTCGGCCAGCGGAGCCAGGCGGGTGGCGGAGGCGACGTAGTCGGCGACGGCGTCCTCGACGTCCACCACGCGGCTCTTGCCGATGTTCACGCCGATCACCGTGTCGGGGGCGCCCCGGCGGAGGCGGGCGAGACGACGGGCTGCGGCATCCGCGCCCCGGTTGTTGAAGCCCATGCGGTTGATGACCGCCCGGTCCTCGACCAGCCGGAACAGGCGCGGCTTCGGGTTGCCCTCCTGCGGGACAGCCGTGATCGTGCCGACTTCAACGTGGCCGAAGCCGAGCGCCGCGAGTCCGCGAACCCCGACGGCGTTCTTGTCGAACCCGGCCGCGATGCCGAACGGCGACGGGAACGTCAGCCCCAGGGCCTCGACGCGAAGCGAAGGGTCAGGGCGGGTCATCGCGCGGGTGGCCCACGACAGCGGCGGCACACCGAGTACGCGGATCACCGCCATGCCGGCGTGGTGGGCGAACTCGGGGTCGAAGCGCGACAGGACGGCGCGGAAGAGCAGCGGATACATCCCTGCCAGATTACCGGTCCGCCGCCTCCGCCTTCGCGTGGTCCGCCCGGAGGTCGCTGATCGCGGATTCGAAGTCCTCGAGCGAGTCGAACGCCTGGTAGACGCTCGCGAAGCGGAGGAAGGCGACCTCGTCGAGCTCACGAAGCGGCCCCAGGATGGCGAGGCCGATCTCGTTCGTGTCGAGCTGGGAGACGCCGGTCTGTCGGACCGCCTCCTCCACCCGCTGCGCGAGGATCGCGAGGTCCGCCTCCGTCACGGGACGCCCCTGGCAGGCCTTGCGCACGCCGGAGATGACCTTCTCCCGGCTGAAGGGCTCCATGACGCCCGAGCGCTTGATGACGTTGAGGCTCGCCGTCTCCGTCGTGGAGAACCGTCCCCCGCATTCCGGACACTGACGGCGCCGACGGATCGAGAGTCCGTCGTCGCTGGTGCGGGAATCGATGACCCGGGAGTCGGGGTGACGGCAGAAGGGGCAGTGCATCTGACAGATCCTACGCGGTGAAGCGGGCCTCGATCGCCTCGCCGTGGGCCGGGAGCACCTCGGTTTCGGCGAGCGCGACCACGCCCTCCCGAACAGCGGCCAGGGCCGAGCGGTCGTAGGAGACGACCTGCTGTGGGCGGAGGAACGTGTAGGCGCCCAGGCCCGGTGCGTAGCGGGCCTGACCGCCGGTGGGCAGCACGTGGTTGCTTCCGGCCATGTAGTCACCGAGGCTGACGGGGGTCTGGTCGCCGACGAACACGGCACCGGCGCTCGTGAAGGCGGCTGCCGCCTCCTCCGCATCCGCGAGGTGCAGCTCCAGGTGCTCCGGGGCGTAGGCGTTGCTGAACGCGGCCGCCGTCGCTCGATCGTCCACCAGCACGATCGCCGACTGCGGGCCGGACAGCGCAGCCCTGACGCGTTCGCTGTGCCGGGTGCGCGCAGCCTGCTGCTCGACCTCTGCGCGGACCTGCTCCGCGATCTCCAGGGCATCCGTCACGAGGACGGCCGAGGCCTGCTCATCGTGCTCGGCCTGGCTGACGAGGTCGGCGGCGATGAGACGAGGGTCGGCGTCGGCGTCGGCGACGACGAGGATCTCGGTCGCGCCGGCCTCGGAGTCGGTGCCGACCACCCCGGCGACGGCCCGCTTCGCCGACGCGACGTAGTTGTTTCCGGGTCCCGACACGACGTCGACGGGATCGAGCCCCAGGCTCGCGACACCGTGGGCGAGCGCACCGATGGCCCCGGCTCCGCCCATCGCGTAGACCTCGGAGACACCGAGCAGCGCCGCGGCGGCAAGGATGGTCGGGTGGACGCGACCGTCCTGGTCCGCCTGCGGCGGCGAGGCGAGGGCGATCTGCTGCACCCCCGCGACCTGCGCGGGGACGACGTTCATGACGACGCTCGACGGGTAGACGGCCTTGCCCCCGGGGATGTAGACCCCGACACGGGCCACCGGCTGCCAGCGCTGCGTGATGGTCGCTCCCTCGCCGATCCTCGTCACCTGCGGTGCGGGGACCTGCGCGGCCGAGGCCAGGCGCACACGTCGGATGGCCTCTTCGAGGGAAGCGCGGACCGTCGGAGCCAGGTTCGACAGCGCATCCGCGAGGTGTGCTTCCGGCACCCGCACAGCGTGCCCGGTGACCCGGTCGAACCGCTCCGCCTGCTCCCGCAACGCGTCCTCGCCGCGATCCCGCACGTCGTCGACGAGACGCGCGGCGGTGTCGAGCGCCTCGGCTCGTGCCTGGGTCGCGCGCGGAACGGCCGCGAGCATGTCAGCGGGCGAGAGCTCGCGCCCCCGCAGATCGATCGTGCGCATGTCAGCCCTTCGTGATGCCGGCGATGTCGTGGAGATAGCCGATGCGGCCGTCATCGTGGCGGACGACGAACGCCCCGCCCCGATCCTCGATGACGAGCGCCCAGGCGGTCGGACCGATGCGGAAGATCGGCTCTCCGCGTTCGTCGTGCACGTCGCGCTCGGTCGGGGCGAGGATCCAGAAGGGCTGCGCCTCGGGCGTGTTCCGACGCGGAGCGGCGGCCTGGTGATCGTCGATGACGGAATGCACCGCCGTCACGTCTTCCGATGCCGGTTCCTGCGCGGCCGCGAGTTCCTCCTCGGAGAGCGCCTTGGCGCCCAACAGTGACTCGATGCTGCCGGTGTCGGAAACGATCTCCGGCTGCTCCCCGCGGGACCGCCGCGAGTAGACCGGGGTGTACTCGTCTTCCGCGGAGACCGGCACGGTTCCGGTTCCCCCGCCCGAGGCATGCGCGGTGAGAGGGACGCGATCCGCGCCGTTCGCCGACACGTCACGCGTGTCGGTGTCGGTGTCGCGGAGATCGGCGGCGGCGTCCGCGTCACCGGTGCTCTGCTCGGCATCGGCGTCGGAGATCACGGCTGTCTCGCCCTCGGCCGCCGCGGCGGGAGACTCGGCGGCGGCAGGGGCCTCAGCGGCGGATCCGCTCGACGTCCCGTCGGGACGCGGCCGTGCGATCACCGGGCGCACCGGATTGGCGTTGCGGTGCGCGAGAGTGACGAGCCGCCCCTGGAAGTCCTCCTTGAGGCCCGGGATGAGCGGGGCGAAGACGGTGAGCACGACGAGCGCGGTCGAGGTGATGACCTGCACGACGGCGTTCCAGGGCAGACCCCAGTTGCCGGTGGAGATGACGGCCGACAGGGCGAGCCACAGGTTGCCGGCCCACACGCACGCCGAGACCGAGAAGGCCACGGAGGCGAACTGATCGATGCCGAGCGACCCCACCCGGCGGATGCCGTCGGGTGAGAACCGCCGGAGGACGAGGAGGAACACGGCGACCGTCGGCACGCCGATCGGCAGGATCCACTGGATGCCGATGCCCCAGAGCGAGATCCCCCCGCTGAGCGGGAAGAAGGACACGAGGAAGGAGACCAGCCAGACTCCGACGATCAGGAGCTCGCGCAGCGTGAATCCGAGGATGCCGTACTCCGGCGTGACCTCATCGTCGTAGAGGACGCCGTCCTCATCGCTGAACACCGCTTCGGCGTCCGGCTCGGGAAGATCCGTGCTCATAGTCGTCCTTTCCTCATCGGCGCACCACGTCTTTCCGGTGCTCTCGACGGCTCCCGATCCTACCCGCTCACCCCAGACAGGTTGGTCCGAGCAGTGACTTGAGGTCACCGAAGAGGTCGGCGGAGACCTTCACCGGCATGGGCACCTCGAACACCTTCGCCGTGCCAGCGCGATGCACGCGCAGCAGCACCTCGGTGTCCCCGCTGTGCCGCCGGAGCACCTCGGCCAGCTCCGTCATGACCCGTTCCGTCGCGCGCTGCTCGGCGAGGACGAGAGACAAGGGCCCTGCTGCATCGAAGGAGCCGACGTCGGGGGCGAAGGCAGACTGGGCATGCAGGTTCAGGCCGTCATCACGGCGGGAGACGCGCCCGCGCACGGCGAGGATCGCATCCTGCTGCAGAGTGTGCTGGAACTCGAGGTACGTCTTGCCCATGAACATCACGGTGACCTCGCCGTTGAAGTCCTCCACGGTGATCATGCCGTACGGGTTTCCGCTCGCCTTCGCCACACGATGCTGGACACTCGTGACGAGGCCGGCCACGGTGACCTGATCGCCGTCCTGCAGGTCCTCGGAGTTGTTGAGGTCGTGGATGGAGATCGAGGCATGCTTCGCGAGCGGGACCTCGAGACCAGCCAACGGGTGGTCAGAGACGTAGAGGCCGAGCATCTCCCGCTCGAAGGCGAGCTTGTCCTTCTTGATCCACTCGGGACGAGGGGGCACTTTCGCGGGTGCCGCCTCCTCCATGCCGTCGTAGAGACTGTCGAAGTCGAAGCCGATGGCGCCCTGAGCCTCGTTACGCTTCCGGTCCACCGCCGCCTCCACGGCGTCTTCATGGATCTCGAGGAGGGCCCGACGGGTGTCACCCATCGAGTCGAAGGCCCCGGCTTTGATTAGCGACTCGACCGTGCGTTTGTTGGCGACGTGCAGCGGCACCTTGTCGAGGAAGTGATGGAACGAGGTGAACCGCTCGTCCTTGCGCGACTGCACGATGCCGTCGACGACGTTCGTGCCGACGTTGCGGACGGCGCCGAGGCCGAAGCGGATGTCATCGCCGACGGCCGCGAAGAAGTTGATCGACTCGGAGACGTCCGGCGGCAGCACCTTGATGCCCATTCGGCGGCACTCGTTGAGGTAGAGCGCCATCTTGTCTTTCGAGTCGCCGACGCTCGTGAGGAGTGCGGCCATGTACTCGGCCGGGTAGTGCGCCTTGAGGTAGGCGGTCCAATAGGACACGAGACCGTACGCGGCGGAGTGCGCTTTGTTGAAGGCGTAGTCCGAGAACGGCAGGAGGATGTCCCACAGCGCCTTGACCGCTCCTTCCCCGAAGCCGCGCTCGGTCATTCCCGCCGCGAACCCCGCATACTGCTTGTCCAGCTCGGACTTCTTCTTCTTTCCCATCGCGCGGCGCAGGATGTCGGCCTGACCGAGGCTGAACCCGGCCACCTTCTGCGCGATGGCCATGACCTGCTCCTGGTAGATGATGAGTCCATAGGACTCCTCCAGGATCTCGGCGAGCGGTTCCGCGAGTTCGGGATGGATCGGGGTGATCTCCTGCTGCCCGTTCTTGCGCAGCGCGTAGTTGGTGTGGGAGTTCGCACCCATCGGCCCCGGACGGTACAGCGCGATGAGGGCCGAGATGTCGCCGAAGTTGTCCGGCTTCATGAGCCGCATGAGTGAACGCAGCGGCGGACTGTCGAGCTGGAAGACGCCGAGCGTGTCGCCGCGGGCCAGCAGCTCGTAGACCGCGGGGTCATCGAGACCAAGGTGCTCGAGATCGAGCTCCTCACCGCGGTTCATCCGGATGTTGTCGAGCGCGTCCGAGATGATCGTGAGGTTCCGGAGGCCGAGGAAGTCCATCTTGATGAGGCCGAGGGACTCGCACGACGGATAGTCGAACTGCGTGACGATCTGGCCGTCCTGCTCGCGGCGCATGATCGGGATGATGTCGAGCAGGGGCTCCGACGACATGATGACGCCGGCGGCATGCACGCCCCACTGTCGCTTCAGCCCCTCCAGGCCGAGGGCCCGATCGAAGACCGTCTTCGCTTCGGGGTCCGTCTCGATGAGGGCGCGGAACTCGCTCGCCTCCTTGTAGCGCGGGTGCGCGGAGTCGAACATGCCGTCGAGGGGCATGTCCTTGCCCATCACGGCCGGGGGCATGGCCTTGGTGAGTCGCTCGCCCATGCTGAACGGGAAGCCGAGGACGCGACCGGCGTCCTTGAGCGCCTGCTTCGACTTGATCGTGCCGTACGTGACGATCTGCGCGACGCGCTCGGACCCGTACTTCCGGGTCACGTACTCGATGACCTCGCCGCGACGACGGTCGTCGAAGTCGACGTCGAAGTCGGGCATCGAGACGCGGTCCGGGTTGAGGAACCGCTCGAAGATCAGACCGTGCTCGAGAGGGTCGAGGTCGGTGATCTTCATCGCATAGGCGACCATCGAACCCGCACCGGAGCCACGTCCCGGACCGACCCGGATGCCGTTGTCCTTGGCCCAGTTGATGAAGTCGGCGACGACGAGGAAGTACCCGGGGAAGCCCATCTGGAGGATGATGCCGGTCTCGTACTCGGCCTGCTTGCGCACCTTGTCCGGGATGCCGTTCGGGTACCGGTAGTGGAGGCCCTTCTCGACCTCCTTGATGAGCCAGCTGTCCTCGGTCTCGCCGTCGGGGACCGGGAACCGCGGCATGTAGTTCGCCGAGGTGTTGAACTCCACCTCGCAGCGCTCGGCGATCAGGAGCGTGTTGTCACAGGCCTCCGGGTGGTCCCGGAAGAGCTGCCGCATCTCGGCCGCGGTCTTGATGTAGTACCCGTCGCCGTCGAACTTGAAGCGGTTCGGGTCGTCGAGCGTGGAGCCGGACTGCACGCACAGCAGGGCTGCGTGGGCGTCGGCCTCGTGCTGGTGGGTGTAGTGCGAGTCGTTGGTGGCCACGAGCGGGATGCCGAGGTCTTTCGCGAGCCGCAGCAGATCGGTCATGACCCGGCGCTCGATCGACAGGCCGTGGTCCATGATCTCGGCGAAGTAGTTCTCCTTGCCGAAGATGTCCTGGAACTCCGCCGCGGCCGCGCGGGCGGCGTCGTACTGCCCGAGCCGCAGCCGCGTCTGCACCTCTCCCGACGGGCACCCCGTCGTGGCGATGAGCCCCTTGCCGTATGTCTGGAGCAGCTCGCGGTCCATACGCGGCTTGAAGTAGTAACCCTCCATGCTCGACAGCGAGCTCAGCCGGAAGAGGTTGTGCATGCCCTCCGTGCTCTGACTCCACATGGTCATGTGGGTGTAAGCGCCCGAACCCGACACGTCGTCGCTGCGCTGGTCCGCCGAGCCCCACTGCACGCGGGTCTTGTCGCTGCGGTGCGTGCCCGGAGTGACGTAGGCCTCGAGACCCACGATGGGCTTGATGCCGGCGTTGCGGGCCGCGTTGTAGAACTCGAACGCCGCGAAGGTGTTCCCGTGGTCCGTCACCGCGATCGCCGGCATGCCGTAATCGGCGGCCGCCTGCGTCATCGCGTTGATCTTCGCAGCCCCGTCGAGCATCGAGTACTCGCTGTGCACGTGCAGGTGGACGAAGGAGTCGGATGCCATGCTTCGAGTCTACGTTCGGCCCCGGACACGAGGAGGCGCCGGCTCCCGGTTCACGCTTTCTCGCGGAGGTCCAGCCGCATGAGCACGCGGGGGAAGCCGTCGAGGACGGAGCCCGTGTCCGCCGCCTTCGCGAACCCCGCGCTCTCGAAGAGACGCCGCGTCCCGACGTACGCCATCGTGAGGTTCACCTTCGCACCGGCGTTGTCGACCGGATACCCCTCGATCGCGGGTGCGCCCCGATCGCGCGCGTAGGCGACCGCGCCCTCGATGAGGGCGTGGGAGACACCCTGTTTGCGATGCCCTGGGCGGACCCGGAAGCACCACAGTGACCACACGTCGAGGTCGTCGACATGCGGGATGAGGCGATTGCGCGCGAAGCTCGTGTCGCGTCGAGGGTGCAACGCCGCCCAGCCGACCGGCTCGTCGTCGAGGTAGGCGAGGACGCCGGGGGGAGGATCCTGGTGGCAGAGCTCACGCACCCGCTCGGCCCGTGCGGGACCGCGAAGGGAGACGTTCTCCTTGTTGCCGATCCGATAGCTCAGGCAGAAGCAGACGTTCGACGTCGGCTTCTTCGGCCCCACGACCGCGGCGACGTCATCGAAGACCGTCGCCGGGCGCACCACGATGCTCATGTGGTCAGTGTGGCGGATACCCCGGACACCGGCGCGCTGACGCCCCGGCGGATGAGCTATTCCCCGCGCAGCACGTCCAACGCGTGCTGGAAGTCCTCCGGATAGGGCGAGGCGAACTGCACCCACTCCCCCGTCGTCGGATGGGCGAATGCCAGCTGATGCGCGTGCAGCCACTGCCGCGTGAGTCCGAGGCGGGCGGAGAGCGTCGGATCGGCGCCGTAGAGCGGGTCCCCGACGCACGGGTGCCGGTGCGCCGCCATGTGCACGCGGATCTGGTGCGTACGACCCGTCTCCAGATGGATCTCGAGCAGAGAGGCACCGGGAAACGCCTCGAGCGTCTCGTAGTGCGTCACGGAGGGCTTCCCGTCCGGGACGACGGCGAACTTCCAGGAGTGGTTCGGGTGCCGACCGATCGGCGCATCGATCGTGCCCACGAGCGGGTCCGGATGCCCCTGCACCACCGCGCGATAGATCTTCTCGACCGTGCGCTCCTTGAACGCGCGCTTGAGGGCCGTGTACGCGGACTCGCTCTTGGCCACGACCATGAGCCCGCTCGTCCCGACGTCCAGCCGGTGCACGACGCCTTGACGCTCCGGCGCGCCGCTGGTGGCGACGCGGAACCCGGCGGCGGCGAGAGCGCCGACGACCGTGGGTCCCTCCCACCCGAGCGAGGGGTGGGCAGCGACCCCGGTCGGCTTGTCCACCACGACGATGTCATCGTCGTCGTAGACGATCCCGAGTTCGGGCACCGCGATGGGCACGATCTTCGGCCCCTCCTTCGGCTCCCACTCGACGTCCAGCCACGCACCGCCGCGCAGGCGGTCCGACTTGTCGAGGGTGACGCCGTCCAGGCGGACGCCGCCGGATGCGGCCACCTCCGCCGCGAAGGTCCGCGAGAACCCGAGGAGCTTGGCGAGGGCGGCATCGACCCGCGTACCGTCGAGCCCGTCCGGGACGGGCAGCGAACGCGACTCCACGGTCAGCGCTCCTCGGACGCCGCAGCCGCCTCGGCGTCCTCGTCCGTCTCGATCGGGGCGTGGTCCCGCTCTCGCGTGCCGTCGAACCGGAGGCCGAAGACGACGAGCAGAGCCACCGAGATCATCCCGGTGACGATGAAGATGTCGGCGACGTTGAAGATCGCCGGCATCATCCACGGCATGGAGATCATGTCCACCACTTCCCCGACCGGGAAGCCGGGGGCCCGGAAGAGACGGTCCGACAGGTTGCCGAGCACGCCTCCGAGCAGGCACCCGAGGACGACAGCCCAGAGACGCGACCGCAGTCCGAACGCCTTCCAGACGATGACGCCTGCGACGACCGCGAGGGCGATGGTGAAGATCCAGGTCACGCCCGAGCCGAGGGAGAACGCCGCACCGGGGTTGCGCACGTAGTAGAGCTGCAGGAACTCTCCGAGGACCGGGACCGCCTCGTGGAGCGGCAGATTCTCGATGGTGAGGTACTTCACAAACTGATCGGCGGCCAGCACGACCGCTGCGAGAATCGCAACGATCGCACCGGCCGCCGACCGACGAAGGGGACGACGTCCTGACAAGAGGGCGCCTTACAGGCCGATCGCGGAGACCGGCGTGGAGTCCGTGGAGGCCGACTTCTCGTCGAGCTCGCGGAGCTGACCCTCGATGTAGCCGCGGAGCTGCGAGCGGTAGTCGCGCTCGAAGTTGCGCAGCTCCGTGATGCGCGCCTCCAGCGTGTTGCGCTCGCGCTCCAGGCGTGCGGTCTCCTCGCGCTGCTTCGCCTCGGCCTCCGTGCGGATACGAGCGACCTCGGCCTCGGCCTCGGAGATGAGCTGGTTGCGCTTGGCCTCACCCTCGGCCACGTGCTCGTCGTGCAGACGCTGCGCGAGCTCGATGATGCCGGCGGTCGCGGTCGCGGAGCCGGTCGGTGCGGCGTCGGCGGCGGGAGCCTCGGCGGCGGCCGGGGCGGGAGCAGCGGCTTCCGGCTCGGCGGCAGCGGCGGTAGCAGGCGTGGAGCCCGACTCATAAGCGGCGAGCTTCGCCTTCAGCTCGGCGTTCTCCTCGAGGGCCTTGCGCCACTCGATGACGATCTCGTCGAGGAAGTCGTCGACCTCGTCCGGGTCGAAGCCGTCCTTGAAGCGGACGTGCTGGAACTGCTTGGTGACGACGTCATCCGGGGTAAGTGCCATGGGTGGCTCCTCTTTCGATGAGTTCGATTGCCAGTACCGATGTATGGCGTGTTCGTGATGTGGCGCGAACCCGGGGCGCGCACCTGGGTGCCAGCATAGCCCCCGAGCCTTGGGGTCGCGATGCCACGACACCCAGGCTCGGTGAACTCGCCGCCGTCACCGGGCGCGACACGCGGGGTGGTCAGCGGATGAACAACCGGACGATGTTCATCAGGATCAGGACGACCAGAAGGGTCAGCGCGAAGCCGAAGTCCAGCGAGAGCTGACCGATACGCAGCGGCGGGATGATCCGCCGGAAGAACCGGATGGGCGGATCGGTGACGGTGTACACCGCCTCGGCGGCCACGAGACCGAAGCCCTTGGGACGCCATTCCCGATTGAACATCGGGATGTAGTCCAGGATGAGCCTCGCGAAGAGCACGAGGATGTAGACCAGCAGCACCAGATGGACGATGCTGGCGAGGACCGAGACCAGCTGCACGGTCTACGAGTGGTCGAAGCCCGCAGACTCGGCGTCTGCGTGCGCGATACCCCCGTGGCCGGACACCGCGATGTTCTCCGGCGAGAGCAGGAATACCTTGGAGGTCACCCGCTCGATCCGGCCGTAGAGGCCGAGGGAGAGACCGCTCGCGAAGTCGATGAGGCGGCGCGCGTCGGCGTCGCTCATCTGGGAGAGGTTGATGATGACCGGGACGCCCTCGCGGAAGCTCTCCGCGATCAGCTGGGCGTCGCGGTACTGCTTGGGGTGGACGGTGAGGATCTCGTTCACGGCTCCTGCTGCGGGCTGGCGGACGGCGACGGGACGACGGAGGGGCGTGACGGGAGCCGGAGCCGGCTCTTCGCGCTCACGCTCACGCTCACGCTGGGCGCGGGCGGGCGCCGGCGTCTCCTCTTCGTAGACCTCTTCCTCGTCGGCGAGGCCGAGATACACCATGGTCTTCTTCAGCGGGTTACCCATCGTGTCCTCCGGTTCGAACGTTTCGGGCTGGTCTTGTCACAGGCTAACCCCGGGCGGGGCGCGGTCCCGTGATTGCGGAACCGATCCGCAGGTGTGTCGCGCCGGCGGCGATGGCCTCGGCGAAGTCGCCGGTCATCCCGGCGGAGATCCACGTCGCGTCGGGAGCGACGGTCCGCACGTCGGCGGCGATGTGGTGCAGACGGGCGAAGGCGCGCGCGGGATCCTCGTCGAGGGGCGCGACGGCCATCACACCACGGAGCCGCAGCGAGGACAGGCCGAGCACGTGCTCGGCCAGCGCCACGGCTGACGCCGGCGCCACGCCTCCCCTGCCCTCATCCTCGGTGAGATTCACCTGGACGAGTACGTCGAGCACCTCGTCGGTCTCGGCCGCACGGTGCAGGGCGTCCGCGAACCGGTCACGGTCCACGGAATGCACGACGTCGGCGCTCCGCCTGATCGCCGCGGCCTTGTTCGTCTGCCCCTGCCCGATGAAATGCCACTCGAGGTCGAGGCCGGAGAGCTCGCCCGCCTTGGCGGTGAGCTCCTGCTGCCGGTTCTCCCCCACCGCGTGCACTCCGAGAGCGTGCAGATCGCGCACCAGGGAGGCGGGGTGGAACTTGGTGACGACGATCCGGGTGATCTCCTCGGGGGACCGCCCGGCGGCACGCGCGGCGTCGGCGATCTTCTCGTCGATCGCCGACAGCCGCGCGGCCAGGTCCGATGGCGCCGAAGCGCCGACCGGTGTCGTCACTTCAGGAATTCGGGGATGTCGATGTCGTCGTCGGCGAAGGCCGGCTCGATGCTCGTCGTCGGCGTGCGCGGTGCCGTCGGCGCCGGGGCGGGCTCGGGCGTGCTCTTCTCGGCCGCAGGCTCGGAGGTCTCCGACAGCGCCACCTCGGGAAGGGACGCGGTGGAGGGACGCGAGACGACCATCGGGTCCAGCCGCAGCGAGGGCTCGCCGCCGTCGAAGCCGGCGGCGATCACGGTCACCCGCACCTCGTCGCCGAGCGTGTCGTCGATGACCGTGCCGAAGATGATGTTGGCCTCCGGGTGCGCGGCCTCCTTGACGAGGTCCGCGGCGTCGTGGATCTCGAAGATGCCGAGGTTCGAGCCACCCTGGATCGAGAGCAGCACACCGTGCGCGCCTTCGATCGAGGCCTCGAGCAGCGGCGACTCGACGGCGAGCTCCGCCGCCTTGATCGCGCGGTCGGCGCCGCGGGCCGAGCCGATGCCCATCAGGGCGGATCCCGCTCCCTGCATGACCGACTTCACGTCGGCGAAGTCCAGGTTGATGAGACCGGGGGTCGTGATGAGGTCGGTGATGCCCTGCACACCGGCGAGGAGGACCTGGTCGGCAGTCGCGAACGCCTCGATCATCGAGATGCCGCGGTCGCTGATCTCGAGCAGACGGTCGTTCGGGACGACGATGAGGGTGTCGACCTCTTCCTTCAGCTTCGCGACGCCCGCCTCGGCCTGGCTCTGGCGACGACGCCCCTCGAAGGAGAACGGCTTCGTCACGACACCGATGGTCAGCGCACCGATCGACTTGGCGATGCGGGCGACGACGGGAGCACCACCGGTTCCGGTGCCACCACCCTCTCCGGCGGTGACGAAGACCATGTCGGCACCGGTCAGGGCCTGCTCGATCTCCTCCGCGTGGTCCTCTGCGGCGCGACGACCCACCTCGGGGTCGGCACCGGCGCCGAGACCGCGGGTGAGCTCGCGGCCCACGTCCAGCTTGACGTCGGCGTCGCTCATGAGCAGCGCCTGGGCGTCGGTGTTGACGGCGATGAACTCGACTCCGCGGAGACCGAGCTCGATCATGCGGTTGACGGCGTTGACGCCGCCACCGCCGACGCCGACGACCTTGATCACGGCGAGGTAGTTCTGGTTCTGGCTCATGGCCGGCCTCCGATTAGTAGAGCCTGGAAGGGGTGAACCTTAAACCTCAACTAGAGGTGTAAAGTATTTCCCGGTATTGCGTTCTCTCAGATCGAAGGTATGCGCCGCCTGGCCGCGCACGCGCAGCGACATGGGCGTGTCGCGCCATTCCCGCCGAAAGAGATCAGCCGACGACCGCCACGTCGGGAGACGTGACGTCGATCGACGAGGCATCGGGGTTCTTCACGAGCGCGGCGGAGAGTGCGAGCGCCTTCAACCCCGAGTCCTCCTGACTCCCCCACACGACCGTGAGGCCGGAGTCGAGGGTCAAGGTCACGTCGTCCGCCGTCGAGGCCCGCACGCCGGTGAGTGTCTTGCGGATGTCCGCCGGGAGCGCTCGGACGACGAGCCCGGCGCTGCGGAAGGCGGCCGAGTCGACCCCGCCCTCCACCTCCACCAACGGCTGCCCCGCCGGGCGCTGGGCTGTCGTCGAGAGAGCGACGCCCGCTGCGTCCACGAGGGTGAAGCCGGCACCCGACTCGACCACCCCGATCGGCGTACGCTCGACGATGCGCACGGTCAGGTCGTGCGGTGGACGTGCTTCCAGGGCATACGTCTCGATGAGCGGGAACGTCAGCAACGCCGCCTTGACCTCGCTCGTATCGACCAGGGCGAGCGGCGTCCCGAGCTGGTCCGCGAGGGCGCCTTCGATCACCGCGGGATCGATCGTCGTGGTGCCGGTGACCGTGATGCGCTGCACAGCGAAGAGCGGGCTGTAGGCGGCGGCGACACTCCCCCCGATCAGCAGCGCCACGGCCCCGAGGGCGCTCAGCCAGACGATACGACGCCGGCGGGATCGCTGGGTGAACCGACGGATCTCCGCCCGGAGCGCCCTGCGACGGGCGCGCGCGGCGCGCCAGACATCCATGGACGAACGCGGGACCGGCCGTTCCTCGGGCATCACTGCGGCGGACCCGACCGGCGAGGCGTCTCCCCCCTCGTCCGGCGACGGCAGCGGGGCGGGACGCCGGCGGAGGGTCCGTTCGGACGCGTCGTCCGTCTCCCCCGGAGTATCCGGAGCGCTCGGGAGTGGGGGCGGCCGGCGCATGGGCTACGCCCCGTCGGTCCGGCGAAGTGACTCCAGCACCTGCGGGATGATCTGGTAGACGTTGCCGCAACCGAGGGTCACGACGAAGTCGCCCTCCTCCGCGACCGATGCCGTGTAGTCGGCCGCCTCCTGCCAGTCGGCGACGAAGTGCACGCGGGAAGCGTCCTGGAACGCGCCGCTCACCAGCTCACCGGTGACGCCGGGCACCGGGTCTTCCCTGGCGCCGTAGACGTCCAGCATCACGGTGTGGTCGGCGAGCTCCTCCAGGACGTCCGCGAACTCCTGGTACATGTGCTGCGTCCGGGAGTAGGTGTGCGGCTGCTGGATCGCGATCAGCCGGCCGGAACCCGCCAGGCTGCGCATGGCCTCCAACGCGGCGCGCACCTCGGTGGGGTGATGGGAGTAGTCGTCGTAGACCGTGACCCCGCGCTCCTCACCGTGGCGCTCGAGACGACGGACGGTTCCCGCGAAGCCCTCGATGGCGCGCACGGCGTCGCGGAGCGGGTGGCCGAGCGCGAGGAGGACGGCGACCGTTCCCGTCGCATTGATCGCGTTGTGCACGCCGGGGACCGCGAGCTGCATGCGCTCGGTCTCCCCTCCGTGCGAGACGACCGCCGCGACGGGGCCCGCGGTGACGATCTCGCTGACGCGGACATCCGCGTGCTCGGCCTGACCGAACGTCAGGACCCGCGGGTGGGACAGCCCTGCCAGGACCCTGAGCGCGCCGGGGTCGTCGCTGGAGATGACGACCGCCTCCGACGCGGCATCCGCGAACCGCACGAAGGCGTCGTGGAAGGCCTCGTCGGAGCCGTAGTGGTCGAGGTGATCGGGGTCGACGTTCGTGATGAGCGCCACAGCCGTGTCGTAGAGGAGGAAGGTGCCGTCGGACTCGTCCGCCTCGATGACGAAGAGGTCGCCGCTCCCGGTCGCGCTGGACGTGCCGAGCTGCTCGATGACGCCGCCGTTGACGAAGTGCGGATCGGCGCCGAGGTCACGCAACGCGGTGACGATCATCCCCGTCGAGGTCGTCTTGCCGTGCGCACCCGCCACCGAGACGAGGCGCCGCGTGCCGATCAGCCAGTGCAGCGCCTGAGACCGGTGGATGACGTGCAGGCCCCGCTCCTTGGCGGTGACGAACTCGGGGTTCTCCGGCCAGATGGCGCCGGTGTGTACGACCGTGTCGGCGTCGCCGAGGTGGGCGGCATCATGACCGACGTGGACCGTCGCACCCGCCGCGGCCAGCGCCCGCAGGTTGTCGCTGTCGGCGCGGTCGCTGCCGGAGACGCGGATGCCCGCGTCGAGGAACATCTTGGCGAGTCCGCTCATCCCGGATCCACCGATGCCGATGAAGTGCGCGGAGGTGATCGTCTCGGGGATGGGGAGGGAGAGGTCGGGTCTGATCATGTCCGCTTCAGTCTACTTTTCGTTCTCGTCCGGGCGGCGGCGTCACGCCGCACCGAGGGCACGATCGATCATCGCCACGACGTTCTCGGTGCCGGTGCGGGTGCCCGCGGTCTCCGCCGCCTCCGCCATCCGACGGATGCGGTCGGGATCGCCGAGCAGCGGCACGACGATCCGCCGGACGGCGTCGCCGTCGAAGGTCGCGTCGTCGAGGAGCTGCGCGGCACCGGCGGCCACGGCCGATCCGGCGTTCAGACGCTGCTCTCCGTTGCCCACCGAGTACGGCACGTACAGCGCGGGGATGCCGAGCGCGCTGATCTCGCTCACCGTGGCCGATCCCGAACGCGACACGATGAGGTCGGCCAGTGCGAACGCGAGATCCATGCGGTCGACATACCGGCGGAGGGCGTAGCCGGGCACTCCCGGGTCGGCGAGGTCGCTGCGCTCCCCGGTGACGTGCAGCAGCTGCCAACCGGCAGCGAGGATGTCGCGCCAGGAGTCCGCGAGGGCGTCGTTCAACCGCTGCGCTCCGAGCGAGCCGCCGAAGACGAGAAGGACAGGACGATCGGCATCGAGTCCGAAGTACTCGGCCGCCTCGGCCCGCTGTGCCGCCCGGTCGAGCGTGATGACCTCGCGCCGCAGCGGCATGCCGACCACCTCGCTCCCGCGGAGCGGCGTTCCGGCGAACGCGACGCCCACGCCCGCGGCCGCACGGGCACCGAGCACGTTCGCCAGCCCGGGCTTCGCGTTGGCCTCGTGGACGACGAAGGGCACGCGCTCGCGACGCGCGGCCACGTAGGCGGGTGCGGAGGCGTAGCCGCCGAAGCCCACCACGACGTCGATGCCGTGCTGCCGGATGTGCGCACGCACCTGGGCGATCGCCCGGCGGAACCGCGCGGGGAACGCCGCGGCCTGCGCGTTCGGGCGCCGCGGGAACGGCACCTTGTCGACGATGAGAAGTTCATAGCCGCGCTCGGGGACGAGGCGGGACTCCAGGCCTTCGGCCGTGCCGAGCACGAGGATCGTCGCGGCGGGGTCGCGCTCGCGGAGCGCGTCGGCGACAGCGAGCAGCGGATTGACATGGCCGGCGGTGCCACCGCCGGCGAGGAGGTACGAAGTCACCTCGCGACCCTACCCCGCTCGGCTGACTGCTTCTCGGCGACCGGGATGGTCCGCGCGAAAGCCAGCAGGACGCCGCAGGCGACGAGCACGGCGAAGAGTGCCGTTCCGCCCTGGGACATGAACGGCAGGGGCACACCCATCACCGGGAATACGCCGATGACGACGCCGACGTTCAGGACGGCCTGGCCGACGATCCAGACCGTGATCCCACCCGCGGCGACGCGGATGAAGGGGTCCGACGTCTTGCGGATCACATGGAATGCACCGACCGTGAAGAACGTGAACAGGGCGAGGACGACGATGCAGCCGATCAGCCCGAGCTCCTCGCCGACGATCGCGAAGATGAAGTCATTGCCCGCGGCGGGGAGCCAGCCGTACTTCTCCTGGGAGTTGCCGAGGCCGAGTCCGAAGATCCCGCCGGAGGCCATGCCCCAGATGCCATGGATCGACTGGTAGCAGTCGGTGTAGTACAGCGCCATGTCATCGCACGTCGCGGTGATGCGACGCATGCGGTCCTCGCTGGAGAGCGCGTAGGCGAGCACCGCGACCACGCCCAGGATCATCGGGATGATGAAAAGGCGCAGCTTCACGCCCGAGAAGAAGAGACAGCCGAGCAGGATGAGGACCATCACCATCGCGGTCCCGAGGTCCTTGCCGGCGAGGACGGTGCCGATGGCCAGCGCCCCGACCGGGATCACAGGGATGAAGACGTGGTGCCAGGTGCCGAGCATGGTCTGTTTGCGCAGCAGGACCGCGGCGATCCACAGGGCGAGGGCCAGCTTGAGGAACTCGGACGGCTGCATCTGGAAGCCCGCCACCTGGATCCAGTTCCGGTTTCCGCCGTCGGCGACGCCGAGTGGAGTGAACACCAGGAGCTGCAGGGCCACGGCGCCGAACAGCGCCGGCCACGCCATGCGTTTGAGGAACGCCACGGGGAAGCGGCTGATGAGGAACATCATCGGGATGCCGAGCAGGGCGAACACACCTTGCCGGAGAGCACCGTCCAACGGGTTCTGGGCTTTCGCCACCGCTGTCGCGCTCGTCGCCGACAGCACCATCACGAGACCGAAGATCGTCAGGAGCAGGGCGGTCGACGCGATCAGCAGGAACTCGGTCGACACCGGGGTGAACCGGCGTCCGAGCGAGACCCGCGCCGCGAGGCCTCCCGACTCAGACCGCGGAGGGCGAGCCACCTGCGTCATCGGCGCTCCCCCGATCGATCCATTCCCGCACCGCCTCGGCGAAGCGGTGGCCCCGATCCGCGTAGCTGGAGAACTGGTCGAAGGATGCAGCGGCGGGAGCGAGGAGCACGGTGCCCTCCCCGTCGACGATCCCCGCCGCGATCTCCACGACGCGGTTCATGACCTGTCCAGTGTCACCAGCTTCGACCTCGAAGACCGGCACCGTCGGCGCGTGTCGCTCGAATGCCGCAACGACCGCCGCGCGGTCCACGCCGATGACGACCGCCGCGCGCGCGGTCGCGCCCGCGTCGGCGACGAGATCGCCGATGTCGACGCCTTTGAGATCGCCGCCCACGACCCACACCGCTCCGGGGTACGCGCGCAGCGACGACGCCGCCGCGTGCGGGTTCGTCGCCTTGGAGTCGTCGACCCAGGTGATGCCGGCGTGGCGCGCGACGACCTCGATGCGGTGCGCGTCCAGCCGGAAGCCCTGCAGCGCCCCGTGGATGGCCTCGGGCGCGACTCCGAGGGAGCGGGCGAGAGCACTGGCGGCGAGGATGTTCTGCACGATGTGCGGGGCCGACAGGCCTGCGGCCTCCAGGTCGGCGACCGTCGTCAGCTCCAGGGCGCTGCGCGCGCGGTCGTCGAGGAAGGCCCGATCGACGAGCAGCCCCTCCACGACGCCGAGGTCGCTCGGCCCGGGGATGCCGAGGTCGAAGCCGATGGCACGAGCACCCTCGACGACCTCGGCCTCCTCCACCATCCGACGCGTGGCCTCGTCGGCCTTGTTGTAGACGCAGGCGACGCGGGTGTTCCGATAGACCAGGGCCTTCGCGTCGCGGTAGGCCTGGGCGCTGCCATGCCAGACCAGATGATCGTCGGCGAGGTTCAGGCAGACCGCGGCGTGCGGGAAGAGCTCGCCCTCCGGGCGCGACAGGCCGAGATACCAGAGCTGGTGACTGGAGAGTTCGACGACGAGCACGTCGAAGCCGGCGGGGTCCCGCACCGCGTCGAGCACGGGGACGCCGATGTTGCCGCATGGTGCGGCCCGGAGCCCGCCGGCGACGAGCAGCGTCGCCGTGAGCTGGGTCGTGGTCGTCTTGCCGTTGGTGCCGGTGATGAGCACCCAGTCCGCCGGCGTGCCGTCCGCGCGGAGGACCTTGTCGCGCACCCGCCAGGCGAGCTCGACGTCACCCCACAGGGCGATGTCCTCGTCCTGGGCCCAGCGGATGACCGGGTGCGCCGGAGCGAACCCCGGGGACGCGATGACAACCTCGGGTGCGAACGCCGTCAGCGCCTCGGGCACGGCGTCGAGCGGTCCGAGCTCCAGTCGTGCGCCTATGACGGGCAGGAGGCGGGCGTACTCCTCCTCCGCGGACTCGCTGAGCACGAGGACGTCGGCACCGAGCTCCGCGAGGGTGTCAGCGACGGAGAAGCCGGTCATGGAGAGGCCGAGGACGGCGACGCGCAGGCCGCTCCAGTCGGCGTGCCAGCTCGTCAGCCCGGCCAGACGCTCAGCCGACACGGGTCAGCCATTCGACGTAGAAGAGCCCGACGGCCGACACAGCGAGAAGACCCGCGATGATCCACATGCGCACCACGATGGTGACCTCCGACCAGCCCCGCATCTCGAGGTGGTGGTGGAACGGGCTCATGAGGAACAGCCGCTTGCCGCGGGTGATCTTGAAGTAGGCGCGCTGCAGGATCACGGATCCGGAGGCGAGCACGAAGACGCCGGCGATGATGAGGAGCAGCAGTTCGGTGCGGGTCATGACCGCCATCGCGGTGATGACGCCGCCGATGGCCATCGAGCCCACGTCGCCCATGAAGACCTTCGCCTTCGGGGCGTTCCACCACAGGAACCCGATGAGGCTGGCGGCGAACGAGGCCGAGATGATCGCGAGGTTGAACGGGTCGCGCACCTCGTAGCAACCGCCGAGGGAACCGGGGTCTCCCCCGATGCAGGGCTGCTTGAACTGCCAGAACGCGATGAGGCTGTAGGCGCCGACGACGATCACGCCCGCGCCGGCGGCGAGGCCGTCGAGGCCGTCGGTGAGGTTGACGCTGTTGGAGGTCGCGACCCCGATGATCGAGATCCAGGCGAGGTAGAGGATCCAGCCCAGGATGACGCCGAACGCGAAGAGGTTCAGCCAGGTGATGTCCCGGAAGAGGGAGATCGACGCGCTGGCCGGCGTCTGCCCCCACTTGTTCGGGAAGTTCAGCGCCACGATGCCGAAGGGGATCACGACGATGAGCTGACCGATCACCTTGCGCCACCCCGACAGCCCGAGGCTGCGCTGGCTGCGCACCTTCATGTAGTCGTCGATGAACCCGACCACGCCGAAGCCCACCATGAGCCAGATGACGAGGATCGCGGACAGCGCCGGCGTCTCCCCGCTGACGAGGACGCCGGTGAAGTAGCCCACGATCGAGCCGAGGATGAAGATGACCCCGCCCATCGTGGGCGTGCCGCGCTTGGCCTCGTGGCTCGGGTTGCCGGCGGCTTCCGGGGTGCGGATGACCTGCCCCCAGCCCCACTTCCGGAAGAGCCGGAGGAAGACGGGAGTCAGGAAGAGAGTGAAGGCGAGCGAGATGGCCGCCGCCATGATGAGGGACCTCACGAGAACAATTCTCCCAGACGATCGCCGAGATGCCGGAGGCCCACGGAGTTGGACGACTTCACGAGGACCCGGTCACCGTCGCGCAGCTCGGTGCGGAGGTACTCGAACGCGGCGTCCTGGTCCGGCAGATGCACGGCCTCGCTGTCCCACGACCCCTCGCCGACGGCGGCGAGGTAGAGCCGACGGGCCTCAGGCCCGACGACGACGATGCGCCGGATGTTGAGGCGCACGGCGAGCAGACCGATGCGGTCGTGCTCTTCCCCGGCGCTCTCGCCGAGCTCGCTCATGGCACCGAGCACGGCGACGGTGCGCTCGTCCGGTCCGGTGATCTGCGCGAGCGTCCGCAGCGCGGCCGCCATCGAATCGGGGCTGGCGTTGTACGCGTCGTTGATGATGCGGACGCGGTCGTTGCCCAGCGGCTGCATGCGCCAGCGCTCGGCGATCTCGACGGTCTCCAACCGGGACACGGCCTCCGATGGAGCCACGCCGAGCTCCACGGCGGCGGTGATCGCGGCGAGGGCGTTCGTGACGTGGTGGGCCCCGAGGACGCGCAGCCGCAGCGGCAGCTCCTCTCCCGCGGCCTCGATCACGCACTGCGTTCCGGAGGCCGACACCTCGATGTCCCGCGCGTGCACGGCGGCCGCGGCGGACTGGCCGAAGCCGACGACCCGGAGGCCGCGGCTCTCCGCGAGCTCCCGCATCGCCCAGACGCGGGGGTCGTCGGCGTTGAGCACGGCGGTGCCGGGCACGCGGGCCGCGGCGACGAGCTCGGACTTGGCCTTCGCGGTGGCCTCGATGCCGCCGAAGCCCCCGGCGTGCGCCATCCCGACCATGAGCACGACGACGAGGTCGGGCTCGACGAGGCCGGCGAGCCGCGCGATGCTGCCCGGGGCGGCGGCGCCGAACTCGCTCACGAGGAAGCGGGTGTCGTGCGTGACGCGGAGCATCGTCACCGGGGCGCCGACCTCATTGTTGAAGGACTTCACCGGAGCGACGGTCTGGCCCTCGTCCTCGAGGATGCGGGCGAGGAAGTTCTTGGTCGTCGTCTTGCCGTTGGAGCCGGTGATGCCGACGATGCGGAGGTTCCCGCCGGCGCGCACGCGCGCCACGACCTCGCGGGCGAGGTCGCCGAGCGCGGCGACGGCATCCGGCACGACGATCTGCGAGACATCGATGTCGACCGGGTGCTCGACGATCGCCAGCACGGCACCGGCTTCGACGGCGGCGCCGACGAAGCGGTGCCCGTCCGTCTCGGCTCCGGGCTTGGCGACGAAGATCGACCCCGCCTCCATGGTGCGGGAATCCGTGTCGACGATGCCGTCGACCACCGTCTCCGGCGTGTGCTCTCCGGCCACGCGCAGTTCACCACCGATGGCGGCGGCGATCTCAGCGAGCGTCAGGGCGATCATGTCATCTCCATGCGCGGCTCTCGCCGGCTATCCGAACTTGGGGAGGAGCGCGTCCATCGGGACAGAGGACGGCATCACGCGATAGGTCTTCATCACCTGCGTCATCGCCTTCTGGAAGGCGGAAGCGGTGGCCGCGGACGATACAACCTTAGTCGGCTCGTCGAGGGTCACCACGACGACGTACTGGGGGTCGTCGACGGGAGCGAAGCCCACCATGCTGGTGTAGTACACGCCGGCCTTGTAGCCGCCCTTGCCGTCCGACACCTGCGCGGTACCGGTCTTGCTGGTCACCCGGTAGCCGGGGACCTGGATGCGATCGGCGTTGCCGCCCTGCACTGCGACGTTCTCCAGCATCCGGGTCAGGTCGGCCGCGGTCTGCTCCTTCACGATCTGCTCGTGCTTCGGCTTCGGGGTCTCCGTGACGGTCCCGTCGGGGGCCGTGCAGGACTCGACCATCGACAGGTCGATCTTCTCCCCGCCGTTGGCGATGGCCTGGTACGCGCCGGCGAGCTGGGGAGCCGTCACCGTGAAGTACTGGCCGAACGTCGTCGTGTAGAGCGACTGACTGTCCCAGTCGCTCACCGGGTGGAGGATGCCGCCCACCTCGGAGGGGAAGTCCAGCGTCTTCTGCCCGACGCCGAAGCGCTGCAGGTAGTCGTAGCGGACCTCGGGGGCGACCATCGTGCCGAACTTCGACAGCGCGGTGTTGGACGAGTCGATCAGTCCGCCGGCCAGCGTGTAGTTGTAGGCGGGGTGGCTGAATGCGTCGTTGACCACGGCACCGTTGGGGAAGGTCTCGCGGGACGACGCCGTGACCGTGCTGAGCGGAGTGAGGCCGGCACCCTCCATCGCCGCGGCCGCGGTGATCGCCTTGAAGGTGGAGCCCGGCTCGAAGTCGCGGTGGAAGATCTGGCTGTAACGCGTCTCCGGCGTGGAGGAGTCCAGGTCGTTCGGGTCCATGGCCGGCCACTCGGCGGCGGCGCGGATCTTCCCGGTGCCCACCTCGACGACCGTCACGGTCCCGCCCTTGGCGCCCTGCTTCTGGGCCTCTTCGCCGATCATCTGCTGGAGGTACCACTGCAGGTCGCTGTTGATGGTGAGCTGCACCGTGCCGCCGTCGACGGCGTCGGTGACGGATTCGCTGCCCGGGATCACGACCCCGTCCTTGCCCTTGCGGTACGTCTTCTCACCGTCCACGGGCGCCAGGCATGCCTGCTCGAGCTGCTCGACACCGGCTTTGGCCTCGCCCGTGTTGTCGAGGAAGCCCAGCACGTTGCCGGCGACGGCCCCGTTGGGGTAGACCCGGGTCTCGCGCGGCTTCAGCGCCAGGTAAGACCCGAGGCCGAGGTCGCGGAGCGCGATGTACTGCTCGGTGTTCAACCCGGTTTTCAAGGGCGCGTACTGGCTGTTCGGGTTCTCGGCGAGGGCGTCGGAGACACGCTTGCGGATCTCGTCTCCCGGCACCCCCGTGATCGCGGCGATCTTCTCGGAGGCCTCGGCCCACGGCAGAGCCGGATCCTTCTCCTCCGTGAGCCTGATGACCTGCGGGCTGAGCTGCGCGTCGTAGACCATGACGCTCGACGCGAGGACCGTGCCCTCGGAGTCGACGATGGATCCCCGCTGGCCGGGGATCTTCGAGCCGTCGCCGATGTGCTCGAGGGATTGGCTGACGTGCTCGTCGGCGCTCACCACCTGGATGTCGATGAGGCGGACGACGAACGCCACCAGGATGGAAAGGATGACCGCCAGGGCGACGACGGTGCGTCGCCGCGGTCCGCGCGTGGCTCGTGTCGTCATGGGATCTCTCCGTCGCTCGGGATGGTCAGTGCGTCGTGGGGCTGGGCAGGCCGTCGGTGATGGCCGGTGGCAGGTCTTGCGCCGGCGATGTGCCGCCCGTCTCCTCGTCCGCCGTGTCCGTCGCCGGCGGCGTCTCCTCCGTGACGAGGACGTTGCCGACGGCCGCCTTCCCGTTGGGATCGATCGTGGACACCCCCTCCGCCCCGGTACCCGCGCCGAAGACGGCACCGTCGCTGAGGCGGAGATAGGACGGGGCGCCCGCCACGACCATGCCGAGGTCGGCGGCGCTGCTGGCGAGCACCTGCGGGGAGCTCAGTCCCGTGAGCTCTTCCTGCAGCGCATCGGTCCGGAGGTCGAGTTCACGCTGCTGGGACGTGAGCCCCGCGAGGGTGAACGAGTCCTGGGTGATGGCGAGCGAGAGCCCGACCTGACCCGCGCCGATGGCCAGGGCGCCGCCCAGCGCGACGAGCGCGTAGGCGAGCTTCGGCTTGCGGCGTCGTGCCGGGGCCGTCACCGGCCGCAGGCGCCGCTCCGGCGTCGTCTCCGGGGCGGCCGGCTGCAGTGGCAGGGCTGGCTTGCGGACTGCGTTCATGCTCATGCGCTCTCCCGCACCTTCTCGGCGGCGCGCAGGCGCACCGGTATCGCACGCGGATTGCGTGCGCGCTCTTCGTCGTCGGCGAGTTCCGCCCCCTTGGTCAGGATGCGGAATCGGGGGGCGTGCTCGGGCAGTTCGACAGGCAACCCGGCGGGCGCCGTCGAGGAGGAGGCGGCGGCGAAGGCCTGCTTGACCAGCCGGTCCTCGAGGGACTGGTACGACATCACCACGATGCGTCCTCCGACCGCGAGGGCGTCCATCGCGGCGGGGATCGCGTCAGCGAGGACGTTCAGCTCGGCGTTGACCTCGATCCGGAGGGCCTGGAACACGCGCTTCGCCGGGTGCCCTGATCGCTGCGCTGCCGCGGGGGTTGCGGCCACGAGGATGTCGACGAGCTCACCCGATCGCGTGATCGGCTGCTTCTGACGGGCGTCGATGATGAAGCGCGCATACCGGCCGGCGAGCTTCTCCTCCCCGTACCGCTCGAAGATGCGCCGCAGGTTCCCCTCGCTGTAGCTGGCGATGACCTCGGCGGCGGTGATGCCCTTCGTCTGATCCATCCGCATGTCGAGCGGAGCGTCCTTGGAATACGCGAAGCCGCGTTCGGCCTCGTCCAGCTGCAGCGACGAGACACCCAGGTCGAACAGGATCCCGGCGGCGCCCTGAGCGTGCAGCCCGATCTCGTCGTAGACGGTGTGGACGAGCGTGACCCGATCCCGGAACCGGGCGAGCCGCTCCCCCGCGATCTTCAGCGCGTCGGTGTCCCGGTCCAGCCCGATGAGACGGATGCCGGGGAATCGCTCGAGCAGCGCCTCGGAATGGCCGCCCATGCCGAGGGTGGCATCGACGAGCACG
Organism: Microbacterium sp. GbtcB4; assembly: GCF_019091465.1. Lineage (NCBI taxonomy): Bacteria > Bacillati > Actinomycetota > Actinomycetes > Micrococcales > Microbacteriaceae > Microbacterium > Microbacterium sp. GbtcB4. The sequence continues at coordinate 251,912 of NZ_JAGXJJ010000004.1, forward strand.
GCGCCGTCCTCCTGGAGGGCGGGCGCGAGGAGCTCGACGCAGCGGTCGAGCAGGACAGGAGTGTGGATGTCGCGGAGGTTCATGATCTCTCTCGGGTCCGACCTTCGGCTCTGATCCCCCTCCGCATCTCGACCCGGCACCGGGGAAGTGTGTCGGGGCGGGAGCGGCGGGGCATCACAGCCGTGGTCAGAACAGTCCGGGAATCACCTCCTGCTCCAGCTCGGCGTAGGACTCCTCGCCGGCGGCGAGGTAGGCGTTCCAGCTCTCCGCGTCCCAGATCTCGGCGTGGGCGCCGACTCCGGTCACGATGAGCTCCTTCTGAAGACCTGCGTACTGACGCAGGTGGGCGGGGATGGTGATGCGGTTCTGGCTGTCGGGCATCTCCGCGCTGGCGCCGGAGAGGAACATGCGCATGAAGTCACGCGCCTGCTTGTTGGCGAGCGGCGCCTGACGGATCCGCTCGTGCATCGCCTCGAACTCGGCCGTGCTGAAGACGTAGAGGCAGCGCTCCTGGCCCCGGGTGACGACGATGCCGCCGCCCAGGTCCTCGCGGAACTTCGCGGGAAGGATGACCCGTCCCTTGTCGTCCAGCTTCGGTGAGTGCGTGCCCAGCAGCATCGGCCATCACCCCCTCTCCGTCCGGCCAACTCGAGGTGCGCCCCACTTTACTCCACTTTCCTCCACATTCCTACGACGAATCCAGGCTATCGCCGCCCATTCCCGGGAGGATGTTCGCTCATGCCCTGGAATTCCGCGGCACAGGGAGGTGGAGGGCCGGTGGAGGACAGTGGAGGGCTGGTGGAGGGTGGACGGCGCAGCACGCACGAAAAAGCCCGGATGCTCAGCATCCGGGCTTCGTGGTGGAGAGAAAGGGAGGGGTCAGTGGCCGTCCTGCCGCCGATCCCATCGGTCGTTCATGCGATCCATGAAGGAAGAGGAGTCCTGCCGCTTCGGGGCGGTGCGCGTGCGGGCCTCGGCCGGACCGCTGCGCCGGACCGGGGTGACGGCCAGCATCACTCCGCCGAGCATGGCCGCGAATCCGATCACCCCGACGACGATGCCCCAGACGTCCCCGAGGATGACGCCGACGACGAGTCCGCCGATGCCGGCGAGCAGGAGGAGGGCCCCGTAGACGAGGTTGCGATAGCTGAGCGTGCGATCACCCGACGGCGCGCTCACGACGTCGGCGTCATTGTGCAGGAGATGGCGTTCCATCTCGTCGAGCAGACGTTGCTCCTGTTCGGAGAGTGGCATCTCATCCCCCTCGGGTATCGTGCCCTCCAGTCTACGCGCGAGCGGCGTCCGGGGCTAGCAGTTCAGGCGTCTCATCCTTTACGTATGCTGGGAGTCGTGCCGTCCCCCTCCCCCTCAGTCCCCGACGCCGTGGCCGCGCGACTGGACCTCTTCCTCGACCGCATGCGAACGGAGTCGGCGGACTACGGCGACGACGCCGCCGCCTTCCTCGACGCGGCGTCCGACACCCTCTCCGGAGGCAAGAGGCTGCGCGCCCGCTTCTGCCACGCAGGATGGCGCGCCGTCTCCCGCTTCCGCGACCGTCTCGCCACCGAGGACGACGCCCTGTGGGACCTCTGCGCGGCGCTGGAGATCTTCCAGTCCGCCGCACTCGTGCACGACGACCTGATCGACAACTCCGATACACGCCGAGGCCGCCCCGCCGCTCACCGAGCTCTCGAGGCGTCCCACCGCTCCGCCGGCTGGTGGGGAGACGCCGCCGCCTTCGGCCGCGCCGGCTCCGTGCTGCTCGGCGATCTCCTCGTCGCGTGGAGCGATGACCTCCTCGAGTCTGCGCTCGATGGGCACGGAGAAGCACGGACCGTGCGCGCCGAGTACGCGCGCATGCGGCGCGACGTCACGATCGGACAGTTCCTCGACATCGCCGAGGAGTCGGCGTGGAGCGTCAGCGACGACCGCGAGCATGCAGAACGGGCGCTCCGTGTGGCCTCGCTGAAGTCCGCGCGGTACAGCATCGAGCAGCCCCTCATCCTGGGTGCGAGCCTCGCCGGCGCGGACGCGGAGCAGACCTCGGCGCTGCGGCGCTTCGGGCACCCGCTCGGCCTCGCCTTCCAGTTGCGTGACGACGTGCTCGGCGTCTTCGGCGATGCCGCCGTCACCGGCAAGCCCGCGGGCGATGACCTGCGCGAGGGCAAGCGCACCGTGCTCATCGCCCTCACCAGGGAGAAGCTGGACACCCCTGCGCGGCGGCTGCTCGACGAGATGCTCGGCGATCCCGATCTGACAGCAGCGCAGGTGTCGTTCCTGCAGGAGACGATCGCCGGAACCGGGGCCCTCGAACGGGTCGAGACGATGATCGCGGACTACGCCAGAGAGGCCGATCGCGCGCTTTCCGGAGCCCGGCTCGACGACGCCGCTGTCGGAGAGCTCCGCGACCTCGGCAGAGCGGCGACCGTGCGCTCCTCCTGAGCGGATCGCTCAGGCGAGCGTGCGCGCGAGCCGACGGACCTCGCTCTTGTGTCCGGCGAGCAGGGAGGCGATCGGGGAACGCCCGAGGGTCTCCTCCTCGGCGAGCAGCCAGTCGATCAGCTCGTCGTCCGAGAAGCCGGCATCCTGCAGGACGATGATCGTCCCGCGCAGGGAGCTCAGCGGCTGCCCGTCCACGATGAACACCGACGGCACCGCGAAGACGCCGCTGCGCCGCGAGCCGACGAGGTAGTGCTCGTCGATCAGACGACGCACGCGCCCGAGCGGCTCGCCGAGAACCTCGACGAGGTCGGGCATGGTCAGCCATTCGAAGGCGGAATCACGGGTTGCAGCGACGTTCTCAGACACGTTGCCACTATCTCACCTCGGCAGCCGGAGCGCATGTTCAGCACTTCCGTCACATTCGTCACACCCGTCACTTCTGTTGACATCTCTATACATCCGTGTCAGCGTGAAGTGCTCGAAAAAGGGGGCTGACGTGATCTTCCAGACAGCCGTGGCCGGCGCTCTCGCCGCCACTCTGACGGCGGCGCCCGCCGCCGCGCCTGCACCGCCGGTCGCGCCGCACGAACGGCATCGCATCGCTCCGGTGCGCGTCGCACCGACGCAGAACATCCCGCCCTCGCATGTCGTGCAACCGGGCGACACGGTCGCCGGCATCGCCGGTCGCTACGGAATCCGAACGACCGACGTCCTCGGCTGGAACGGTCTGTCCTGGAGATCGGTGATCTATCCGGGGCAGAGTCTGCAGTTGCACGCCCCCGCCGGGGCTCCCGCGCCGGCCCCCGCGGCGACGAAGACCCACACGGTCGTGGCGGGCGACACCGTCTTCGGCATCGCCCGGAGATACGCCACCTCGGTGAGCGCGATCCTCGCCGCCAACGGCCTTCCCGCCGGCGCCATCATCTACCCCGGGCAGAAGCTCGTCGTGTCCGGGGCTGCTGCGCCCGCAGCCGCGCCCGCCGCCGCGCCCGCGGCGGCACCGGCACCGCACGCGCAGCCGAGCGGCGCGACACACACCGTGGCGGCAGGCGAGACGCTGTTCTCGATCGCCCAGCGGTACGGGACCACCACGCAGTCCCTCTTCGCCTGGAACGGCCTCGGCGCGTCGTCGATCATCTACCCGGGTCAGCGCCTCGCCGTGCAGGCACCTGCTCCGAAGCCCGCAGCCGCACCCACCGGACAGCGCAGTGCCACCCTGACAGCCGAGCAGGCGGCCAACGCCGCGCTCATCATCCGCGTGGGCCGCGAGCTCGGAGTCTCCGACCGCGGGATCGCCATCGCCCTCGCCACCGGGATGGTGGAGTCGGATCTCCGCAACCTGGACTGGGGGGACCGCGACTCGCTCGGGATCTTCCAGCAGCGCCCGAGCACCGGCTGGGGCACCCCGGCGCAGATCATGGATGCGGAGCGGAGCACGCGCGTCTTCTACGGGGGCGCCGGCGACCCGAACGGGCATCTCACCCGCGGCCTGCTCGACATTCCCGGCTGGGAGTCGCTGGCCTTCACCGATGCGGCGCAGGCCGTGCAGATCTCCGCCTACCCGGATCGCTACGGGCAGTGGGAGGCCCAGGCATACGCATGGCTCGCCCAGCACGGGTGACGCCTGCGGAAATCCGGATGCCTCGAGGGGTGAGGCGTTCCCGGGGCTTTCAGCCAATCGTCCATAGACTTCTGTCGTGACGACCAATCATCAAGCCGACCCCCTCATCGGGCGGCTTGTCGACGGTCGGTACCGGGTGCGTGCGCGGATCGCCCGCGGCGGAATGGCCACGGTCTATGTCGCCACCGACCTCCGACTGGAGCGTCGCATCGCCCTGAAGGTCATGCACGCCCACCTCAGCGACGACTCCGCGTTCCAGAGCCGGTTCATCCAGGAGGCGCGCGCCGCGGCGCGGCTCGCCGACCCGCACGTCGTCAACGTCTTCGATCAGGGCCAGGACGGGGAGCTCGCCTACCTCGTCATGGAGTATCTGCCAGGCATCACCCTGCGGGAGCTGCTCCGCGAGCAGAAGCGCCTCACCGTCGCTCAGACGATCACCATCATGGACGCCGTTCTCGCCGGGCTCTCCGCCGCGCATCGGGCGGGCATCGTCCATCGCGACGTGAAGCCGGAGAACGTCCTGCTCGCGGAGGACGGCCGCATCAAGATCGGCGACTTCGGACTCGCCAGAGCGACGACCGCGAACACCGCGACCGGGCAGCAGCTCCTCGGGACGATCGCGTACCTCGCGCCCGAGCTCGTCACCCGCGGCACCGCCGACGCCCGCAGCGACATCTACGCGCTCGGCATCATGCTCTACGAGATGCTCGTCGGCGAGCAGCCCTACAAGGGCGAGCAGCCGATGCAGATCGCGTTCCAGCACGCCACGGAGTCGGTTCCCCGGCCCAGCGTCCGCAATCCCGCAGTGCCGGAGCAGCTCGACGAGCTCGTGCTGTGGGCGACCGAGAAGTCTCCGGACGAGCGTCCGGACGATGCCCAGCAGATGCTCGAGCGCCTGCGCGAGATCGAGCGCGAGATCGGCGTCGCCCCCGCCGTGACCCGGACCACCGGCGCTTCCCGCGACCAGGCGGATTCCGGAGACCTCACCAAGGTCATGCCGGGCACCATGGTCCTTCCCGAACCGGCGACGGCCACGTCCCCGGGGATCGACAACGCCACGATCCTCCGCCGGCGAGCCGCCAAGCGCCGCGCCCGCGGTACCTTCCTCCTCTCCCTCGTGCTGCTGCTCGCCGTCCTCGCCGGCGGCGTCGGATGGTGGTTCGGCTCCGGTCCCGGTTCGCTGATCGCGGTGCCCGATGTGGCGGGCCAGACCTACGACGAGGCCGCCGCCGACCTCACCGAAGCCGGCTTCGAACCCGCCCAGCGCGACGAGTTCTCCGTCGATGTCGAGAAGGGGATCGTCATCGAGACGGACCCCGGCTCGGGCACCAGGATCGACAAGGGCACCACCGTCGCCGTGGTCGTATCCGCCGGCCCGGCCTCGCACGACCTCGCCCCGGTCGCGGGGCAGTCGGCCGACGATGTGCGGGCCGCGCTGCAGGCGGCGAATCTGGAGATCACCGACGACGAGGAGTACTTCACCGACACCACGGACGGATCGGTCATCAATGTCCGCATCACCCCTCGGGACGGCGGAGATGCCTTCGCCTGCGACCAGGGATGCACGGCCCACGAGAAGGACACGGCGACCATCCAGGTGTCACGCGGCCCGGTGCCGGACGTCACGGACATGACGGTCAAGCAGGCCACCGAGACGCTCACCGGAAAGGGCCTGAAGGTGGCGGAGGAGAACATCTACCGCCCGAGCGACTCCATCGGCAAGGACCGCGTCATCGGCTACGCGGACCGCGCCGAGAGAGGATCGTGGCGCCCGGGCGAGACGATCCAGCTGATCGTCTCCCAGGGGCCGCCGCTGTTCGACGTGCCCGATGTCTCCGGGATGACGCGGGATGAGGCAACCGGCGCGCTGCGCGACGCCGGTTTCACCTGGAGCTACACGAGCAGCACCGGTCTGCCCGACTCGGTGTGGGATCTCCTCGCGAACGAGAACACGCGCGTGGAGTCGTACAGCCCGTCCGACCCGCAGCGGAAGGGCACGAGCATCACGCTCACCATGAGCTTCGCCGGCTGACGGCGATACGACGAAGGGGCCGGAACATCGTTCCGGCCCCTTCGTGCATTCCGCCCGCGGATCAGCGCTTCTCGAGCTCCTCGGCCACGAGGAAGGCCAGCTCCAGGGACTGCATGTGGTTCAAACGCGGGTCGCACAGGCTCTCGTAGCGAGTCGCGAGGGCCGCCTCGTCGATCTGTTCCGATCCGCCCAGGCACTCGGTGACGTCGTCGCCGGTCAGCTCGACGTGGATGCCGCCGGGGAACGTACCCACGGCGCGGTGGGCCTCGAAGAAGCCGCGGACCTCGTCGACGACGTCGTCGAAACGGCGCGTCTTGTATCCGGTGGGCGTGGTGATGCCGTTGCCGTGCATCGGGTCGGTGACCCACAGCGGCTGCGCACCCGACTCGCGGACCGCCTCCAGCAGAGGGGGCAGCGCGTCGCGGATGCGGCCGGCACCCATGCGCGTGATGAACGTCAGGCGGCCGGGCTCGCGCTCCGGGTCGAGCTTGTCGATGAGCGCCAGCGCCGTCTCCGGCGTCGTGGTGGGGCCCAGCTTCACGCCGATCGGGTTCCGGATCTTCGAGAAGTAGTCGACGTGCGCGCCGTCGAGCTCGCGCGTGCGCTCCCCGATCCACAGGAAGTGGGCCGAGGTGTTGTACGGCGTGTCCGTCCGGGAGTCGATCCGCGTCATCGGGCGCTCGTAGTCCATGAGCAGACCCTCGTGGCCGGTGAAGAACTCGACCCGCTTCAGCTCGTCGAAGTCCGCGCCGGCGGCCTCCATGAACTTGATCGCACGATCGATCTCGGCGGCCATGCGCTCGTAGCGCTGGTTGGCGGGGTTCTGGGCGAAGCCCTTGTTCCAGGAGTGCACCTCCCGGAGGTCGGCGAATCCACCCTGGGTGAAGGCCCGGATGAGGTTCAGCGTCGATGCCGCGGTGTGGTAGCCCTGCAGCAGACGACCGGGGTCGGCCTGACGCGAGCCCTCGGTGAAGTCGTAGCCGTTGACGATGTCGCCACGGTACGCGGGCAGCGTCACCTCGCCGCGGGTCTCGGTGTCACTGGAGCGCGGCTTGGCGAACTGCCCGGCCATGCGCCCCATCTTGACGACCGGCATGGAGGCGCCGTACGTGAGCACCACGGCCATCTGCAGCACCGTCTTGATGCGGTTGCGGATCTGCTCGGCCGTCGCCCCGGCGAAGGTCTCGGCGCAGTCGCCGCCCTGGAGGAGGAAGGCCTGCCCGGAGGCCGCCCTGGCGAGACGGTCGCGAAGGTTGTCGACCTCACCCGCGAAGACCAGCGGCGGAAGGCTCGAGATCTGCCGGGAGACGTCGGCGACGCGGTCGGCGTCTGGCCACTGCGGCTGCTGCTTGATGGGAAGCGAGCGCCAGGCATCAAGGGCTTCGATGTGGTGCGGGAGCATGCGTCCAGCCTAGTGGGCGGCGACACCGCCGAGACGCGCTCCGGAGGCTATGTGACGCGCGCCGGGAGGCGGTCCTTGACGGTCGATGCGTAGACGTCCTCGTACTCCTGCTGACCGAGCCGCTGGAGCGCCACCATGATCTCATCCGTGACGGAGCGGAGGATGTAGCGGTCGTTCTCCATGCCGGCGTAGCGAGAGAAGTCGAGCGGCTCGCCGATGACGATCCCGACCCGCATGACGCGCGGGATCCGGCGGCCGATGGGCATCGCCGTGTCGGTGTCGACCATGATGACCGGGATGACGGGGACCTTCGCTTCGAGCGCCATCCGGGCGATGCCGGTGCGGCCGCGGTAGAGCTTGCCGTCGGGGCTGCGGGTGCCCTCCGGATAGATGCCGAGCAGGTCGCCCCCGCCGAGGACCTGGAGGCCGGTGTTCAGGGAGGCCTCCGAGGCCTTGCCACCGGAGCGGTCGATGGGGATCTGGCCCGTCGCCTTCATGAAGAAGCGGGTGGACCACCCCTTGAGGCCGCGTCCGGTGAAGTAGTCGCTCTTCGCGAGGAACGACATCGACCGATCGATCACGAGGGGCAGGAAGATCGAGTCCGCGAAGGAAAGATGGTTGCTGGCGAGGATCGCCGCCCCGGTCGCGGGCACGTTCTTCCGCCCCACGATCCAGGGGCGGAACACGGCCTTGACCACGGGGCCGATCACGACGTACTTCATCAGCCAGTAGAACATCGAGGTGAAGTCTAGCGCCGCGATGCACATCGCCTCACGTTTCTCGTCTCTCGACCCGGGAAGCGACTGAGTTTCACCCTGACCGCGACCCGGTGCCATGCCCTAGACTCGGACCAACGCCCGTGCCCGACCGGTACCGAAGGAGCTGCCGTGGTCCAGTTTGAAGTCCCCGCGATCGTCCCCGCCGATCCCGACGCGAACGTCGCCGACCTGCTTGCGAAGCGCGTCGAGGCGACTCCCGACCGGGCGTTGTTCTCCGTCCCGCAGGGCGACGGGTGGCGCGACATCTCCGCCGCCGACTTTGAGACCGCCGTGATCGCGCTCGCGAAGGGCTTCGCCGCCGCGGGCATCCAGCCGGGCGAGAAGGTGGGCTTCCTCGCCCGCACCACCTACGAGTGGAGCCTCGTCGACTTCGCCCTCTTCTACGCCGGTGCGGTGATGGTGCCGATCTACGAGACGAGCTCGCCGTCGCAGATCCAGTGGATCCTCGAGGACTCCGGCGCGATCGCGCTCCTCGTCGAGTCGCCGGAGCACTTCGCCCGCGTCGACGAGGTGCGCGGCGACCTGCCGCTGCTCCGGGAGGTCTGGCAGCTGCATCTGGGCGCCATCGACACGCTCACCGCGCAGGGAGCCTCGGTCTCCGATGACGAGATCCAGCGTCGCCGGAACCTCGCCGTCGGCTCGGACATCGCGACCCTCATCTACACCTCGGGCTCCACCGGACGACCCAAGGGATGCGTGCTCACGCACAGCAACTTCGTCGAGCTGTCCCGCAACTCCGCGAAGGCCCTCGACGAGGTCGTGCAGACCCCCGGCTCCTCCACCCTGCTCTTCATCACGACGGCGCACGTCTTCGCGCGCTTCATCTCCATCCTCAACGTTCACGCCGGGGTGCGCACCGGCCACCAGCCCGACACGCGTCAGCTGCTGCCGGCCCTCGGCTCGTTCAAGCCCACCTTCCTCCTCGCGGTCCCCCGCGTGTTCGAGAAGGTCTACAACTCCGCCGAGCAGAAGGCCGAGGCGGGTGGCAAGGGCAAGATCTTCCGCGCTGCGGCCGACGTCGCGATCGAGCACTCCCGGCTGCTGGAGGAGGGCAAGAAGATCCCGTTCGGCACGAAGCTGAAGTTCGCGCTCTTCAACAAGCTCGTCTACTCCAAGCTCCGTGAGGCCATGGGCGGCAACGTCGTCTACGCGGTGTCGGGCTCCGCTCCCCTGGGCGCGCGCCTCGGCCACTTCTTCCACAGCCTCGGCGTGGTGATCCTCGAGGGTTACGGTCTGACCGAGACGACGGCGCCCGCGACGGTGAACCTCGCCTCGAAGTCGAAGATCGGCACGGTCGGCCCCGCCCTCCCCGGCGTCGGGGTGCGTCTCGCCGACGACGGCGAGATCGAGGTGCGGGGCATCAACGTGTTCAAGGAGTACTGGAACAACCCGGAGGCCACCGCCGAGGCGTTCAGCGACGGCGGCTGGTTCCACACCGGCGACATCGGCAGCTTCGACGCCGACGGATTCCTCACGATCACCGGGCGCAAGAAGGAGATCATCGTCACGGCGGGCGGCAAGAACGTCGCCCCGGCCGCCCTCGAGGACCCGATCCGCGCGAACCCGATCGTGGGGCAGGTCGTCGTCGTCGGCGACCAGCGTCCGTTCATCTCGGCACTCGTCACCCTCGACCCGGAGATGCTGCCGACCTGGCTCGCGAACAACGGTCTCGACGAGAAGATGACGTTGGCGGAGGCCTCGACAAACCCGCAGGTCCGCGCCGAGGTGCAGCGCGCGGTCGACGCGGCGAACGAGCGGGTGTCGCGCGCGGAGTCCATCCGCAAGTTCACGATCCTGGACTCGGAGTGGACGGAGGCCTCGGGCCACCTCACCCCGAAGCTGTCGATCAAGCGGAACATCATCATGAACGACTTCGCCGACGAGATCTCCGCGATCTACGACGAGCCGGTCGCCACGACCAACGTCGCGATCGGCGGCTGACCCACAGGTCGACCCACCCCCTTCTGACCGAACCGGCCCCTTGCACTCGCGCGTAAGGGGCCGGTTCGTACGAGAAGGGGTGGGTCGGGGCTAGAACCAGGAGCTCTCTCGAACTTCGCGCATCGCGATCTTCCGGGTCTCGGGGTCGAGCCGGGAGAGGAAGAGCTTGCCGTCGAGGTGGTCGGTCTCGTGCTGGAGGGCCTGCGCGAGCAAGCCGTCCCCCTCCAGCACCACCGGCTGCCCGTCGAGGTCGATCCCCTCGACCCGGGCCCAGGGGTGGCGCTGCGCGTCGTGCCAGAGTCCCGGCACCGAGAGGCAGCCCTCCCCCGTCGGCTCGGGCTCGCCGCGCACCTCCGTGAGCACGGGGTTGAGGACGTACCCGATCTCGCCGTCGACGTTGTAGCTGAAGGCACGGAGCGCGACGCCGATCTGCGGGGCCGCAACGCCGGCGCGACCGGGGAGCTCGACGGTCTCCAGGAGATCGGTGACCAGGGCGCGCACGCCGTCGTCGATCTCCTCGATGGGCGCGCAGACGGTCCGCAGGACCGGGTCGCCGAAGATGCGGATCTCTCGGACCGTCATCAGGCGGCCTTCGCCCGGAGACCCTCGACGAGGAGCGCCGCGAGTTCGCGTGCCGCCTTCCGCGTCTCGGGGAGGAGGTTCGCGAAGACGATCGTCCCGCCCGCGGCGATCTGCGGGTCGTACGGCACACGCACGACGCTGCGGGCCCGCGACGCGAAGTGCGCCTGGAGCTCTCCGAGACGCACGAGCGGCGTGCCGGGCGTGGACTGGTTGAGCACCACGATCGCATCCCGCGCCTGCTGCGCGTACCCGTTGGTCTCCAGCCACGTGAGCGTCTCGGAGGCCAGTCGCGCCTCGTCGACGCTGAGGCCGGAGACGATGACGATCTGGTCGGCGAGGTCGAGGGTGGCCGACATCACGGAGTGGACGATGCCGGTGCCGGTGTCGGTGAGCACGAGCGAGTAGTAGTGCGCGGCCACGTCCGCGACGTCGCGGTAGTCGTCGTCGCTGAAGGCCTCGGCGACGCGGGGATCCGCGTCCGACGCGAGCACATCGAGGCGCGTCGCATCCCGAGCGACGATGGCGGAGACGTCGTGGTAGCCCCGCACGTCGTCGCGGATGCGCACCAGGTCTCGCACGGACTTGCCGTGCGCGGCGCGCTGCACCCGGTCGGCGAGAGTTCCCCGATCGGGGTTCGCGTCCACGGCGATGACACGGTCCTCCCGCGCGTCCGCGAGTGCCATGCCCAGGAGCGCCGTGACGGTGGTCTTGCCCACGCCGCCCTTGCGGGAGAGCACCGGCACGAAGCGGGCGCCGCCAGCGAGCGGGGCCGCGATGCGCGCGGTCAGCTCCTTGCGCTCGCGCGCACGGCGCCCGTCGCCGATGTTCAGCCGCCGACCGGACAGCGTGTAGAGCAGATGGCTCCACCCGCCCTCGGGTTCCGGCTTGGCCACACGATGCGGGTCGAGGAGGCGATCGGTGGTGAGGAGGTCCGCGGATTCGCGGGCGGACTCCCCCAACTCGTCGAGGCGCTTCGCGGTGAGCGTCACGTCGGTGCGCGGGCCCGGACGCGTGGGCGCGGAGGCGACGGGCTTGTCGTCGGATGCGGGCATCGTGGTCTCCTTCTGCACGGGTGGCTGCGGGGCGCGCGCCGTCTTCGCCGCCGGGCTCTCCGCACGGTCGGCACCGGCCTTCGCAAGGAAGAGAGCCGCAGCCTCCTCCTCGGCGACCCGATCCGGGGCGGCATCTGCCATCGGCACGGGCTCCTCCACCACGACCGCATCGATCACGTCGTCGGTGCGCGGCGGATCCAGGACGGGCTTCGGCGCGGCGGGCAGCGTGAGGTCGTCGACGACGAGGTCGATGCCGACCTCTCCCTCCACCACGCCGTCGTCGGCGAGGTCGTCGTCCTCCTCCGCCGGCAGGGTCACCCGCACCTGCGCGGTCCCGCCGAGGATGCCGATGCCGGCGGTGTCGACGGACGCAGCGTCGTCGAGCACCCCCAGCGGACTGTCTTCGGGATCGGCGTTGTTCTTCGCGGTCACGTGTCACTCCAACCTGTGCGGGCCTCGGGATGCGCCCAGGGTGCGCGGCCTCGCCCGGACAAGATTAGTGCGCCGGTCGGATCACGACCAAAAGATCACCCGCGTCCACCTGCTGCGTCTCGGCGATGGCGTGCCGCTCGACGACCCCGTCCACGGGGGCGGTGATGGCAGCCTCCATCTTCATCGCCTCGATCGACGCGACCGGCTCACCGGCCCGCACCGTCGCCCCGAGCTCGGCCTTGAGGGTGACCACTCCGGAGAACGGCGCCGCCACCTGGCCGGGAACGGACGTGTCCGCCTTCTCCACCTCGTGTGCATCCACGGAGATGGAACGATCCCGCACGAACACGGGCCGGAGTTGACCGTTCAGGGTCGTCATGACGGTCCGCATGCCCTTGTCGTCCGCCTCGCCGATGGCTTCGAGACCCACGTAGAGCTGCACCCCACGGTCGATCTCGATGAGGTGCTCCTGGCCGGGGACCAGCCCGTAGAGGTAGTCGCTCGTGTCGAGCACGGACAGATCGCCGTACTGCTCGCGCCGCTCCGTGAACTCGGCCGTGGGCGCGGGGAACAGCAGCGTGTTCAGGCGGGAGCGCCGCTGCGCGCTCGTCCCCGCCAGCTCCGCCTCGTCCTGGTCCGTCAGCGCCGTGAGGCCGGTTCGCACGGAACGGCCGGCGAGCACCTTGGAGCGGAAGGGCTCGGGCCAGCCACCGGGGAGGTCGCCGAGCTCTCCGGCCATGAACCCGACTACGGAGTCCGGCACGTCGTACTTCTCGGGGTTCGCCTCGAAGTCTGCGGGATCGGCCTTCACCGCGGCGAGGTGCAGGGCGAGGTCCCCCACGACCTTCGACGACGGGGTGACCTTCGGGACGCGTCCGAGGATGCGGTCGGCTGCGGCGTACATGTCCTCGATGAGTTCGAAGTCGTCCGCGAGGCCGAGAGCCTTCGCCTGCTGCCGGAGGTTCGACAGCTGTCCGCCGGGGATCTCGTGGTGGTACACACGTCCGGTGGGTCCCGGCAGCCCGGACTCGAACGGCGCGTACTGGCGACGCACCGCCTCCCAGTACGGTTCCAGGTCGGAGACCGCGGCGAGGGAGATCCCGCTGTCCCGCTCCGTGTGGGCGAGCGCGGCCACGAGCGAAGACAGCGACGGCTGACTGGTCGTGCCGGACAGCGGGGCCGACGCGGCATCCACCGCATCGACGCCGGCGGCGCTGGCCGCGAGCAGGGTCGCGAGCTGTCCGCCCGGGGTGTCGTGGGTGTGCAGGTGCACGGGCAGGTCGAAGCGCTCACGGAGCGCCGAGACGAGCTTCGCGGCGGCGGCGGGACGGAGCAGGCCCGCCATGTCCTTGATCGCGAGGATGTGCGCGCCCGCGGCGACGATCTGATCCGCGAGTCCGAGGTAGTAGTCGAGGGTGTAGAGCCCCTCCGCCGGATCCAGCAGGTCGCCGGTGTAGCAGAGCGCGACCTCCGCGACCGCGGTCCCCGTGGCGCGGACCGCCTCGATCGCCGGGCGCATCTGCTCCACGTCGTTGAGCGCGTCGAAGATGCGGAAGATGTCGACGCCGCTCGCTGCCGCCTCCGCGACGAAGGCCTCGGTCACCGCCGTCGGGTACGGCGTGTAGCCGACCGTGTTCCGGCCACGCAGCAGCATCTGGATCGCGACGTTCGGCAGGGCCGCCCGCAGCTTGTCCAGTCGCTCCCACGGGTCCTCGCCCAGGAAGCGGAGCGCGACGTCGTAGGTGGCGCCGCCCCAGGCCTCGACCGACAGCAGCTCCGGTGTCAGCCGGGCGAGGTACGGAGCGGCGGCGACGAGGTCCTTCGTGCGGACCCGGGTCGCGAGCAGCGACTGGTGCGCGTCGCGGAAGGTCGTGTCGGTGATCGCGAGGGCGCTCTGCGCACGCAGGCCGCGAGCGAACTCCTCGGGACCGACCTCGAGCAGCCGCTGCCGGGATCCGGGCACCGGTTCGACCGCCAGGTCGATCGGCGGCAGCTTGGTCGCGGGGTCGATGACGCCGGGGTGCGCGCCGTGCGGCTTGTTCACCGTCACGTCGACGAGCCAGTTGAGGATCTTCGTCCCGCGGTCCTTCGAGGCGCGTCCTCGGAGCAGCTCCGGGCGCTCGTCGATGAAGGACGTGCTGACGTCGCCCCGGATGAACGCCTCGTCGTCGAGCAGAGCCTGGAGGAAGGGGATGTTCGTGGAGACACCGCGGATGCGGAACTCGGCGAGGGCACGGCGCGCGCGGGCGACGGCGGCCGGGAAGTCGCGTCCTCGGCACGTGAGCTTCGCCAGCATCGAGTCGAAGTGCGGGCTGATCTGGGCGCCCTGGTGCACGGTGCCGCCATCGAGACGGATGCCCGCGCCGCCGGGCGAGCGGTAGGTCGTGATCTTCCCGGTGTCGGGACGGAAGCCCTGCGTCGGGTCCTCCGTGGTGATGCGGCACTGCAGTGCGGCACCGCGCAGGTGCAGATTCTCCTGCTGCAGTCCCAGCTCGGCGAGGGTCTGCCCCGCGGCGATGCGCATCTGGCTCTGCACGAGGTCGACGTCGGTCACCTCCTCGGTGACCGTGTGCTCGACCTGGATGCGCGGGTTCATCTCGATGAACACGACTTCGCCGGCACGCTCCCCCGCCGTCTCCAGCAGGAACTCGACGGTCCCCGCGTTCTCGTAGCCGATGGAGCGGGCGAAGGCCACGGCGTAGCCGTGCAGAGCCTGGCGCACGTCGTCGTCGAGGTTGGGGGCGGGAGCGATCTCGACGACCTTCTGATGCCGCCGCTGCACGGAGCAGTCCCGCTCGAACAGGTGCACCGTCTCGCCGGTCTTGTCCGCGAGGATCTGCACCTCGATGTGCCGCGGCCGGACGACGGCCTGCTCGAGGAACATCCGGGGGTCGCCGAAGGCGCTGCCGGCTTCCCGCATGGCCTCGGCGAGGGCCGGTCCGAGATCGCCGAGCGTCTCGACGCGCCGCATGCCACGGCCGCCTCCCCCGGCCACCGCCTTCGCGAAGAGGGGGAACCCGATCTCCTCCGCCTGGGCGACCAGGGCGTCGACGTCGTCCGAGGCCTCGGTGGACCGGAGCACGGGGACGCCCGCTTCGACGGCGTGGCGCTTCGCCTCCACCTTGTTGCCTGCCATCTCGAGGACCTTCGCCGGCGGCCCGATGAACACGATGCCGTTCGCCGCGGCCTTCTCCGCCAGCTCGGGGTTCTCCGAGAGGAAGCCGTAGCCGGGGTAGATGGCGTCGGCACCGGCCTCGGTGGCCACGCGGATGATCTCGTCGACATCCAGGTAGGCGCGGACCGGGTGCCCGCGCTCGCCGATCTCGTACGCCTCGTCGGCCTTGAGCCGATGGACCGAGCCGCGGTCCTCGTGCGGGAAGACGGCGACGGTGCGCGCCCCCACCTCGACCGCTGCCCGGAATGCCCGGATCGCGATCTCGCCACGATTCGCCACAAGGATCTTCTGGAACATGCACACCTCTGAGAGCTCGATGCACGGCCGAGGCACGCACATGGGGCGGGGCTGAGTGTTCCCCCAGCCTAGGGGAAGGTAACGTGGTCTCCGTGCACGTACTCAGCGTCAGCTCTCTCAAGGGGGGCGTCGGCAAGACGACCGTGACACTCGGGCTGGCCTCCGCGGCTTTCGCCCGGGGTGTCCGGACGCTCGTCGTCGACCTCGACCCGCAGTCCGACGTCTCCACCGGGATGGACATCCAGGTCGCGGGACGACTCAACATCGCCGATGTGCTGGCGAACCCGAAGGAGAAGACCGTCCGTCAGGCGATCACCTCCAGCGGCTGGGCCAAGGTCCACCCCGGCACGATCGACGTGCTGATCGGCAGTCCGTCCGCCATCAACTTCGACGGCCCGCACCCGAGCGTCCGCGATGTATGGAAGCTCGAGGAGGCGCTCGCAGCGGTCGAGGCGGACTACGACCTCGTGCTCATCGACTGCGCGCCCTCGCTGAACGCCCTCACCCGTACCGCGTGGGCGGCGAGCGACCGCGTCATGGTCGTCACCGAGCCCGGCCTCTTCTCCGTAGCGGCAGCAGACCGTGCCCTCCGTGCGATCGAGGAGATCCGCCGCGGCCTCTCCCCGCGCCTCCAGCCGCTGGGCATCGTGGTCAACCGCGTGCGCCCGCAGTCGATCGAGCACCAGTTCCGTATCAAGGAGCTGCGGGACATGTTCGGCCCTCTCGTCCTCTCGCCGCAACTGCCGGAGCGCACCTCTCTCCAGCAGGCGCAGGGCGCCGCGAAGCCGCTGCACATCTGGCCCGGCGACTCGGCGCAGGAACTCGCCGCAGACTTCGACCAGCTCCTCGACCGCATCATCCGCACGGGTCGGATCCCCGTCCCGGAGACCGGACCGCAGAGCTGAGACCCCGGAACGACGAAACGGCCATCCTCTTCGAGGGTGGCCGTTCTTCGTGGAGCGGGGGCCGTCAGGCGGAGCGCTTGGCGCGACGGGCGGAGAGCTCGTCGACGGGGTCGGGAGCGGAGGCGTCGAAGGCGACGAGCGTCGACTCCACCTCGCGCAGGACCTTGCCGACCGCGATACCGAAGACACCCTGACCGCGACTGACCAGGTCGATGACCTCGTCGTTCGACGTGCAGAGGTAGACCGAAGCCCCGTCGCTCATAAGGGTCGTCCCCGCGAGGTCGCGGATACCGGCGCGGCGGAGCTCGTCCACCGCGGTGCGGATCTGCTGCAGGGAGATCCCGGTGTCGAGCAGGCTCTTCACGAGCTTCAGGACGAGGATGTCGCGGAACCCGTAGAGGCGCTGCGAACCGGAGCCGTTCGCGCCGCGCACCGTGGGCTCGACGAGCTCGGTGCGTGCCCAGTAGTCGAGCTGACGGTACGTGATGCCGGCCGCACGTGCCGCCACGGCGCCGCGGTAGCCGACCTCGTCGTCCATCGCGGGCAGACCGTCGGTGAAGAGGAGTTCGGTCACGAACCGCGGGTCGCCTGCGAGCTCATCCGCATTCATCTGAAATCCTCCCTGGAACGGTTATCTCCACGGTAGAGCAGGGTCCCGGCACCGGCAACGACATCCGCGCGGCGCCGAAGGTGTGTCGCAATCAGTTCGTTACGAAAGGATCCGCGTGAGTGCGTCCTTCACGAACAAGGTCCGGACGTCGTCGATCCGTGTGGCCAGTTCCGGCGCGAGCTCGTTGGCGCGCGCCCGCGAGGCGGCATCGGTTCGGCGCAGCAGCGTGGAGAGCGCCGACTCGATGAGCGAGACCTCACGCTCCGCACCCTGTCGCAGGGAGCGGAGATGACGCGGCTCGATGCCGTGCCGGTCGAGGGCGACGAGCCCACGGAGCAGCGCGACGGTGGAATCCGAGTAGGTCTCCTGCGCGGTGATGACGCCGGTGCTGATGGCGTCGTTGAGCAGCTGCGGGCCCGCGCCTGCTGCAGCCAGCAGCTCGTCACGGCGATAACGACGCGGCGCCGGGGCGATCGAGGGCGGCGGCGCGAGCGCCGCCGTCTCCCCCGAGGCCTCCGCCTCGTCGAGCTGCTCGCGGATGACGCTGAGCGGAAGGTAGTGATCCCGCTGCAGCGTCAGTCCCAGACGGAGCCGTTCGATATCGGCGGAGGAGAACTTCCGGTAGCCGGACTCGGTGCGGGAGGGCCGGACGATGCCCTGCACCTCGAGGAACCGCAGCTTGCTGGAGGTCAGGTCGGGGAACTCCGGAGTGAGGCGTGCGAGCACCTGACCGATACTCAGCAGGCCCGCGGACGCCGAGCGTTCGCGGGCGGGAGTTGCCGCCATCAGGCGTTCGCCGCGCGGTCGAGCGGGGACGCGAAGAAGTTCAGACGGAACTTGCCGACGCGCAGCTCGGAGCCGTCCGCCAGGGGGCTGCGGTCCACGCGCTCCCCGTTCACATAGGTGCCGTTGAGGGAGCGCTGGTCGATGATCTCGAACGTCGTCCCGGTCCGGGTGATCTCCGCGTGACGACGGGACACCGTGACGTCATCGAAGAAGATGTCGGCCTCCGGGTGGCGGCCGACGGTGGTCACGTCGGTGTCGAGGAGATACCGCGCACCGGCGAGCGCTCCGGAACGGACGAGCAGCAGAGCCGAGCCCGAGGGCAGCGCCGCGATGGCCGACTGCTCGACATCGGTCAACTCCACGCCGAACGGGACGAACGACAGATCGGAATCGTGTCCGAACGTCTGCGTCACATCGTGTCTCGGCTCGCCGGAGCGATGGATGGCGGCTTCACCGGCCGGTCGGCTGTCGCTGTCTGTCACTGTGCCCTCCTGGCTGTCCAGACTATCCGATCCAGAGGGGTGCGCGGGAGGCCGCTTTCGCACTCAGCGGTCCCATACCGGGGATTCATAGGCTGGACTCGTGAAGACCACAGCTCTGCGCCGCCCGGCGGCCCCGATCGCCCTCGCGGCCACCCTCCTCGCCGCGTTCCTCGTCCTCCTCTCCCCGCTGTCGGCTTCGGCCCACGACGCCCTCGTGTCGTCGTCGCCCGCGGCGGACAGCAGCGTGGAGACGCTGCCCGCGGAGCTGACCCTCACCTTCAGCGCCAAGCTCATCGACGGCGAAGGAGCGACGGAGCTCACCGTCACCGATCCGGCCGGCGAATCCGTGATCGACGGCGCCCCGACGGTCGACGGGGCGATCGTGACCCAGCCCCTGACCGGCTCGGGGCCCGCCGGCGAGTATCGCGTCGTCTGGAAGGTCGTCTCGAGCGACGGCCACCCCACGTCCGGCGAGTTCTCCTTCACCGTCACCGTCGATGACGAGGGTGCCGCGACGGGCGAGCCCACCACCGCTCCCCCGACCGCGGCGCCGACGACGGAGCAGACCACCACGCCCGAGGCGACCGCGACGACGGCACCGGACACGGGAGACGACGCCGGAGCCGCTTCGACATGGATCTGGGTCCTGGTGATCCTCGGCGTGCTCGCCGCGCTGAGTGTGGTCGTCTGGCTCATCGTGCGCCGTCCTCGGGGACCGGCTCCCACCGATTCCGACGCCCCCTCGGAGCGATAGGCTTAAGGCATGCCACATTACGACGTCGTCATCCTTGGTGCAGGTCCTGGCGGATACGTCGCTGCGGTTCGCAGCGCACAGCTCGGCCTGTCCACCGCGATCATCGAGGAGAAGTACTGGGGTGGTGTCTGCCTCAACGTCGGCTGCATCCCTTCCAAGGCGCTCCTGAAGAACGCGGAGATCGCGCACACCCTGAACCACAAGGCCGACTTCTTCGGGATCTCCGGAGAGTTCACGATCGACTACGGCAAGGCGTTCGACCGCAGCCGCGTCGTCGCGGACGGCCGGGTCAAGGGCATCCACTTCCTCATGAAGAAGAACAAGGTGACCGAGTACGACGGCCGCGGCACCTTCACCGGCCCGAAGGCCATCTCGGTCGCGAAGGCGGACGGCTCCACCGAGGAGGTCACGTTCGACAACGCGATCATCGCGACGGGATCGAAGGTCCGCCTGCTCCCCGGTGTGCAGCTCAGCGACAACGTCGTGACCTATGAGGAGCAGATCCTCTCCCGTGAGCTGCCGAAGTCCATCGTGATCGTCGGCGCCGGCGCCATCGGCATGGAGTTCGCCTACGTGATGACGAACTACGGCGTGAAGGTCACGATCATCGAGTTCCTCGACCGGGCCCTTCCCAACGAGGACGCCGACGTGTCGAAGGAGATCACGAAGCAGTACAAGAACTACGGCGTCGACATCCTCACCTCCACCAAGGTCGAGTCGGTCGTCGACAACGGTTCCTCCGTCACCGTCTCGTACACGGGCAAGGACGGCCAGCAGGCGTCGATCGAGGCCGACAAGGTGCTCATGTCGGTCGGGTTCGCCCCGAACGTCGAGGGTTTCGGACTCGACAAGACGGGTGTGAAGCTGACGGAGCGCGGTGCGATCGACATCGACGACCACATGCGCACGAACGTCGAGGGCATCTACGCCATCGGCGACGTCACCGCCAAGCTGCAGCTCGCGCACGTCGCCGAGGCGCAGGGTGTCGTCGCGGCCGAGACCATCGGCGGCGCCGAGACCATGACGCTGGGCGACTACCGCATGATGCCGCGCGCGACGTTCTGCTCGCCGCAGGTCGCCTCGTTCGGGCTCACCGAGCAGCAGGCCAAGGACGAGGGGCGTGAGATCAAGGTCGCGACCTTCCCGTTCATGGCCAACGGCAAGGCGCACGGCCTCGGCGAGCCGGTCGGCTTCGTCAAGCTCATCGCCGACGCCGAGCACCTCGAGCTCATCGGCGCGCACATGATCGGCCCCGACGTGTCGGAGCTGCTGCCCGAGCTGACCCTCGCGCAGAAGTGGGACCTCACGGCTCTCGAGCTGGCCCGCAACGTGCACACGCACCCGACGCTGTCTGAGGCGCTGCAGGAGGGCTTCCATGGCCTGGCCGGCCACATGATCAACTTCTGATCCGACGCCTCGACGAAGGCCCGGTCCGCGCAACGCGGACCGGGCCTTCTCGCGTCACAGGCCGCGCATCGTGATGAGGCCGGTCGTCCACCCGCGCAGTGCCGAGGAGCCGAGCACGCCGACCAGCCCCTCCCGGACGACGACGACCGGGAGGATAGCCGGAGCCCCCATCGCCATGAAGAACGCGGAACGACGATGCGCCTTCCGCGTGGTCCGCCATACCTCCCGGGCGAAGCCGTCCAGGACGGGGACGGCGCCCCGGTCGGTCCGGCGCAACGCGTCCCGCAGCCGGAGCGCATCCGCCCAGCCCAGGTTCATGCCCTGACCGCCGATGGGGCTCACCTCGTGCGCGGCGTCCCCGAGCAGGACGATCCGTCCGCGATGCAGCCGTCGCGCGGCGTGCTGGGCCGCGCGGAACGACGACACGGGCGCGGCCGGGTCCACGTCGAGAGCGTGCCCCGTCCGCTGCTCGACGAGGCCTGCCAGCTCAGCAGCCGATGCCACCGTCCTGCCACGGTCTTCGCGCACCACCCAGCGGTGCCGCCCGCCCGGCATGGGGAAGGACTCGACGAGGCCGTCCGGCTCGAAGTACAGCACGGCGCGATCGTCGGCCTGCGGGGCATCGACGTCGAGCATCGCGTAGCCCGCGCTCCCCGACCGCGGGTCCCAGCCGGCACCGAACGCCGTCCGGAAAGGACTCCGCACGCCGTCGGCGACGACCACGATCGACGCCGTCTCTTGGCGGCACCCGTGCTCGTCGTCGATCCCGGCCCGCACGAACGGACCCTCGTCACGGAGAGACCTGACGGTGCGACCGGACTGCAGTGCATCCGGTTGCAGCGCCCGGAGACGGCCTCGCAGCAGTTCCTCGGTGCGCGGCTGCGCGAGCGTGAGGATCGGACGTTCGGACGGGAAGGTCAGGGCGGCGAGCCGCCGCCCGCGACTGCGGACCTCCCCGCCGGACAGCCGGAGCGCCTCGGAGCGCACCTCGGTGCCCACCCCGGCAGCATCGAGGGCATCGAGCCCCGGACGGTGGATCCCGATCGCGCGCGTCTGCGTACCCTGGTCCGTGCGACGCTCGTACACCCGCACCCGGCGGCCGTCCTGCGCCACGAGGCAGGCGAGGAGCAGCCCGACCGGACCGCCCCCGACCACGAGGACGTCATGGTCGACCATCTGCGCCCTCCCAGCGCAGCTCGAGTCGTGCGGGCAGGTGCGACCGCACCTCCCACTCCGACGGGGCGACGGCCGCGAGTTCCTGCGGAGTGTACGAACGGCGGATGCTCAGGAGACCGTCGACCCGGATGAAGGACCCGGCGAGGAGGTTCCGCGCGAACGGCCAGGTCCCGGCCGCGAACGCCCCATAGGCCAGACGGCTGCGGGCGATGTCGTGGTGGGAGACGAGTCCGCGGTCGCCCACCAGCGCACGCGAGTCGGCGAGCACCGCGTGCAGCGCTGCGGCGTCGAGGTGATGGAGGACGTGGTTGGAGAGGACGATGTCATAGGTCTCGCCCGCCGCCACGAGGTCGCTGGAGAATGCGTGACGATAGCGGATCCCCGCGCCGTCGTCGTGTGCCGAGGCCCAGCGGATCGCGCGCTCGTCGGCGTCCAGAGCGGTGATGTCGGCCCGGAGGCCATCGCGTCGCAGTCTCCGGACGAGGTCGCGACACAGGTCTCCCCCGCCGGCGCCGATGTCGAGGATGCGCAGCGGACGCCCTGCCGCCGCCCGGGGGCGGATGTCGCGTCGGTACAGCCGCCCGGGGCGTGAGACGACCGCATTGACGGCGCTGAAGCGCCGGTACGTGCGGCCGAGCGCCTCCTCGTCCGCGTCGGGGTCGTCCATGAGCTCGACGAGGTCGGCGGCGCGCGCCGACAGATCCACGCTCACGGTGCGGGAGCGACGACGGTCAGCAGTGCGCTCTCGGCGGTGAGGCCAGGTCCGAAGGCCATCGCCGCCACGCGGTCGCCGGCCTCCGCGCCCTCCCGTTCGAGGATGCGCTTCAGCACGAACAGCACGGTCGCGCTCGACATGTTCCCGAACTCGCGGAGCGTCTCGCGCGCGGGTCGCAGCTGCCCGTCGCTCAGGGCCATCCGCTCCTGCACGCGGTCGAGGATGCTCCGCCCTCCCGGGTGGATCGCCCAGTGGCGCACCCGGTCGCCCACCCGCCCGGCGGCGAAGGCCTCCGCCAGCCCCTCCTCCCGCCCGTAGAGCGGCGCGAGTGCCCCGATGATCGACTCGCCGATGATCTGCGGGACGGCGGTCGACAGGATCATCTCGAAACCGGAGTCGCCGATCGTCCAGGCCATGTCGTCGACACCCTCCGGCACGATCGCGGTGTGGAAGCCGTCGAGCCGGAGCGCGGGGACGGCCGTGGGCAGGTCCCGTGCCGTCACGATCCCTGCGGCAGCCCCGTCGGCGAACAGGGAGGAGGCCACGATGGTGTCCGGATCCTCGGAGGAGCGCAGGTGCAGCGTGCACAGTTCGACACTGACGACGAGGACGACCGCGTTCTCATCGGCCGCGCAGAACTGTGCGGCCGCGCGGAGAGCCGGCATCGAGGCGTAGCAGCCCATGAAGCCCAGGTGGTACCGCTGGACGGCGTCGGACAGGCCGAGCCCGCGCACGATCTCGTATTCGGGTCCCGGGGCGTGGAAGCCCGTACAGGAGACCGTGATGACGTG
Source organism: Microbacterium sp. GbtcB4 (assembly GCF_019091465.1). Classification (NCBI taxonomy): domain Bacteria; kingdom Bacillati; phylum Actinomycetota; class Actinomycetes; order Micrococcales; family Microbacteriaceae; genus Microbacterium; species Microbacterium sp. GbtcB4. The sequence continues at coordinate 275,293 of NZ_JAGXJJ010000004.1, forward strand.
CGTCACGTCCGCCGGGTCCAGGTCGGGGTCCGCCTCGAGGGCGCGGCGCGCTGCCTCGACGAAGAGACGGGACGCCTCACGCGTGTAGACGTCATTGCGCGCCTTCGTGCCCGGCGCCAACAGCCGTCCCGAGCCGCGGTCATAGAACAGCGGTTCGTCCGGGGCGGCGTCTTCGGCCAGCTCCGCGATCACGGTGTGCCGTGTGTCGATGCCGGAGACGTTGAACGACGTCGCCACGATGCGCTGCGCCAGCCGTCCCAGCCCGGGCTGCGCGGCGAAGACGTCGCGCACCTGCTCCTGCACGAGGACGGTCTCGGGGACGATCGTCTGCAGCGATCGGAGCACGGGCGGTCGACTCATGTGGTCACTCAACCACCCCGCAACCGGACGCGGAAAGGGGTTGCATCCGAGGAGTCGGCGGCCTAGAAGCCGAGAGCCCGGGCGAGCTTCGAATCGGAGCCGGCCTCGCGACCGCCCGCCGCCCGCACGGCGCGCTCGATCGCCGCGAAGAACGCCGCGCGACCGGCATCGTCGGACGGAGCCGCCGGTCCGAGTTCGACCTCCCATTCCCGCCACGCCCGACGTGTTCCGCCGCGCAGATCGGTCGCGCGCACACGGTCGTCGACGAACTCCGCCACGACGCCGTCCGGTCCGGTGAGGAGGTAGGCCGTCCGGTCGTTCTCGATGCGTGCGAGCGGCTCTAGCGGCGCGGTCGTCCAGGCGGCGATCGCTGCGCGCACCGCCGTCGGCACCTCCTCGCCACCGAGGGGCCAGCCCTGTTCGACCCGGCCGTCGCCCTGCCGCGGGCCCTTGATGTGCCAGCCCTCGTCCGGTCCGCCGGAGCGACGGCGCACCGCGACGCCGGCACGGGCCAGCGTTCCATCCGCGGTGTCCAGATAGCGGGCGTCGAGAGCGCGGTGCTCACCGGGCGAGACCGCATCGACTCCGGGGATCGCCGTCCAGTCGGGCAGGGGCGTCCCCTCGTCGACGTCGTACTTGCGCTCGACCTCGACGGTGCGAGAGGGCTCAGTCATCCTCGAGCGTGAGGTCCTCGAGGGCTTCCTCGAACCAGTAGTCGATCTCGGTGGGGCCGTCGCCCTCGCCCGTGTTCTGCGGCTCGCCGCGGCGGTTGTAGACCACCTGCGTCTCGCTGTAGGGGACGATCAGCTTGTCGTCCGCGTCGTCGTCGAGGGGGATGATCTGCCCGTCCAGCGGGCCGCCGTGAAGTCGTGCGAGTGCCATGTGCCCAGGGTAGCGCCGCCCTCCCTCATTCGGGGCGACCCGCCCGGTCAGCCGCCGAGGACGCCGAGGACCGCCCCCGCGATCATCCACGGGCCGAAGGCGATGCGGGTCCTCCGATCGGCCCGTCCCGCGGCGAGGAGCACGAGCGCGTAGACGGCTCCGAGCGCGAAGGCGGACGTGGCGCCGAGGAGGAACGCGCCCCAGCCGTGCCAGGCGAGGACGAGTCCGATCACGAGGGCGAGCTTCACATCGCCTCCGCCCATGCCCGCCCGGCTGAGCAGCCGCAGGGCCGCATAGAAGCCGCCGAGCACGAGGGCCCCGAGCAGGCCCCGCCCCAGCGCGGCCGCGTCGGCGGTGGCGACGGCGTCGGCGGCCGCCGCCAGGAGCAGCAGGAACAGGGTCGGCAGCACGATGCGGTTCGGGAGCCGGTGGGTGCGCGCATCGATCACGGCCAGCAGGATGCCGACCGCGAGGAGGCCGCCGTGCACGAGACCGACGAGGGCGAGACGGATGTCCATCCCGGCAGGGTAGGGAGATCCGGGAGGGCGCGGAGGGCCTTGTGGACAACCCGCCAGGCGATGTCGGATGTACGAACTAGCGTCAGTCGTGTCACTTGCTTTATTCGTACATATCTTCGAGGATGGACACATGGGGATCGGGCTCGATGCGATGACCGCGCTCTCTCCGACCAGCGACACCCGCGCCGGAGAGGTCCTGCGGCTGCGCCGCGAGATCAGCCGGATGCAGCGACGGCGCAGCGAGCACACGCTCCTCCCCCTCGATCCCGCCTTCGCCGCACTGCTGCCGGAGGAGGGGCTGCAGACGGGCACCTCGTACACCGTCTCCCCCTCGCCCGCCCTCGTGCTCGCGCTGCTCAGCGCCTCCTCCGACCGCGGGCACTGGTGCGCGGTGATCGGCATGCCCACCCTGGGGGTCGAGGCCGCTGCCGCCTACGGCATCGACCTGAGCCGACTGATCCTCGTCCCCGACCCGGGGGACCGCTGGCTCGCCGTCGCATCCGCGCTGGCCGAGGTGGTGCCCCTGATCGTCGTGCAGCCCACGACGAGGGCACAGGACGCCGATGTGTCCCGACTCAGCGCCCGTCTGCGCGACCGCGGGTCCACGCTGCTCGTGGCGGAGGAACCGGGCGCGGGGCGCTGGGCGCAGAGCGAGGGGACCATCCGGCTGCACGACCCGGACTGGCATGGGCTCGGCGAGGGGTGGGGGCTGCTCTCGGACTGCACGGTGACGGTCACGGCGCGGACCAGGCACAGCCCTCGCGCCTCGAGCGTGCGTGTCCGACTGCCCGGCGGGCACGGAGCCGTGGAAACCGTGGTCGCAGAGCTGACCGCCCTGCCGCCGCTCGCTCCCTCTGCGACGGACGGCGCTGAGGCCGGGTCGTCCGACCTCCTCTTCTGGGCGGAGGCGGGATGAGCACCCCTCTCCGTGTCCTCGTCCTCTGGTTCCCCGACTGGCCGCTGCGAGCGGTGCTGGGCGGAGGGCCGCATCCGCCCACGGCCCTGGTGCAGGCCAACACGGTCGTCGCCTGCACCGCATCCGCTCGCGCGCACGGCGTCCGCATCGGGCAGCGTCGCCGCGTCGCCCAGGGACTCCTCTCCTCGCTGCAGGTCCTCCCCCACGACGCCGAGAAGGACGAGCGTGCCTTCGTCCCGGTGCTGCAGCTCATCGAGAAGCACGCCTCTGGCGTGACGCTGCTGCGCCCCGGCCTCGCGATCCTGCGCGCTCGCGGGATCGCCCGCTATCACGGCGGAGAGGCCGAGGCGGCGACAGCCCTGTCCGCGATCCTCGCCGCTGCCGGCTTCCCCGAAGTGCGTGTCGGCGTCGCCGACGGACCCTTCACCGCCGAGATCGCGGCCCGAGGAACGGCGTCCTGCACGGTCGTGCCCCCGGGCGGCTCCCGCGAGTTCCTGGCCCCCTACCCCGTGCAGGTGCTCCGCGACGAGCAGATCAGCGATCTCCTCCTCCGCCTCGGCGTGCGCACTCTCGGCGAGTTCACCGCGCTCGCCCCTCTCGACGTCCGCGACCGCTTCGGCGAGCACGGTGCCCGCCTGCAGGCCCTCGCCGCCGGCGCCGACTCCCGGCCACTGGCTCCCCGACCGCCCGACCCCGAACTGGCCAGGACCATCGAGTTCGAGTCCCCTCTCGGAGGCACCGACCAGGTGGCCTTCGCCGTGCGGCAGACCGCCGATGCCGTGATGCTCGCTCTGGCGGACGCGTCGCTCGTGTGCACCGAGGTGCGGATCGACCTGACCGACGACGACGGCGCCGTCCACTCCCGCACCTGGCTGCACCCGACGAGCTTCGACGCCGCCGACCTCGTGGACCGTGTGCGCTGGCAGCTGGAGGCGGTCGCCGCCCTGACCGCGAGCGCGCCCGTCGACGAGGCGAGGGCATTCGGGGGCATCGTGGCCGCCCGCCTCCTCCCCGTCGCAGTGGATGATGCGGCCCACCATCAACCTGGACTCTTCGGCTCGGGCACCGATGAGCGACTGCATCACGCGGTCTCACGGGTGCAGACCATGCTGGGGCATCAGGGCGTGGTCACCGCCGCCCTCTCCGGAGGGCGCTGGCTCGCCGATCGTCAGGTGCTCACGCCGTGGGGCGAGCGCCCGGTCCCGCCTCGTGATCCGCGGTCCCCCTGGCCGGGGAGCCTTCCCGACCCTCTCCCCTCCGAGGTGTTCCGCCCACCGCGCCCCATCGGCGTCGTCGCCGCGGACGGGAGCACGATCGACGTCGACGATCGTGGCGCCCTCACGCACGACCCCGCCCGCATCGACGGGGCGGCCGTGCAGGCCTGGGCCGGCCCGTGGCCCGTGCATGAACGGCGGTGGAGCACGGGCGGCGGCAAACGAGGACACCGGCTCCAGATCATCGACGACCGCGATCGCGCCTGGCTGGTCTTCCTGGCCGGCGAGCGCTGGTGGGCTGAGGGGAGGTACCGCTGATGGGCTGGCACAATCCGCCGTTGACCTGGGATCAGCTCGAACGCACCCTCAGCGGAGAGCCCACTCCCGAAGCGACCTCCGCACCGCGGGGGCTCCGCCCGGATCCCGGACCGGTGAGTCGTCCGCGGAAGCGCGTCCCCCCGGCCCTCCCGGAGCGTCCGGAGGAGGCGGTGCCCTATGCCGAGCTGCACGCGCACTCGTCCTACTCCTTCCTCGACGGGGCGTCCTCCCCCGAAGACCTCCTCGCGGAGGCCGAGCGTCTCGGCCTGAGCGCGCTCGCCCTCACCGACCACGACGGGTTCTACGGCGCCGCGCGCTTCGCCGAGCTGGCGGAGCTCATGGAGCTGCGGCTGCAGACCGTCTACGGCGCCGAGCTCTCCCTCGACCTGCCCTCCGCTCCGCAGGGGGCCGCCGATCCGCCGGGCACGCATCTGCTCGTGCTCGCCCGGGGCCTCGAGGGGTACCACCGCCTGTCGGGGGCGATCACCGCGGCCCAGCTCCGCGGCGGGGAGAAGGGGCGCCCGGTCTACGACCTCGACGAGCTCGCGGCGACCGCCGACGGGCACTGGACGATCCTCACCGGCTGCCGCAAGGGGGCGGTACGACAGGGGCTGGAGGCCGGAGACGCGGCCGCGCCGCTGCACCATCTCGTCGGACTTTTCGGACACGACAATGTCTCCGTCGAGCTCTTCGACCACGGCGATCCGCTGGACACCCGGCGCAACGACGCCCTCGCCGACCTCGCCCGCCGGATGCGGCTGCCCGTCGTGGCGACCAACAACGTGCACTACGCCCGCCCGGACCAGGCCCCTCTCGCCGAGGCGGTGGCCGCGGTCCGCGCGGTCCGGAGCATGGACGAGCTCGACGGCTGGCTGCCGGCCCATGGCGGCGCGCACCTGCGCAGCGGGGCGGAGATGACGGCGCGCTTCCGGCGGTACCCTGGTGCGATCTCGCACGGCCTGGAGCTGGCCGCGGCCTCGGCCTTCCCACTTCGGATGGCCCGCCCCGCCCTCCCCCGTCAGGACGTCCCGCCGGGGCACACGCCGATGAGCTGGCTGCGGCACCTGGTCTGGGAGGCGGTCCCGTCGAAGTACCCGCGGCTGGACGCGGACGGCCGCCGACGCATCGCCCGCGAGCTCGACGTGATCGAGGAGAAGGACTTCCCCGGGTACTTCCTCATCGTGCACGGCATCGTGACGGAGGCCCGGCGACGCGGCATCCTCTGCCAGGGCCGGGGTTCGGCGGCGGCGAGCGCGGTCTGCTATCTGCTGGGCATCACCGCGGTCGACCCGATCCTCTACCGTCTCCCCTTCGAGCGCTTCCTCGCCACCACCCGCACGGAGGAGCCGGACATCGACGTGGACTTCGACTCACGGCGACGGGAGGAGATCATCCAGTGGGTCTACCGGGAGTACGGCAGGGAGCGGGCGGCCCAGGTGGCGAACGTCATCCAGTACCGGCCGAAGAACGCCGTCCGCGACATGGCCAGAGCCCTGGGGCACTCTCCAGGACAGCAGGACTCCTGGTCACGGCAGGTGGACGGCTGGGGATCAGGGCTCGAACCCGTGGAGGGCCACGACATCCCCGACACCGTGCTCGACTACGCGGCCGAGCTGCTGAAGGCTCCACGGCATCTGGGGATCCACTCAGGCGGCATGGTGCTCACAGCCCGGCCGGTCGGAGAGGTGGTGCCGGTCGAGCACGCCCGCATGGAGGACCGCACCGTCATCCAGTGGGACAAGGACGACGCCGCCTTCATGGGACTGGTGAAGTTCGATCTGCTCGGTCTGGGCATGCTCGCGGCGCTGCAGCACTGCTTCGACCTGGTCCGGGAGGCGACGGGCGAGGAGTGGACGCTGGAGACCCTGCCGAAGGAGGAGGCCGGCGTCTACGACATGCTCTGCCGGGCCGACTCGATCGGCGTCTTCCAGGTGGAGTCCCGCGCGCAGATCGGGCTGCTCCCCCGGCTGCAGCCGCGACGCTTCTACGACCTCGCCATCCAGATCGCCCTCATCCGCCCCGGCCCCATCCAGGGCGGCGCCGTGCACCCGTTCGTCCGTCGGAAGATGGCGAAGGACAAGGTGGACGAGGCGAACCGGGAACGGGAGGCCAGGGGCGAGCCCTCGGAGGAGTTCCCCATCCCCTACCCGCACAGCGACCTCGAGGACATCCTCGCGCGGACACTCGGCATCCCCATCTTCCAGGAGCAACTCATCCAGATGGCCACGGCCGTCGGCGACTGCACGGCCGACGAGGCCGATCTGCTGCGCCGGGCGATGGGATCGAAGCGGGGTCTGGAGAAGATCGAGAAGGTCAGGGACAAGCTGTACGCCGGGATGGCCCGCCGCGGGCTCGTCGACGAGGCCGCCGACCGGATCTACGCGCAGATCCAGGCGTTCTCGAACTTCGGCTTCGCCGAGTCCCATTCCCTGTCCTTCGCCCTGCTCGTCTACGCGAGCTCGTGGTTGAAGCTGCACTATCCGGCCGCCTTCCTCGCGGGCCTGCTGCGGTCGCAGCCGATGGGCTTCTACTCCCCTGCGACCCTCACGGCGGATGCCCGTCGGCACGGCGTGGAGGTCCGTCGCCCGGATCTCCATCTCTCCTCCGCCACCGAGACCCTCGAACGCCTCACGCCGGACGCCGCAGGGACGACCGGGAGAGACGACTGCCTGGCCGACCCGCAGCCGCCCGTGCACCGCTTCGACCGGAGCGCACCGGACGAGTCCGCGGCGCACCGGCGGGACGGACGGTTCGCGGTGCGCCTGGGACTCAGCGGCATCCGCGGGATCGGCGTGCCGATGGCGGAGCGCATCGTCGCCGAGCGGGAGGCACACGGCCCCTACCGCGATCTGCACGACCTCGTGCGCCGGACCGACGCGACGGCCGCTCAGTTGGAGGCCCTCGCCACCGCCGGAGCCTTCGCGTGCCTCGGGTTGGAGCGCCGGGAGGCCATCTGGATCGCCGGGGCCGCCGCGGAAGACCGCGCCCGTTTCCTCCCGGGGACCACGGTGGCGGTGCAGCCGCCGCTGTTCGCCGACCAGACCAGCTACGAGCGCCTCTCGGCCGACCTCTGGGCGACCGGCATCTCGACCGACGACCACCCGATGACGCACTTCCGCGACGACCTCCGGGCTCGCGGCGTCCTGACGGCCGCGGACCTGCAGCGGCATGAGACCGGACGACGCGTCGAGGTGGCCGGTCTCGTCACCCATCGACAACGACCCGCCACGGCCGCCGGCGTCACCTTCGTCAACCTCGAGGATGAGAGCGGGTTGGTGAACGTGATCTGCTCGACGGGGGTCTGGGGTCGGTTCGGTCGTATCGCCCGAGAGTCCCCCGCGCTCATCATCCGCGGCATCCTCGAGCGCTCACCGGAGGGGGTCGTCAATGTGCTCGCCGACGCCTTCGAAGACCTCCGCACGGGGGTCATGCACCGCTCGCGGGACTTCCGATGAGTCCGGTGCCCGGTGAGTCCGGTGCGCGAGGGCCCGGCTTCCGGCGGTCACCAGAAGCGTTCGGGCTCTTCCGGCGGGGGCCGGTCCGATCCACCCCAGCGATCCGCCTCCGCCTTGGCCGCGTTGACCGCCGCATCCGCGCCGCGCAGAGCGATGCCCGCGCCGCTGGCCGACGGCCCGATGGGGTCGATGAGCAGCGACGTCCGCGGTGCGACGCCCACGGCCACCGTGCAGTCGAGGACACGACCGATCCAGTGCGTCACCTCGGCTCGCGGCTCCTCGGCGCGGCGGTAGCGGATGCCGGTGTCCAGATCGAGCAGCGAGAGGACGACGGGTTCATCCGTCTGCGGGTCGACGAGTTCGGAGACCTCGACCCGGTGCCCGACCGGAAGGGCCACCTGACCGGCGAAGACAAGCATCCTGTCCATGTCCCCACCCTACGGAACGGCCCGTATCGGCGACAGAGCCGAGAGCCGCGCAGAATTTTTCGAAGAAACTTTTGTCCCCCAAATGGCGGACAAGAGGATTAAGGGATATTCTGCTCTTCGTAGCGGGGGCTACCGGCTGAATCTCTGGGGGATCGGCCGTAGAGACAGCGAGACTTCGCCGCCTCCCCAACCGTCCGGGTAGGACGGTGAGCCCTCTCGGCAGCACCGGGTTGGGGCGGTCCCGTCGAGAGGGCATACCCCGCGGCTAGCCATCGTCCTGCTGGGCGTCAACCCCGGCGAGGGCACGCACCGCTCGGACTACGGTCGTTCGTCATGACGTCTCTCCCCTGTCTCGAACGCCGCGCCGGCTCACCTGCCGCCGGAGGACGTCAGTCGTCGGCGGGTTCGTCGACGCCGTCCTCATCCAGCGGCACTTCGATGCGCTGCTCCGCAGCGTCCGCCGGGTCCGCCTCGATGGGGTGCGGCTCCGGTGCCGAGGGGGTCGGCGCTTCCGGATCCTCGGGAACCTCCTCCGCAAGGCGCTCCTGCTCCTGCAGGTCGGCCTCGGGCTTCACATCGTCGATCGGATGGTCATTGAGAGACATGGCTTCTCCTCCTTCGGCGTGGGTATCTCCAGCCTGCCGAGGCCGCACGACAGCGGCAAGGGGCTTGACCCGACGGAGCCGGCCGTGACGAGGAAGAGCGGGCAGGGCCGGGTACGCATCGGCGTCTCCGGGTGGCGGTACGCCCGGTGGCGCGGCGACTTCTACCCGCGCGGCCTGCCGCAGCGTCGAGAACTCGAGCACATCGGATCGCACTTCCCCACCGTCGAGCTCAACGGCTCGTTCTACTCGCTGCAGCGGCCCGAGAGCTACCGCCGGTGGGCGGCGAGCGTTCCCGACGACTTCGTGTTCGCGGTCAAGGGCTCCCGCTACGTCAGCCACATGCTGCGGCTGCGCAACGTCGAACAGGCGCTGGCCAACTTCTTCGCCTCGGGCGTCCTCGCCCTCGGTCCCCGGCTCGGCCCCATCCTCTGGCAGCTCCCCGCGCGGCAGCACTTCGACGCCGAGATCGTGGAGGCGTTCCTCGACACCCTCCCGCAGACGGCGGCGGAGGCTCTCTCCCTCGCCCGGCGGCATGACGAGCGCCTACAGGACCGGACGTGGCTGGAGATCGATGCCGACCGCCCGCTCCGCTACGCCCTCGAACCGCGTTCCGATTCCTTCGCCGACCCGTCGAGCCTTGGCCTCCTGCAGGAGCACGGAACCTCCCTCGTCATCGCCGACACCGCCGGGAAGTGGCCGCGGTTCGACGCCCTCACCGCGGACTTCGTCTACATCCGTCTCCACGGCGCGCAGATGCTCTACCACAGCGCCTACACCGAGGAGGAGCTGCGGGAGTGGGCGAGGCTCATCCGCGGGTGGGCCGACGGGACCGGAGCCGACGACGGGAAGCCGCGCGACGTCTTCGTGTACTTCGACAACGACGCCCGCGGGCACGCACCCCACGACGCCCTGGCGTTGAGCGCCCTCGTGACGGACCTCGTGACGGACACGCCCTCCTGACGCGGCGAGCGCGGCGGTTACCGGTCGCCGACGTGACCCGGAGCGGTGAGCGACAGCACCCGCTCGACGAACGCCGCGTACTCCTCCATGTAGTGCGCGAGGAACTTCTCGGTGTCGGCGTCGTGCACCTGCCCGTCGGCGCCGAACACCTCGGGCCGGAACGTGATGTACGCCTCCGGGGCGTTCAGCTGCGGCGCGTTGAGGAAGCTCAGCACGCTCCGCATCGACGACTGCATGACCGCGGTGCCGATGGCTCCCGTCGAGGCGCCGATGATGCCCGTGGGCTTTCGTGCGAACGAGTTGTGCCCCCAGGGTCGCGAGCCCCAGTCGATGGCGTTCTTCAACGCCCCGGGGATGGAGCGGTTGTACTCCGGCGACACGAGCAGCAGCCCGTCCGCCCCCTCGACCGCACTCTTGAACGCGGTGACCGCAGCGACCGGTTCGAGTTCGTCGTCGCGGTTGTAGAGGGGGAGGTCGCGGATCGGGATCTCCACGAGTTCCAGGTCCGGCGGGGCGAGCCGCACGAGCGCCGTCGCCAGGACGCGGTTGATGGAGTCCGATGCGAGGCTGCCGATGAGGTAGCCGATCCGATGGGTCATGGTGAGGTCCCCTCGTCTCCCTGCATCTCCAGGATATCGCCGGAGTGGGGGCTTGCCACAAGGCCCCCCTCGAGAGGCAGAATCGACGGCTCGCGTGCCCCCGCATGCCCTCGCGAAGGAGACCTCCGGTGCTCGACCCCTTTGACCTGTCCGCCGACCATGCGGCGAAGTCCGCAGACGACCTCATCGCCGCCGACCGCGTCCACCTCCGACGGCTCGGCGTCGCCCTCTCCCGGGAACGCGACGCCCTGACCGCTCGTCTCGCCCTCGTGCGCCAGCAGGCCGCGGACGCGGGCGTCACGGCGGTCCATCGCGACCTGGAGATCCGCCGCCTCAGCGCGACGCTGCGCCTGCGGGAGCGCTACGGCATCGACATGTGCCTGGGCCGGATGACCCCCGCGGCCGGACCGCCGGTGTACATCGGTCGCGCCGGGGTGTCCGATGCGGACGGCACCCGCCTGCTGGTCGACTGGCGGGCTCCGGCAGCGGAACCGTACTTCGCCGCGACCTGGGAAGACCCCCGGGGCCTCCTCTCCCGGCGACGGTACCGCTGGAACGGAGGCAGGATCACGGACTACTGGGACGAGGCGCTGTCGCCGGAGGGCCTCGACGGCGCCGCCTCCCTCGACGACCAGTCCGCGTTCCTCGCGAGCCTGGACGCGCATCGCACCGGACGGATGCGGGATGTGCTGGCGACGATCCAGGCGGATCAGGACGCCATCGTTCGAGCCCCCTCCCCCGGCACTCTCGTGGTGGACGGCGGCCCAGGCACCGGGAAGACGGTGGTCGCCCTGCACCGGGCGGCACACCTCCTGTACGCCGAACCGCGACTGACGAACGGCGGCGGCAGCATGCTCCTCGTGGGTCCGAACCCGCAGTACCTCGGCTATGTGGAGGACGTGCTGCCGAGTCTCGGCGAGGACACGGTGAGGTTGTGCACCCTGCGCGACCTCACTCCCGAGGGCGCGGGCGCGGTCACGGAGCCGGACCACCGCGTGGCCGAGCTGAAGCAGAGTCTCGACCCGGACCAGGTGATCGGGGCGGCCGTCGCCGTCCTGACCCGGCCACCGCGGCATGCGCTCCGCATCGAGACGCCGTGGGCCGATCTCTGGATCGGCCGAGAGGACTGGGCCGAGCTGTTCGCCTCGGCGGATCCGGCTTCCCCGCACAACGAGGCCCGCGACGAGGTCTGGGAGGAGCTGCTGGAACTGCTCGTCGACCAGATGCGCGACGAGGATGTCCCGGAGTCCTCGATCCGCCGGTGGCTGCGGCACGACGACGAACTCACCGGGACCTTTGTACGGGCGTGGCCGCTGCTGACGCCGGACGCCGTGGTCGCCGCGCTCTGGGCGTCCCCGACGCTGCTCGCGCGGTGTGCGCCCGACCTCGCGCCCGAGGAGCACGCCCTGCTGCACCGTGCCGAGGGGGCGCCCTGGACGGACCCGGACCTGCCCCTCCTCGATGCCGCGCACCGCCGGATCGGCGACCCCGAGGCCGTCCGCGAGCAGCACCGCCGGCAGGGCGCGGCGGCCGCGGCGCAGGAGCAGATGTCGGCAGTGGTCGACCACCTCGTCGCGAGCGACGACAGCGAGATGAAAGTGATGTCGATCCTGCGAGGTCAGGATGCGCAGAACGTTCTCGCCGGAGCGGACGCGCCTCCCCCGCTTCCGCCCGACGAGCTCGCCGGCCCCTTCGGTCACATCGTCGTCGACGAGGCGCAGGAGCTCACCGATGCGCAGTGGCGCATGCTGATCGCGCGGTGCCCCTCCCGCAGCTTCACGGTCGTGGGCGACAGGGCCCAAGCGCGGCGGAAGTTCACGGAGTCGTGGCCCGCCCGCCTCGAACGCCTCGGCCTGCGGAACGTGCGCGTCTCCTCGCTCCGGGTGAACTACCGCACTCCGGCCGAGGTCATGGCGTTGGCCGCACCGACGATCCGCGAGGCATTCCCCGACGCCAACGTCCCGACGTCCGTGCGGGAGAGCGGCATCCCGATCCGGCACGGCGCGGTGCCCGAGCGAGACGCGGAGCTGGAGGCGTGGCTCGCGACGAACCCGGAGGGAGTCGCCGCCGTCATCGGCGACCCCACCTTCGTGCCGCGGCCCCGGGTCCGGGCACTGACGCCGGAGGAGGCCAAAGGACTGGAGTTCGACCTCGTGGTCCTCGTGCGCCCGGAGGCATTCGGCTCCGGGCGCACGGGGGCGGTCGACCGCTATGTGGCGATGACCCGCACGACGCGCGAACTCGTCATCTTGCGCTGAGCAGCCGCCGGGCTTCAGACGTCGTGCGGGTCGCCGCCGTCGGTGATCGTGCCGGTCGGCTCGCTCTCCTCGACCTCATGGCGGGCGCCGTGCTCGGAGGCGAGCGCTTCCCCCTCCTCGATCGCCTCATCGCGGCTGGTGTAGCTGCGGGAGAGCTCCGGCGCGCCCTCCACCTCGTTGACCCACTGGCCGTTCTTCGAGCGGGTGACGATCGCCGTGATGGCCATCAGACGTCCCCCGGCCCCAGGTCACCCTGGCCTTCTTCGCCGAGATCGGCGAGGACCGGGTCCTCCCCTTGGCTCTCCGGCTGCGGCGCGGAACCCGGCAGGTCCGCCGCCGGCACCTCATCGTCGGGATCGGGGATCTCGTCGGGATCGCGGCCGGTGGCGGTCGACTCCTCCAGATCCTCCGGTGCCGCACCGTCGTCGAGGGTTTCCGTGCGCTCCCATTCCGCCTGCGCGGGATCGTTGCTCGGGTCAGCCTCGGTGGTGGCGTCGCCGTCGCGCAACGGCTGGCCGCCGACGTCGTCGGGTGTCGATTCCATGTCTCCTCCTTCGATCGGGCTGGCCCCAGTCTCCCGGCTGGAACCGGAGTCGCCGAGGGGCTTGAGGAGACCTCGCCGAGCAGCTAGGTTCCGGAACTCCGCGAGGAGGCGGCGTCAGTTGCGCCCGGCCATGACGCCGCCGTCGGCGTCCCAGACCGCACCGGTCACCCAGCTCGCGCGGTCGGAGAGCAGGAACGCGGCGACCTCGGCGATGTCCTCGGGGGTTCCCACACGGCCGAGCGGGTGGAAGGCGTCGAAGCTCGACACGACTCCGTCGACCTCGTCCTTCGGGATGAAGCCCTCGTAGATGGGCGTCCGTACGACGGCGGGGGCGATCGCGTTCACGCGGATGCCGTGCGACGCGAGCTCCATCCCCAGGTGCTGGGTGAGCGAGTGCAGGCCGGCCTTGGCCATCGAGTACGCCGAGGACGGCGTCGCAGCCACAGCCTGGTGCGCCCACATCGAGCCGAGGTTGACGACGGCTCCGCCCTGGCCCTTCGCGACCATGCCGGAGGCCACCGTCTGGGTGACGAAGAAGGTCGCCCGGTTGAGGTCGAGATACGCGTCGTAGTCCGCTTCGGTGTGCTCGAGGAACGGCTTCGGCGCGAACACGCCCGCGGCGTTCACGAGGAGGTCGGCATCGGCGTGCTCGGCGGCGAGCCGGGCACGGAGTGCTTCCACGCTCGCGGGGTCCGTCAGATCGGCCTGTAGGACGGTCACATCGATGCCCTGGCCGACGAGAGACGTCCGCGCAGCCCCCAGCTTCTCCTCGCGCCGTCCGACCACGACGACCGCGGCCCCCTCGCGTCCGATCCGCTCGGCGATGGCGAGGCCCATCCCGCTCGTGCCCCCGATCACGATCGCGGTGCGTCCGGTGAATTCCCTGTCGAGCTCGGCCATGGTGCGGCTCCTCTCCGTCCTGGACGGCGGGTGCCGTCTCGTCTCCACGCTACGAAGCGGCAGCCGTCGGGAGTATACGAGCGCACGTGATCGAGTGATAACCCCTGTTTATGAGTCGGCAGTCGCCGCGTCCAGCGAGAGCGCGGCGGTGAGGTCGGCCAAGTCGTCGGCGAGCGGGGAGGAAGGGTCCCAGACCGCCTCGTAGAAGATCTCCACGTCCATGCCGCGTTCACGCAGCGGGCGATGCGGCGCGTCCGGGGAGGCGAGCTTCGAGCGTGGGATGACCGCCGTGCCGAGGCCCAGCTTCGCCCATTCCTCGAGCACCCGATAGGTCGCGGCCTCGCCGTCGTAGGCGCTCAACGGCACGTCGTTCGCGTCGAAGAGATCGGTGGTGAAGGTCGTCAGCCCGCACGTGTCCGGCATCAGGATGAGGGGCGTGTCGGTGAGGTCGCTGAGCTCGACCGCGCCGCCCTGCGACGGCTCGTGGTCCACGACGACCACCGGCTCCGCATCGACGATGCGGTGCCGGAAGCGGGGCATCGGTGCGACGGAGGGGACGAGGATGAGATCCAGCTCCCCGGCGGAGAGCTCACGCCGCAGGTCGGCGACGTTCGCCTCGCGGAGGACGAGCTGCCGCGGCGCCGGCGAGGCGGGAAGCGCGCACACGGCCGTGTAGGCGCGCGCGACGATGGCCGGATTCATGAGCGGCGAGACCCCGACCCGCACCCGCGCATCGGCCGACCGGTTCCAGCGCGCGGCCTCGGCAGCGACCTGGTCCACGGCGAGGAGCGCGCGGTCGATGACCGGGAGGAGATGCGCGCCGAAGGCTGTCGGGACGACCCCGCGGGGCGAGCGCTCGAACAGGCGCTCCCCCAGGCGGTCCTCCAGCTTGGAGATTCCGGTCGAGAGGGCCGGCTGCGTCACGCCGTAGGCACGCGCGGCGGCGCCGAAGGAGTGGGTCTCCGAGACGGCCTGGGCATAGCGGAGGGCTTCGAGGCTCACGCGGTCGCTCATAGCCCGACGTTATCACCGGACGACGGCTGGCCGGGCCGCTCGGGGCAGTCCGCGCTCCGTCAGGCGTAGCCGAGGTCGGGAGCGCCGACCCAAAAGAGGCCCTCCCTCGCGCCGGTCGGGAGCAGGCCCTCTATCCATTCGGCGACGACCACGAGGACGGCTTCCTCCAGGCGATCCCGCGTCCATCCGCGCGGGCGCGAGGGCACCGCGGGCTCCCAGCCGTCCGCGGTCCACTCCACACCGAACAGGTGGCGCTGGTCGTCGAACCGCCGGTCCAGGTCGAAGGCGTCGGCCCCGTCGAACCGCGCCCAGACGTCGAAGGGGCCCTCGCCGTCCTGGTCGACGAAGACGTCGATGAGGATCGCTTCCACACCGCTCTCCGCTTCGACGGCGGCCCGATGCAGGTCCCCCAGCGCGGCGGCGACGCGCTCGCACTCCCCGTCGAGCACGGCTCGCAGGGCGCGGGCGTAGGGCTCGGCGTCGTCCACGCGCGCTCCGGGCTCCGGAGCGCTCATCGCTCCGGCTCGGCGTCGGTGTCCACGGCGCCGCCCGCGACGAGCTCTCGGATCGCCGACGCGAGCGCATCTCGGGACCGCCCGTGCGGGAAGGCGCCGGATGCGAAGTCCAGCAAGCTGCGACCGTCGGGGAGAGCGGGCGTCGCGGGATCGACGTCACCGTGCACGAGGAGGGTCCGCACCAGCGGCGCCAGCGCGGTCTCCTCGATGTCGCGATGCAGCAGCTGCACGAACGGATGCCCCTCCGGGAGCGTCGCGACGGGTGTCGGGCCCGGGATCGCGCCCCGCTCGAGCAGGCGTCGCAGCACCGGCTCATCCTCCGCGCCCAGCGTGGGGTTGGCGAAGAGGACGTTGACCGGGCTCAGGAACGACAGGGAGGACGACGCGTCGAGGCGCTGGTCCAAGAGCCAGAGCGCGAGCTCGCGGCGGCGCTGGGGGTGCGGGTTGCTGAGCGCGGCATCGAGGAGGAACCGGTACCCCGGAGCATCGACGACGACGTCGAGGAGGTCGTTGAGCGTGCCGGTGAGTGCGAGATCGGGGAACACCCCGAGGCCCGCGTAGACGTGCTCGATCTCCTCCCGCTCGGGCACCCGATCGAAGACGAAGCTCGCGTACGACGCATCGAGGAGAGTCGGCGGCCCCATGCGCTCCCCCATCCGCAGAGCCCACTGGAGCTGCGGCACCCCGAGGGCCTCGGAGTAGATGGTCTCCAGGGGGTTCGTCGTGTCCACATCGTCCGGGTCGATGGCGTCACGGACCCGCTGCAGCATCCCCTCCGAGGCGCGCCAGTCGACGTCGTCCCGCCAGAACACCGCGTGCACGGCGGGCAGGGTCGCCGCGCCGGCGAGGAGGTTCTCGGTCCCAGCGGAGCCAGGGGCCGAGGCCCCGCGATGCTCGACCGGGAAGAACCCTCCCGGGTCTCGGTCGACCACGAGCGACAGCAGGTCGTCGGGCACGCCGCAGAACAGGGCGACCTGTTCCTCGAAGGAGGGCTCGGGTCGGGCGGCGGCGTCGGGACCCGTCGGATGGGACAGGAGGAGGCCGCGCCCGTCGTGGGTGAAGTACCAGGTCCAGAAGTGGTCTCCGGTGCGGAAGCCGCCGCGCATCGCATCGGGGACAAGGGAGGAGCCGGCGAGCGGCGGGCCGTTCCACGGCAAGGGTCCGGACGCGGGGGCGCCGCCCACGAGGGCGGAGACGTCGGAGATGATCCGGGCGCGGATGCGGAGCTCCCACGGGTTGCTCCCGCGCGCGAGGTCGAGCACGGCGTCCGGTCGCGCGATGACGATGGTGACCTCGGGGTCGTTGCCGTACGAGGGATCGGGCGTTCCGGCGACCACAGCGACCGCATGGCCGTTCACCCACCAGAGCGGCGCGGTGAGGAGTCCCGTGGCGCGCATGACGCGGGTGAGCGGACTGCGGCGATCGATCCCGGTCTTCTCGTTGCGAGCATGGATCTCCCCGGCCGTTCCCCACCTTTCGCTCATGACGCCGATGAGGTCGTCCGCCCAGGCCTGCAGCGCATCGACCGTCCACACCTCCCCTGACGCGAGCACGACGCGGAGCGCCCGACCGTGGTCGTCGCGGAGCCCGCGTCCGCCGATCTCGAACGTCCGATCCGCCCAGTCGGCGTCCTCCGGCGAGCGCTCCCACCACGCTCTGGTGACGCGCTCGATGTCCGCCACGAGGTCGTGATAGTCGCCGCTCGTCGGCACCGCGTAGCCGAGGCGGTCCGTGTCGGACGGGCGGTCCTGCTCCGGGTACGGGCACGCGGCGAAGACCCGCTCGAACCAGGTGCGTCGTTCGTCCCCTTCCCGCGACATCTCGTCGACGGTGAGGGCGCCGCCGAGGCGATACGGCTGCCGCACCGCGGCGCCGAAGCCGAAGTCGTCCATGCCGAAGTCGTTGCGGCGGCCGATCTCCATGAGCGAGGGCGAGACGCACCAGTGCTCCCCGTCGAACCACACCGCGCCGGTGATGACCGGCACGGGTTCGTCGCCGAGCATGCGGAACTCCAGGTCGTGCTCCGCGACCTCGCCGCGGGCGTCCTCGCCTCGGGCGGCGATGAGGGCGCGGAGGTCGTCCGGAACCCTGTCGAGCATGCGCGCGGCCAGGATCAGCCAGGCCTCCGCCAGGTCCGCCTCCCGTTCGGACGGATCCGCGGCATCCGCCGCATCGCCACCGTGCTGCTGCGCCACCTCCGCGAGGAACTGCGCCGGCGCTTCGTCCGCGAACGTCGACGTCGGGTCCTGGATGAGGACGAGGATGCGGCCGTCGTCCGTGAACGTCCAGACCGTCGTCACCCCGCTGCGCGACTGCAGACTGAAGCGGGACGCCGGGGTGTCGACGTCGCGCAGCCGCACCTCCCCGGCGCCGAACAGCGTGCTCAGCAGCCAGGCGCGGCGTCGGAGCTCGAGCGGATTCTCGCCGTTCAT
The DNA here is from genome assembly GCF_019091465.1 of Microbacterium sp. GbtcB4. Taxonomy (NCBI): domain Bacteria; kingdom Bacillati; phylum Actinomycetota; class Actinomycetes; order Micrococcales; family Microbacteriaceae; genus Microbacterium; species Microbacterium sp. GbtcB4. Next base: position 293,211 of record NZ_JAGXJJ010000004.1, read on the forward strand.
GAGGAGGTCGTTGTGCATGTCCTCCTCGGGAAGGAGCGCGCTGAGGCTGCCGACGGCGTACTCCCGCGGCAGCACGACCATCGCCTGGCGCAGCATGCTCTCCCGCGGTTCGGCGTCCCAGTTCGTGACCAGCACGCAGTACAGATCGCCGCGGTCCCACATCTCCGCCTCCGGGATGCCGACCGAGACGAGGACCACGTCGAGGATGCCCTCCGGATCCTGGTTCTCCCCCACGAGCGACGGCTTCCGGACCATCGGCGCACCCCACGCTTCGTGCAGCGTCCGGCGCACGCCCTCCGTCCACTCCTCCGCGTAGGCGGCGAATCCGCCCTCGGGGACCACGAGGTCGGCGGGCGGGTTCGGCTGCAGCGACTCGTCGGCGTCGGGGTCGTAGCCGCCGAGCGGGAGCAGCCAGACGCCCTGCGACTCCTCGACCTCCACCCCCTCGAACGTGAAGGCCTCGCGCGTCTCTCCCGCGAGCAGGTGGGCGACGAGTCGGTCGAGGAACCCGGGGACCTCTTCCCTGCCGAACGGCGGTGTGTAGTACGGGAGGTCGTCCTCCGTCTCGCCGCTCGCGTCCGTGTCGTCCCTGCCGGTGTCATCGACCATGCCTCACCCCGTCGTCATCGAAACAGCCTTGGGACGAGCATACGGACGCGCGGCGTCATTCCTCGGAGTCGATGAGCTCGAGGAGCTTCCGCAACTCGTCGCGGATCTCCTCGTGGTCATACTGTCCGGCGCGGCTCTCCCCTGAGATCACTCCGGAGCGGCGCACCTTCCGGAAGTCGCCGAACGGAAAGCTGTACGCCTTCTTCGTCTCGGGGTTCTCGCTCTTGTCGATGCCGAGGTGCCAGTGGGCGAACTCCGTCCATCCGTGCTCGTCGATGAAGCGGTTCTCGTCCTCCGCGCTGGGCGCCGCCTCGGACCAGTCGTCGCGTTCGTCCCGCACGACCTTGCCGTCGCGGACGAGGGAGCGCGCGAGCTTCAGCGCCGGTCGGTTCAGTTCGATAGCCATGGGGGAACGGTACGACGCGAGGTGACGGTGCCGTACCCCCTTGACGCCCGAGCCCGAAGAGAGCAATCGCGGAGGCCGCCGGGCTCAGCCGCCGATCTGCGCGCGCACCGTCCGTCCTGCGAGCACGGCGTACAGGCCCACCGAGACCAGGAGTCCGACCGGCACCGAGAGGTCGAGCCCGCCCAGCGCTGCGCCGAGCGGGCCGGTCCATACCGTCGTCGACAGGAACATCGCGGTGGCGAAGCCACCGGTGACCACGGAGACGAGACCCGGGAGGCCGAAGCCGCCGGTGTACCAGAACCTGCCGCCGGGCCGCTCGTCGAACAGGTCGGTCCCGGAGTACCGGTTGCGGCGCAGGACGATGTCGGCGACGTAGACACCCATCGTGGGCACGGAGATGATCAGCAGGAACTGCAGCATCAGGTTGACGGCGCTGATCAGGTCGGATGCCACGACGAGCACGATCGTGAACGCGCAGCCGAGCGCACCGATGAGGATCGCGGAGGGGATGCGGCGGATCGGCACGCCGATCGACTGCAGCGCCATGCTCGCCGTGTAGGTCGTCATGCCGTTGAGCGAGATGCAGTTCACCAGGACGCCGAGCACGAACAGCGGGGCGAGCCACACCGGCAGCTTCTCGAGCAGGGAGTACTCGATGCCGTTCGCGAGACTGTCAGGCCCGATGGAGCCGCCCAGCACGACGCCGAAGGCGGTGATGAGCACCGCGGGGAAGAGCTGTCCCAGCGCGGTCGCGCCGATGATGCCGGACGCTTTGGTGTCGCGTGGCAGATAACGGGCCATGTCGGCGCTGTTGCTGAACGACAGCGGCGACGATGCCATCAGCGCGAACGCGATCGTGACGCTCACCCACAGCGGCAGCCCGCTGAGCGGCGCGGGCTGCGCGAATCCCCAATCCAGCGCGGGGGCGATGAAGCCGATGACGAGTGCGAAGATCACGAACAGCCCGATCGAGATCGCCAGGTAGGCCTTCAGGATGAGGGCGTGACCGTACACGGCGACGATCACGGTGATCGTCGAGACCACGACCGCCACCAGGATCGATGCCGCGATCGGATCGGGGAAGCCCCACCGCACGAGCAGTTCGCCGCCGATGAACGACGCCGCCACCCAGTTCAGCGCGAGGAAGACGCCCGAGATGAACCAGCCGTAGAACGCGATGACGATCTTGTTGCCGTGGATACCGTAGATCGCTCGCTGGACCACGGAGCCGGAGGTGCCGGCTGCCGGTCCGGAGATGGCGACGATACCCGGCAGCAGAGCGAGCGCGCTCGATGCCAGGATCACGAGCAGCGCCTGCCAGATCTCCAGGCCGAGCACGAGCGTCATCGAGGCGCCGACCGTGATGTTCAGCACGCTGACGCCCGGAGCGCTCCAGACGAAGAACAGATCGCGCGCTCTCCCGTGCCGTTGGGCGTCGTCGATGAGTTCGATGCCCCGGGTCTCGGGGGTGCTGGCGGAGTCGACGAGATCGGACTCGGATCCGGGCGCGACGGCACCAGGAGCGGGGGTGGCGGATGTGTCGGACATGACGGTCCTTCCAGGACGGGCACCCTCCTGCGTCAGTGCAGGGGGCGTTCGGGATTCAGGAGCGGGAGCTCATGGTCGCCGGTAGGCGACCTCGCCGTGCACGAGGGTGAGCAGCACGGCTCCGGTGAGCAGGTCGTCGGTCGGCGCGGACAGCGGGTCGATGTCCAGCACGGCGACGTTCGCGAAGAAGCCGGGCGCGATCCGGCCGTAGGCGTCGTCGATCGCGCCGACGTGGGCCGCGCCGGACGTCGCCGCAGCGAGTGCCTGCGCGGCGGTGAACGCACGCTCGGGGTGGTACGGCGGCAGCGCGCGGTCGATCGAGGATCGCCCGGTCATCGCGATGAACAGGTTGTGCAGAGCCTCGTGGGGTGCGGTGGGGGCGTCGGTACCCAGCGCGACGGGAACGTCGACGTCGCGGAACCAGTTCCACGGGAAGCCGTCCTCAGCGCGCTGATCGCCGAGCATCGCCATCCAGTTGTCCAGGATGGCGGGGTCGCAGTGCACCGGCTGCATGGATGCCGCGATGCCGTGCGCGCGCATCCGTGCGACCGTCTCGGGCGCGACCGACTCCAGATGCTCGATGCGCGGGCGGCGGGCGATGTCGGTGCCGTTCGCCCGCTCACAGGCCTCGACGAGGTCGACGGCCAGTGCGCTCGCCGCGTCTCCGATCGCGTGCATCGCGAGCTGCAGGCCGGCGCGGTCGGCGGCGATCGCGACCGGCGTCGCGGCCTCGCGGCTCCAGATCGGGTCGGCGTTCGAGCCGTCGGCATACGGGCGCACCATCGCGGCGGTGCACGCGTCGATCACGCCGTCGAGGATGAACTTCACCCCGACGATCTTCAGCCACGGCGTGCCCGTGGCATCGAGTTCGTCACGCAGCTGCACCGCACGCTCGACCTGGGCGAGATCGGCTGCCGGATCGCCGGTGGAGCTCAGCCACCAGTGCGCGGTGACCGGGAACGGCAGCCGACCGTCGCGGTCGAGCCGACGCCGCAGCGCCGCCATCGACTGCTCTGTCATGCCCATGTCGGCGGCACCGGTGACGCCGGCCGCCAGATACGCGCCGAAGGCGAGCTCGAGGTGGCCGTCGACCTCCTCCTCGGTCCGGATGCCGTCGAGATAGTCCGCGAGCAGATCCATCGCCGCGGTCTCGAGCAGGAACCCGGTCGCCTCTCCGTCGTCGTCCCGCACGACCTCGCCGCCGATCGGGTCGATCGTGTCGCGGTCGATTCCGGCAGCGCGCAGCGCGGCTGTGTTCACCCAGGTGCTGTGCAGGTCGTTCGCATCGAGGAAGACCGGGATGTCGTCGATCACCTCGTCGATCATCGCCGCGGTCGGCTGGGTGACGCCGGCAGGCAGAGCGTCGAACAGCCAGCTGACGCCCTCGATGATCGTCGCGTCCGGGTTCATCGCCCGTGCCTCGAGCAGCCGCTGCTGAATCTGTGCCACCGAGGTGCAGTCGCGGAGTTGCACCTTGCCCTGCGCGTGGCCGAACATCGCCAGGTGCGCGTGCGCCTCGATGACACCGGGCATCACGAAGGCCCCGCCGAGGTCCACGACCGCGGCACCCTCACCTGCCGCGGAGCGGACCTCCGTCTCCGTGCCGACGGCGAGGATGCGATCGCCGCGCACGGCGAACGCGGACTGCACCGGAGCATCCGCGAGCCCGTCGAAGACGGTGGCGTTGCGATAGACGGTGGCGGTGTCGGTCATGGTGGTCCCTTCGATCGGGTCAGAGCGCGAGCGCCAGATGCGGGCGGGTGGCGGTTTCAGCCGGAGTGCCGTCGAGCACGTCGGCCCGACGACCGACGGGGTCGAGCACGACGGTGGCCAGGCTGGCCCACCGCTCTCCCATCGGAAGCGCGAGGTCGGGTACGCAGGTCACCGGAGGCTCGCCGTCGCCGGTCACGAGCATCGCGCGCAGCTGCTCGGCATCCGTCGGCGCGCCGACGGACAGCAGTCGGTCTCGCAGGAACTGCCATCGCAGACCGGAGTCGGGCTGGTACAGCCAGGTCTTCTCGTGCGCCGCCGGTGCTTCGGTGAGGAAGTGATTCGTGCGCAGCCAGGTGTCCTCGGCGATGGCAGGCGCGGAGAACACGCCTTCGGGGCTGATGTCGAGCAGCACGGCGTCGCCTGCGGCGTCGAAGAGCGCGAACGAGCCGGAGCTCGTGACCGGCGCCTCGCGCACCAGTTCGACGGCGTGCGCGACGCTGGACGCCTCCTCGAGCACGAGAGCGGCGAGCACATGCATCGGGATGCCCTCGGGCCGGTCGGACCGGTGCCCCAGGATGTTGAAGTGCAGCGCGACGCCGGCGCTGTTCACGCCGATCTTGCCGAGGATGCCGCATTCGGTGAGTCCGGCGTAGTCGTGGATGCCGCCGCGCGAGATGATCGTGTGCCAGTACGGCGCGATCTCCATGTGCCAGTCCCACGTCTGCACGCCGAGGGTGCGCGTGCGGCCGTCCGCATCGCGGATCGAGCGCACGATGGTCGAGCACTCTCCCGGCGGTACGGCGACGCTGCGGGACAGGATCTCCGTTCGCCCGTTCAAGGCTGCGACGCGCCAGATCTCGGCATCCGCACCGGCGGCGATGCCCTCGATCTGCGCGCGCAGCGCCGGACGATGGGCGTCGATCGCGTCGAGCAGCCGCTCGGCGTCGTCACGCACGGTCTTCTCGTCGACGGCGCCGAGGCGGAAGAGCCGGCCATATGCGTCGATCGTGCCGGGCAGAGCCTCGCGCAGCTGCATGCCGCGCGCGACGCCGCGCCGGAACGGATCCGAGGCATCGGCCATGATCTGCAGGCGCCGCTCCGGACGCGGGAAGGGGGACGTCACGAGAGTTCCTCTGCGGGAAGAGCGGGAGTGCGCGGCGGCGCAGTACGGCGCTCGCCGGTCGCCTCGAACGCGGCGGCGAGGCGCAGCAGGGCGGTGTCGTCCCAGCCGCGGCCCGCGATGGTCAGACCCACCGGCATCCCGATGTCTGCCGTCGTGCCCATCGGCACCGTGACGGTCGGGATGCCGAGATGTCGGATCGCGAGATTCCCGTTCGCGACCCACACGCCGTTGCGCCAACCCGCGTCGGCGGATGCCGGGTTCACGTCCATGTCGGCGGGGCCGACGTCGGCGACGGCGGGGAAGATCACGGCGTCGAGGCCGAGCGCGTCCATCCACTCCTCGAGGTCGACGCGGCGGGTCTCCTCGAGCCCGCGCACACCCTCCTCGAGATGCGGGATGTCGGTGAATGACGCGTACGGGCGCTCGCGGACGAGAGCCGGATACCCGGCGATCTCGTCATCGAAGCCGGTGTAGCGATCCGGGAGGGCACCTTCCGGATGCGGGAAGATGTGCGCGCCGTCGACGAGTTCGAGCCGATCGAGCGCGGGGTCGCCGTTCGCGCGCAGGAAGTCGTCCCACGCCCAGGCGGAGAGATCCTCGATCTCGGAGCGCAGGAACCGCTCGGACACCAGTCCCCTGGTGCGCACGGTCGGCGCCCCGGCGCGGTCGCCCTCGTAGTTGGTGACGACCGGGAAGTCGACGTCGACCACGTCGGCGCCGGCCTCTTCGAGGTCTCGGCGCGCCTGCTCCCAGAGGTCGATGACGGACGCCCGGGTGACGATGCGCTGTCCGGTCGCGCCTCCGATGGTGGTGCCGGTGCCGGCATCCGGATCGGCATTGACGTACATGCGCGGCACCCCGAAGCGGCGGCCGGCGAGAGCGGACAGAGGGTCGGTCGCGGCGAGGTCTCGGTACGACGACGGACGCACCTCGGATGCGGCAGGAACACGCACCCACGGCTGGGCGCGCCAGAAGTCGGTGCGGACGTCGGTGTCATCGGCGACGATCACGTCGAGCACCTCGAAGAGATCGGCCATCGTGCGGGTATGCGGCACCACGACGTCCATCGTGGGCACCAGCGGCCAGTTGCCGCGCACCGAGATGACGCCGCGGCTGGGCGTGTATGCGCAGAGGGCGTTGTTCGACGCCGGTGCCCGACCGCTCGACCAGGTCTCCTCGCCGAGTCCGAAGGCAGCGAAGCTCGCGGCGGTCGCGGTACCCGATCCGTTGGAGGAGCCGGATCCGAATGCACTGGTCAGCCAGTCGGCGCTGTACGGGCTCTCCGCCCGTCCGTACACACCGCGCTGCATCCCGCCGTTCGCCATCGGCGGCATGTTGGTCAGGCCGAGACAGATCGCCCCGCCGGCCCTGAGCCGTTCGATCGTGAACGCGTCCCGCTGCGCGACCAGATCCGCGAACGCCGGGGATCCGCATGCCGCGGTGAGCCCGGCGACGAGGTAGCTGTCCTTCGCCGTGTACGGGATGCCGTCCAGCGGGCCGAGCGACTGCCCGTCCGCCCTGCGCGCATCGGACGCCGCGGCTTCCGCGAGCGCGTCGGGGTTGCGGACGACGACCGCGTTGAGCGCGGTCTCGGTCCCCGGGGCGTCGTACGCGTCGATGCGGGCGAGATAGGCCCGCACCAGCGCGACGCTCGTAGCCGCACCGGTCTCGAGTGCTCGCCGCAGGTCCGCGATGGATGCTTCGACGACGTCGATCATGCGGGTGCCTCGATTGGTGCCGGCTGCTGCTGGTTGATGCAGTGGATGCCGCCGCCGCGCGCGAAGATCGGGCGCGCGTCGACGGTAACGATCTGTCGCCCGGGGTACGCGGATCCGAGGATGTCCCGCGCGCGGGCATCGGCGGCGTCCTCACCGAACCCGCACGCGATCACCGCGTCGTTCACCACGAGGTGGTTGATGTAGCTCCAGTCCACGTACCCCTCGTCGTCGCGGAGGGTCTCGGGGGCGGGGACGTCGATGATCTCGAGCGGGCGGCCCGCGGCATCCGTCTGGTCCTGCAGGAACGCCTTCAGCTCCCGCGTGACGACGTGGTCGGGGTGTCCGGCGTCGTCCTGGCGGTGCAGCAGCACCCGACCCGGTGCGGCGAACGCGGCGACGATGTCGACGTGTCCGTTGGTGCCGAACTCGTCGTAGTCGCGCGTGAGGCCTCGGGGCAGCCAGATGGCTGTGGTCGCGCCGATCGTGCGTGCGAGTTCGGCCTCGACGCGGCCTCTGTCGGCATAGGGGTTGCGGTTCGGGTCGAGCTGCACGGTCTCGGTGAGCAGCACCGTGCCCTCGCCGTCGACGTGGATACCGCCGCCCTCGTTCACGAGCACCGAACTGATGTGCTCGGCTCCGACGTGTGCGGCGACGATGCGTGCGACGCCGGCCGACACCTGCCACTCGGCCCATGCGGGCGCACCCCAGCCGTTGAAGATCCAGTCGACCGCGCCGAGGACGCCCGGCCGATCGTCGTCGAGGACGAAGGTAGGGCCGAAGTCGCGCATCCAGAACTCGTCCAGCGGCGACTCGACGATCTCGACGGCCGAGCCGAGCATGTCCCGCGCCCGCGCCATCTCGGTCGGGTCCACGACCATCGTCACCGGTTCGAACTCGGCGATCGCCAGGGCGACGTCGGTCCACGCGCGGTACGCCGTGTCGCGCCAGGCAGCACCGTCGCCCAGGGTGACACCCACGCGCGGGAACGCCATCCAGGTGCGTTCGTGCCGTTCGCCCTCGTGCGGCATCCGCCAGCCCATGTCATCTCCTTCGCCGACAACGGCTTGTTGGTCACGTGACCAATACAGGAATGTTCCTACACTGGAGGCACCATGTCAACATCCGATACGCGTCCACGAACCAGGAAGACGCCGGAGCAGCGCGCCGGCGAGATCAACGACGCCGCGATCGCGATCGCCAGGGAGAAGGGACTGTCCGCGCTGACGCTGCGGGCAGTCGCCAGCAGCGCAGGGGTGGCGCCGGGGCTCGTCTCGCACTACGCATCGAGCATGGACGAGTTGGTGGCGCGCACCTTCCGCGAGCTGACGGCATCCGAACTGGACGACGTCCGCACCCAGGCCGAGACCGAGAGCGAGCCGGCGGCACGCATGGCGCGGATGATCTCCACGGTCCTCAGCAGCGGCCACGACGACATCACGCTCGTGTGGGTGGACGCCTGGTCCCTCGGCCGCGGCAGTGCAGCGCTGTCGGTGGCCATCGACGAACAGATGAGCGCCTGGCAGTCGTTCATCGCGCAGCTCATCCAGGAGGGCCGGCGCTCCGGGGTGTTCCGCACCGACGACACGGATGCCGTGGCCTGGCAGATCCTCGCCATGATCGACGGCATCGCCGCACATGCGCTGACCCGCCGCACCGACGCGGCACTGTTCGCCGCTCGGTTGGCACAGGCCTGCGAGACGCTGGTCGGCGCGCCCCAGGGGACAATCGCGGAGCGCCTTCCCACGCGCTGACGGTCGCGGAGGGCGTGGCCTCCTCATGCCCTCGGCGATCCCGGGAAGGCAGAAGGGCCGGAACCTCGTGCGAGATTCCGGCCCCGGAATGGTGGGCTGTTGGCACAACCCGCTGTGGCAAGGCTACGTACGTCGAACGTGAGGCCACTTTCCCATGAACCCCTCACCATTTTCCTGTGGTGCCGCCAGCCTCCGCAGCATCGTCCGGGCACGGGGACCAGTCCCGCTCCTGGGCAGTCAGACTACGGCCTGGTCACAGCTCCCGCGCCGGTTGACCATAGGTCTGCCTACGCGGTCACGCAGACGACGGATGCCGCTGGCTAGGAATGCTTCGAGATCTCGTCCACACTGATGGGAGCCTCATAGCTTCGACGCTCCCAGCGCAGTCCTACGGAGTCAGTGAACCGGACAACACCTTTACTCTCGGCGGGAGCGAAGAAGTCGACGAAGGGAACCGTCGCCGCTAGCGAGAAAGTCTGGGACACGCTTCCGAGGTCCTGCATGCTCTTCACCTCTGTGACACGCTCACCGTTCTTGACAGCCCACACCTCGAGCTGGGAGATGAGCAGCCCGCTGGTGTTCTGAACTTCCACCGTCGCTCCGTGGGTCAAGCCACCGCTGAACTCACCCCGCCACGACACGACTACCGCGAGAGCCTGCCTCATGACATCTCGCTGGTGGGCTAGTTCGAAGGTCGCTCGCTCATACTCCGCGGTCTTCTGTGCTGCGTCGGCAGCGTTGGCCGCATGCTCGGCCGATTTCTCGCCGACCCGCGCTGCGTCTCGAGCGGCGGTAGCGGCACGCCACGCGGCGACAGCGGCGAAGAGGCCGACGACGGCGGCAATTACAGACACTGCCAGCCCCAGTATTGCGAGGAACTCGTCGCCCACCACCTCCACTTGAACGGGCGGCGCCGCCATCGCGAACGGAGCGCTAGTAGGAGAAGGAAAAGGGCCGAAGATCACGGTCACAGTCTGCCAACACCATTCTTCGCGAACGTCCGTTCGACGCCTGAGCGAATGCATGTTCTCCTCGGTGCTGCGAGTCCATCGGTAGCGCGGGTGACCTCATCATCCCTGCCTCCGTCATTGGAACGAAGACGGTCCACCACAAAGTCGAGCATTCCTCGAATCCGAGCACTCAGTCTCTTGTGCCTTGGCAGTCGTCTAGCTAGCGAGGGGCTAAGCGCGTAGTACGTTGCGATGAAAGTTCGGCCAAGCGCCGTGCGCCGAAGGCGTTCGTCTCGGAACTCACGAAGCACCATCACCTCAGGCGCGTCGTAGCTTCCGTAGACGGCCGTAGCGATGTAGCACCCGCCTGTCGACTTCGGGGTCGCTGCAGACGTATCAACTGTTTCTCGCACGTTGGTTGCGCGAAGGTCGGCAACGATTTGCCGATATGGCCTAGGAAGCACGTAGTTGGGGTTCCCTGAAAAGTCGCGAAGCCGCGATGCGCACGACTCCTCTGTCTGCAAAGCGCCGAGAACGTCTGCCAGATCGTCTTGCGGCGGGTATGGCAACTGCTCGTACAGCCTCGCTGCGTCGTAACGCTCGTAGACAGAAACGGCGGCCCTAATGAGGGCGACCGCCCCTCGGGCATCACCGCCGCAGAGAGTTGTTTTCCACAAGTTCCTGAGGTTGCCGAGGTCAAAGTGGCCTTCTAGCCGAAAGGACTCGATGAGCTTCTCTGCGGACGCGAGGTACTCACCTCTGCGCTTCATAGCTGTGGCTTCGAGCCGGAGAGCCGCAGGATCGGAGTAAGTGAAGAGCATGCTCGGCTCAGCGCCAGACGAAGCCGCAAGTCCCCACCCGAGCTTTCCCGATGCTCTGTCAGCATCGGACATCTGTGTGAGCGTGACCGTCTCAGTCAAGCCTTCGTTGATGTAGGGCATTGCGGCTGTATCCAGCTCAGTTGCGAATGCACTCACGAGGGCCTTGAGCTTCTCGACCTGTGTGCTGTCGTACACCATCGCCTATTCCTTTCCTACTCGCGCGAGAACTTTGCCTCGAGCTGCTGCCATCATCATCGAAGTCCGTAGGCCGATGGCCGACTGCGTCACTTAGCTGGTGGTGCCGACAAGGTATCGCCGGATTCGGCGAGAACCCCGCGGGCAACGGCGCGGTCGACAGCTGCATTCACGCGCTGGTCTACGATGGCGCCCGTCCGCGTCCAGCCGAACTGGCGCGCGATGGCGTTCACCACCTCTGAACGTGACGCTCCACCGACGTCTCGTACGAGCATCTCGGCGGCGAGCGCGAACTCGTCGAGGTGGACCTGGTCTGGCTTGCGGTTGTGGTCGCGTGACCGCACCTTGGTTACCGCGCGGTCTTTCACATCGACGAAATCGCCTTCTCGGGCGAGGCCCGCTTTGGTGATGGCTAGGTCGATGTTTTCCTTGAGTCGAGCGGTGACTCGCCCGACGGACCACCATTCTCGGATCCGCTCGCTGACGGTGTCGAGGTGCACAGGGCCTTCAACCAGGACGAGCGCCCTGAGGGGTTCAACCAGGTGGAGATGGTTGCCGGGCTCTGCTGGCTGAACCCAGTAGGGCAACGCGACCGGTTCCGCCTCGATGTAGTCGACAGCCCAGGTGAAGGGCACTTCGACTTCCGCCGCGGTCGTCTCAACCGTCGCGCGCGGAATTGTGAAGTTCCGCTTACGGGTCGCAGTTCCCGTGACCGCGGCTTCGATGGCCGCCCGGAGGCGTTCTTCTTCCTGATGACGGTCTCGGTACCATCCGGTGCCCCAGATCCGGTGGAGGGTCCACCCGAGGCCTGAGAGCACTTGGTCCCTGAGCCGATCCCGGTCACGTGCGGCGGGTGCCGAGTGGTACTGGTAGCCGTCGCACTCGACGCCGAGGGCGAAGGAGCCGGGCTTGGCGGGGTGTCGCACACCGATGTCGATGCGGAAGCCTGCGGCCCCCACTTGGGGCTCCACGACATAGCCCCAGGACTGTATCGCCCGGATTACGGATTCTTCGAACGGGGAGTCCGGCATGAGCCCCGTCACTGAGGCTTGCGTGCCGAGTACAGAGATGCCTCTGCGTGCGAAGTCTAGATACGAGCGCAGGGCTTCAACGTTCTCATTCGTGGATTGTGGGATATCGCCTGCGTCTATGGATGCGACGACCTCGATGCGTTGCCTTGCGCGTGTGACTCCCACGTTGAGGCGACGCCATCCCCTGTCTTTATTGAGGACACCGAAGTTGGTGGAGATCTTGCCCGCTTCGTCTGGGCCGTACCCGATGGAGAAGACGATGACGTCGCGTTCGTCACCTTGAACCGACTCGAGCGACCTGACGAAGAATCCATTGAGTCGGTCGCTCTTGTCGAAATGAGGATCGAGATCTCTGTGCTGCCCACGAAGCTCGTCGACCGCGGCCACGACGGCGTCGGCCTGCGCGACGGAGAAGGTGACGACGCCGAGGGAGAGCCCGGGTCTTGTCCGGTAGTGCTGAATGACTCTTTCGGCGACGGCTTTGGCTTCCTTCGGGTTGTCTGCTCCCCCGCCTCGGCGATACATCCCGTCTACGTGGAAGAACTCGACTCCGACGTCTGGTCCTTCGTCCTGCGCGGACGGGTAGGTGACGAGGTGCCCCTCGTAGAACCGGTAGTTCGAGAAGGCGATGAGGGCTTCGTGACGTGACCTGTAGTGCCATCTGAGGCCCAGGTTTCGGAAGGCACCGGAGGACTTGGCGAGTTCGAGGATCGAGGTGAAGTCTTTGACGTCCGAGTCCTCTTCGTCGGAGTCGTCGGATTCCACCGCCCGTTCGAAGAATTGCGACGGTGGAAGCTGCTTGTCGTCGCCGGCGAGGATGAAGGATCTGCCGCGGTAGATGCAGTTGATGGAGTCGCCCGGGGTGACCTGGGATGCCTCGTCGAAGATGACGACGTCGAACTTCAGGTCGTGCGGAAGGTACTGCGAGACCGCCAGTGGAGACATCATGAAAACGGGCTTGATGGCTTGAATCGCGGTGCGCGCCTGGGTGATGAGGTTGCGAACCGCCATGTGGCGTTTCTGCTTCATGCCCTCCCGCCGGATGAGGGCGGGCTCTCCCAGCGAGGTGTTCGCGGGCCGCCGCGTGTTCGCGGACTGGATGATGTCGCTGGTGGCTGCTGCGACGATCTCTCGGTCGAGCTTCTGGAACTCGGCGACGAGGGCTTCTCGGTCTGCGGCGAGTAGTGGATGCAAGCGGGTGTCAGTTCGAATGTGCTCGTCCGCCCACGCGCGCAGCAATGCACGCTCGATGACTTTCGGAACGTCCGCAGCCTGCAAGCGCTGCTCGATACAGAAGTTGACGGTCTCATCGAGGTCGAGTTCGCGAAGCTCGGCGCGGATTGCCTGATAGTCGAACCACTCCTGTTGACCGATGGTGTCGGACTGGAAGTCGCTCAGAAGCTCGAAGGCAGTCACGAAGTCGCCGAAGTCCTCCCTCAGCTCGTCCGTCCGCGACGAGTCGAACGCGTTGAGGATCTCGTCGCGCGCGCTCTCCCACTTGCGGAGGACAGACTCAAGGCTGCCTACGGGAGAGGACTGGACCAGAGCAGAAACTTGGTGGGGCGATAGCGCAGCGCCCGCAAGCTCGCGAACTCTCCCCGCCCATCCCAGGGCCACGTCCACGACGGTGAGGTCGGTGCGGGCGCCTTGGTAAAGGTCTCCGAACTGGGCGCTCAGGTCGGTCGTCGCCAAGTCCAGCTCTCGCGTACAAGCGCGCACATCCTGGACTGCAGCGATGACCGCGTCAGCATCTTCAAGAGTGTGCTCTCTGCCGGTGTGGGCTGACACCGACTCGATCCGCTCAGCGGCGCTCCTCATGGGGGCGACGTGCGTGGACAGCCACGCGACCGAAGTCGCCGGTTGCTCGACGAGCAGTTCCGGTCGCCCGGCCAGAGCAGGAGGCGATGCAACAGTTGCTCGCCAGTTGACGAGCTCGAGACGCACGGACTCCGCAACTGCCGCCTCAGCGGGGTCAACCGTCGCGGAAGCCAGGTAGGCGACCGTCGAGCGAGAGACCATGTCACCGCTGAGAGTTATGGCTTCCTCGGCCGCTCCGAGGTATCGGTCGACCGCTTCCCAGTCGGTGGACCGTCCCTGCCACCATCGCCCGAGCAGATGCCCGGAGGCGACGCCGGCGGCCTCGAACTTTCCGACGGCATCGGACCAGGCGATGGCATCCGAAAGGTGGGCGATGCCTGACTTCACCTCCTTCGCGTCGGCGAGGAGCGCTCCGAGCGCCTTCTTGTCGGTACGGTACGCGCCGGACAGTTTTCGGAGTCCGGTGTGGAGGTTGGCGAAGCGCTCCTGGAGATCCCGCAGCGGTGCCGTGAGAGCGCTCGGGGTGAAAAGTCCGCTCGCTTGTGATTCGCTTCGCTCGAGCGCGAGAGCTTCGAGACGAAGAGTGTTTGCGGCTTCGCGGGCTGCGTGGAGACCGGAGGCTGTGAGCCAAGCGGCTTCGATGCCGGGGAACTCGCGATGTATTTCAGTGATGCGCACGACACGGTCTGCGTCAGCGAAGGAAAGAGGGGTGCCCACCCCGACGAGGTGCGCGAGGTTGCCGACGGCGTTGATCGCGGCTGTGAGCGATACCGCCCTGGCTGCGAAGGAGTCTGCGGTGCCTCTCAGCGTCTGCGCGGTGAGCCCGGCGAGGTCAACTGCCCCGCGAACGGCGATGGCCTCCGAGTGCGCGGGGAAGTCGATGGGCAGCTGCTCGTGGCCGACACCCGCCAGTTCGAGAACGAGGTCAGCAGCGCGCTGGTACGTGGTGACCAGATCGCCTAGGCGTTGACGATCTGCGTGGATGGAAGTCTGGTCGACTGCGGTCAGCCATGCATCGTTGACGAAGCCGGGACGGTGAACGTGTTGGAGATCCAGCAACTCCATCAACGTCGTCGTTTGGCGAGGCGTGCGCAGTCCGAACGAATCGACGACATCGTCATTGAGGCGAATCGTGCCTTGGAGCTCTTCCAGGGCGCTGACTGCGGAATAGAGGCGAGATTCGAGCGAGGAGGGATCCGTGACAGCGCGCCAAAGGAAAGTCGAGCCTTGCGCAGCGGGGCGCCATGTTCGTTCAAGGCGACTGAGAGTGTCGCCGAGTGCTGCGCGCCCCTCTTCTGACAGTTGGAGAGGTGGGCGACCCGGAGCGGGAGCAACGGGCACGTGGACGAGCTCGGCGAGTTCACCAAGGACATCGTGAAGCGATGCCTGCAGTGGTGAGCGAAGCTCGTTCATCGCCAGCGCGTAGGAGTTGAGTCGGCGGCGACGGTCTTCAAGGGCTGAGCGAGATGGGGCGCTCATCGCGTGGGGCGGTTGGGCGACGTTGTCGAGGGTGCGAAGGAGTTCGGATGCGACGTCTTTGCGGTTTGTCTTGTGAGAGTGCAGCTCGAGCAGGTAACTCTCGAGACCGCTGTCTTTGAGGCGGTTCTTCACCACATCGAGTGCGGCGATTTTCTCCGAGACGAAGAGCACCGACTTGCCGGCGTGCATGAGCGCGCCGATCATGTTGGCGATGGTTTGAGACTTCCCCGTTCCTGGCGGTCCGTCCATCACGAAGCTGCGTCCGGCCAAGGCGGCTGCGACAGCGGCACGTTGAGAGGAGTCCGCGTCGAGCACGAGCGGTGTGCGCTCCGGCGGGGCGACCTCGTCGATGTCGGCGGGATCAACAGGGTCGAACTGGAACTCATCGCTCTGACTCGTGGGACCGCCGTTCGCCAGTGCACGGACCACCGGGTGTTCGAGGATGGTCGCTTCGTTGTCGAGGAGGTCCTTATACATGGCCTCCTTGGCGAAGGAGAATGTGGCGAGATGAACTTCCGGCTCCAAGCTCCAGTCCTTGAAATCCTTCGCCTTGCCGAGTTCTGCGGTGAAGCGGGACAGGATCTCCGAGACGGTCAGCCCCTCGACCTCTTCGTACGTCGGAAGAGTGATCCCGAACTCGTTGAGGCGCAGCGGAAGGGCAGGGTTGAGGACGGCGTCGTCCTCACCGCCCTTGATCCTCGGGGTAGCTCGAGGCCCTTCCGGGACCAACTCAACGGGGAGCAGGTAGAGCGGACTGGTCATGTCCGTCTTGTCTACGTCTTGCCACTTCAGCATGCCGAAAGCGACGTAGAGCACGGAGAGGCCGCGGTCGAGGAACTCTTCGTTCGCGCGGCGCATCAGAGTGCGGACCACAGGACCGATCTCCGCGTCTGCGCGAGGAACGTGAAGAAGCGGCCCGGAGCGTGCCGGGCGCGCTTCGCCGCTGTTCGCGTCGATGATGTCGCCGACGAAGCTCTGCAGCTTTCCGGAACGGAGCAGTTCGAGGATGGCGTCCGCGGAGGGAGCATCGAAGCTCAGCGAGGATGTCCTGGGAGCCTTGAACCGAAGGAGACGGCTTCGTCGATCCAGTCCGATGAGCCCCTCGCGCCATGTCTTCAACGCAGCACGAGTCTCGGTGGTAGTGCCCATGTCGCCCCTCCAGTGTGCCGTCGGCCGACGGTGAACCCTCACCCGACGCGATGCTTCCCCACATCGTATCGACGCGGCCGCCTCACCCGGAGAAGAAGCTTCTCCGCTCACCCCGTCGCCCGGCAGACGCACACTGTGTGATGCCAGATTCCACCTCCAGGCGCTGAGCTCACCCACGCACAACGCGCAACAAGCGTCGAAGCAGCGACCCCACGAAGGTTTCACACCGTATGGTGCACTGTATGTTGGTGGAGTACAGCACTTGAAGTAGGATCTGCAACATGAGCAACCTCATCACCATCGACGTACCGTCGGAAATCGCCGACGAAGTGCGAAGGTTCGCGGCTTTTCTCATCACCGACCAGCCGAACCGCCTCCCACGAACAGCCGTTCCGGACGACGGGATTCCCGACTATCCGCTATGGCCTGACGAACAAGTCGAGCGGTTCGCATCAGCCCCCACGACGACAGCGCGTGTTTACGTCAAGATCATGGATGCCGTCGTAGAGCACGGCGCGGCGGGCCAGTGGCTCAGCATCGCTGAACTGGCGGAGTGGACCGGACAGACGCCATCGGTGATCTCGACTTTCCGCACACACCTCTACCGCTACATCAACGCGCACCTGCCAGAGGGAACACTCGCGCCGTTCACGAGGGCAACCGGCCAAGACCTCCGCCCGGCCCGAGGACGCGAGGTCTACTACCGCATCAGCCCCGCATGCGCCGAGCAGTGGACGCGATTGCGCGGCGAAATCGAGAGAACGAGCCTCTTCGCTGGTAAGGAGTCCTAATGGTCCTCTTCAAAGACATGCTCATCGACACGCCCTACCCGATCCTCGACATCGAAGACCGCGGCGATGACAAGGATCCACTGACAAGCGAATGCACCTACTGTCGCCGCGAAGAGTGGGGACGGAACCACAGCACGCAGGACATCGTCGTGGTCCGTCGCTGGCGTGAACGCAGCGTCTGGGCCCCCGACCTCGACGGGCTCGCCAATGGCGGCTGGTTCGAATGGCGTTGCTCAAAGCACCCGTACAGATGGGAGAGTTCGCCGTACGCCGCGAATGCCCCCGACCGTCTCCGTCCAGCACCAAGTGCGCGGTGTGAGCACGTCAGCCTCGGGGACCGGTGTCGGACGCGGACGGGCGAGAACTTCGATGGCCAGTGGCTTTGCAGCGAGCACTCCACATCGGTCGTCGCGCGACTCCGGATCGAGGAGCGCATGCGCGAGATCGGCGAAGCAATCGCCGAGTCGGACCAGCACATGTGAAGCAGATGGTGGTGCCGCGTACGGCCCCACAGCACGCATGCATGCCCCCGGCAAATAGCGCAGCGCCGCGCTCGTCGTCGTCGTCGAACGTGGCCGTCACCTCACTGACGAGGGCGCTCCGACCCCAGTCCCGATGGAGCTCTACGACGGATAGGCTCACGGCATGACGATGGTCGAGCCGCCTCCTCTGGATCCGCTGACCGGAGACGAGAAGTTACTCGGACTTGACG
Source organism: Microbacterium sp. GbtcB4 (assembly GCF_019091465.1). Lineage (NCBI taxonomy): Bacteria > Bacillati > Actinomycetota > Actinomycetes > Micrococcales > Microbacteriaceae > Microbacterium > Microbacterium sp. GbtcB4. Next base: position 311,025 of record NZ_JAGXJJ010000004.1, read on the forward strand.
CGTCGGTGTCTGACTTCTGGCGGTTCGCGTTGCCCGACGTGACGACGAACAATGTCCGTGGGTGGCTGGCCGAGTACCTTGTGTGGCGTGCCACCGGGGTCGAGCGGCCGGTGCGCGTCGAGTGGGACGCGTTCGACGTCCTGTGGGGCGACATCCGCATCGAGGTGAAGTCCAGCGCATTCGTGCAGCGGTGGGCGCAGCGCCAACCGTCCACGCTCGCATTCTCAGGTCTTCGTGGAAAGCTCCTCGACCCTGTGACGAACACATACGCCGCCGAGTCGACCTACAACGCCGACGTGTACGTTCTCGCCGCGAATCTCGCCGGGCGAGAGCAGTTCGATCAACTCGACATCGGGAATTGGCGATTCGCCGTGGTCTCGCGCGTTGCGCTAGAGGCAACTGGGCAGTCAACTCTCACCTGGGTGCGAGCGCAACAGCTCGCTACCGCGGTCGTCGGTTACGACGGCCTCGCGGCGGCGATCCAAGAGGCCGCCACGGGTTAGTGTTCGGGCCGGAGGCGTCGACGGGCGAGCTCCAACTCGTCACACCCGCTGATACCTCCAGGTTCGGGAGATCATCAAGGTTGTTCCGGGTGGCGGGCTTTCAGTCTGTTCGCCTGCCTGACGCGCGCCCTGAGCAACGCGTACTTACGTGCGCTTCTCCCGCCACTGCGCGAAGTCGAAGCGAACCCGAGATGCGATGTCACCGTTTTTCGCCGACCGGCAGAGATCATCCCTTCCGAAAGCCCACTGCACTGCGGACGGGCGATGCTAGACGCTGGCTTCGGCGGACGCAGAGAGAGGCGCCTCCAGAGCCTCAACGGCTGAGATCATGTCGGCGATGGAGCCTAACCGCGCGGACTCGTCGAGACTGGTCGCGCGGTTCACAATGTCACCGACCGGGCCGCTGGCGACACCCAGTCGGGTCTTGCCAGTGAAGATGAACGAGATGATTACCCCTGCGGCGTAGATGTCGTTTGTGGGCTTGAAGTCTCTGAAGGATTCCAGGAGCGGGTCGATGATCGATCCCTTCATCTCCGTCTCCGTCCGCGTGAACTCAGAGTCCCGATGCTTGTGCAGTCCGAAGTCTGACAGCTTCACGAGCACGGCGCCCATGTCGTACTTCTTGATGAGGATGTTGTTGCGGCTGATGTCCCGATGGAGCGTGCCGCGGAGGTGGAGGTAGTTGAGCCCGTACAGGAACTGGAGGGTCACACGCTTGCGTGTTGGCCAGGTGATAGTGGAATTCCCCTTACGTATGTACTCGCCCAAGGTCTCATCGCAGTACTCCATGGTGAATGAGTTGCGGTTCGGATCGTAGTCATAGGCCTCGACGATGTAGGGGAAACGGATTGACCGCAGCAGTTCGAATTCTGCTCGGAAGCGAGCGAGGTCTCGCTCGGAGATGTTGGCCTTGGCTCGCTTCACCGCGAACGTTTCGTTGTACAGTGCGTCGTCGTACTTGTGTACCAGCGCGAAGGAACCTTCCCCGACGAGTGTGAGGACCGGCGGGGCATCGCTCCTGCGTTGTGGAGCTGGCGCTGAGGTGAACATCACGGCCTCGTAGCGCTCGATCTCTATTCGTTCGACTGAGTCCGGGATCGGACTTCCTCCCGAGTAGACCAGGAACGATTTGCACTCTTCGATGAGCTTTCTGTAGTCCTCGCGCACCTCGAAGGTCACACCGGCACGCTTGAGCGATTTCCTCATGTCGCTGATCTGCTGGATCAGGTCCATGAGGTCACGACTGTCGCCCGCGTTGAAGTGACGCCCAATGGTCATCTTCGTGTTCATGAACCGGAAGTGGCCGTTGAGCCTCTCGTGTAGGACCGCGAAGATGCCATCGAGCGGTGGGGCCTCCGCTGAATACAACGCCAGGTATTCCGGCTCGGCATCATCGGGGTCGATATCTGTCGCCAGCCCGCGCGCGACATCGTCCAGCGTGACCATATGCTCATCCTGGCAGAACGGGAGCGGGCGCCTCGGTACCGCAGCGTTCGCTGAAGCAGCGTCAGCGCTGCCGCCGGTACGAGAGACTGGGCGGATGACCACCCTGCCTGACATCACTCTCCTGCCGGTTCGGCACCTGCTACAGCTAGAGGCGAGGGTCGTGCATGAACTTCGGCGGCGCGACCTGGTACGGACGAACAACAAGCCGTTGGGCGATATCGCAGAGCACGTTGTCTGGCTGGCCCGTGGCGGAGTACTGGAACCCAACTCGACCAAGTCGCACGACATCACCACCGCCGCTGGCTGGCGCATCCAGGTGAAGGCGATGGCCAACCGCGCAGCCGGGCCCGGCGCGCGCTTTAGCCCGTTCCGGAGCGCGGACTACGACACCGCAGTGTTCCTCGTTTTCGGTGCCGAGTTCGACATCGTTGAGGCCATTGAAGTCGAAGCGGCCCTGATCGAGGAGCGCGTGCGGTTCGTCGCGCACGTCGCGGGCCGCCAGCCCAGCCTCACCCAGGTGCGCGCGCTCGGCAACGACGTGACCGCAGAGATGCAGTCGGCGTATGAGCAAATCGATGATCAGCCGCTTGCGGGGCGCGACAGCGTCCGCTCTGGCCAGGCGGGCGACGGCGCCGGCCCTGGCGAAGTTCGTCGGCAGAGGCCTTAGGCGTCCGAGAGACAACGGATTCCCGCGCCGTTGCGGCACTGTCGGCCGGTTGTCATAGACGTGCTCTACGTTGGGACCCATGCAAGAGAAGAAATCTGCGCTTGAACAGCACATCGCCGTGTTCGGGGAAAGCGGAAGCGGCAAGACCGTGCTGGTGTCGTCCTTCTATGGCGCGGCGCAGGAAGCATCGTTCTTGAAGCAAAGCCTCTATCGCGTCGTGGCCGAGGACATCGCAAGGCGCCCGACTGAACCGCAACTATCTCGGTATGCGAGACGAAGCCAGAGCCCCCGACCTCACCCGCTTTGCGGCGACGTCATACGCCTTCTCGATCAAGTTGAAGGATCCGCCAAACCAGAAGGCGTCCAAGGCGCAACCGTTCCACGCGTTGCGACTTGTCTGGCACGACTACCCCGGTGATTGGTTCGAGCAGGGTGCGAGTGGCGAAGAGGCACGGCGCCGCGTCGACACGTTTCGCTCACTCCTCGGGTCAGACGTTGCGTTGCTGCTCGTCGATGGTCAGCGCCTACTGGATCATGCAGGCGACGAAGAACGCTACTTGAAGTCACTCTTCAGCAACTACGCCAACGGACTCCTCGCGCTCAAGGACGATCTGCTCGAGGAGGGGACGCCACTTGCGCAGTTCCCGCGCATCTGGATCGTGGCGCTGTCGAAGGCGGACCTGCTTCCTCACATGGACGTTTTCAAGTTCCGAGACCTGCTCGACCTGAACGCCGCCGACGACCTCGACGAGCTGCGTAAGGTGCTCGCTGGCTTCGTTCAGAATCCAAGCGCGATGTCAGTCGCCGAAGACTTCCTCTTGTTGTCATCAGCGAAGTTCGAGCCGAACAAGATCGAAGTCGACAAGCGCGTCGGGATCGACCTCGTTCTGCCCGTGGCCGCATTGCTTCCGCTTGAGCGCCATGCGAAGTGGGCGAGGCTCGGGCAGCTTCCGACCAAGGTCGCTCAGAGCATCATCAGCGGCGGGTCAAAGCTTCTAGCCGCCGCGCTCCTCGGCAAGCAGAATAAGGGCAAGCTCGGTGCCGTCCTCGCGATGCTAAGCCCAGACGTCATTGATGAAGCAGCTCAGATGGCCGGCGACAAGCTCCGTGAGCTGAACGCGCAGGCGCTTGCCAAGCACAATTTCGTCACTGCGACGCTGACGCAGTTCCAGATGGACTTGGATAAGGGGGAGGAAGATGATGTTCTCCTTCGGAGCCTGACGTGATGCTTCAGCCGGGTTCATACATCTGGGCGACGCGAGGTCGAGAGTGGGGCTTCCGTTTCCTCCGCGATGGCGGGTACGACGATCCCCTCCCGGTCTACGAAGACGCGTTCGATGGGGTGGCTGAGCAACGCACGGTCATGAGACGAGTTGGTGATGTGCTGGCGATTCGCTTCTTGGATCCGGAAGGAAGGGAAGACCACGCGCGTCGGCCCATTTCTCACGACTTCGTTGTCCGCGCGACAGGCTCCTCCCGTCTGCCGGACATGACCATTGCAGCGCGAGTCGCCTGGGAGTCCGTGGCCGAGGAGTACGCCGGTATGTGGAATGCGGAGGCGCCGTAGCACTGGGCACCGCTCAGGGCATAGGTGCGACGTGACCCGTCCAGCCCGTTCCGTCCCACCACCGGATGGAACCGACCCTGTCGTCGTACCACCCTGCAGGAATCGTAGGCGCCGACTGACGGTGCTCCGTCCATGCGGCGCCGTTCCACCAACGTAGCCCGACACTTGCGCCGTCGGTGTACCAGCCTGCTGAGGGCATCATCGGCGTTGCGTCAACGACTGTCCCAGGGCTGTCTGCGTCGGCATTTTGGGAAGATTGATCCGCGGCTTCACCTTTGCCTTCGCGCCGCTTCTGGAATAGTCGTACAGTGCCGTACGCGAGGCCTCCAATGGCGGCGATAGCTGCCAGGTCTCTCAGCCTGAGGTCCGCTTCGCCCGCTCCGGACGAGTCATCGACGGCGCCTTCGACGCTCTCGCAGTCGCACTCATACTGTAGGCATTCCCACTCGTGCGAGTGCCAGCACCAATGCTCACATTCACCTTCGCACTCCCACGACCACTCGTGCGTGCAGAAGTCCGCCACCGCCATCGACACAGCGGTCTACTAGGACGAGCGCGTTCCTGAGGCACGGCCTGATCTTATCGGTCTGAGGATGTGCCGTTGGTATGTGAGCTCCTAACCCGCGAGCCTCAGCTAGCAGGGCCGACTCAGGCCTGCAGGACGTGCTCAGCGTCTTGCAGACCGGGGCGAACGACCCTTGGACCTGGGCGCAGTGGTAGAACGTGGCGCTGCCCGAAGCGGCTTCATCCCGCAACATCACGCAGCTCTGCGAAGGGCGTCTCGAGGAGTCGCTACTGGCTGCCCGACACGACGCCTGGTCGTGGAGCAGCTGAGCCCGTGGCGGACGTCACGCCTCCGCTGTCCCGAACGGTCAGCATGCATGCGCACTAACGTTGGAGCGGCAGAGAGGGCCCTCGCTGTCAGCGGAGCGTGCGGTTGCGGAACTCGTCGCCCACTTCGGTCAGCAGCAACAGACCTTCCTTGAACGGGAGGTTGAGGTTACGGATGACGCTCTCGATCTTCTTCTTCTCGACCGAAAGCTCACTCTTGTAGGTGGCGCGGTGCGCGGCGTTCAGAGCCTCTCGGATCTTCCGAGCCTTCCGGTCTTCCCCCGTAGGTGGAGCCTTCACGTACTCGAGTTCGGCGACGCCTTCGAACCAGAGTCGGGTAGCGATGCCGTCGGTGCGCTTCGGCAAGTCGCGACGCGCGACCTTCTCCTCCGGCGACATCCCGACACCTCGCCTTACTGCTTCTACGTCCTCGGCTCGGCGGTCACCCTCAAGGTCCACCGGAGCGCGAGCTGGTGCGGGAGCCGTCACGGCCTCGGGCTCCACCTCGGTCGTGGCGAGCCCGAGCTCAGATCGGAGCTTGGCTACTTCGGCGCGGAGCTTGACGACTTCAGTATCCACTCCGGCCGGGGCGGGAGTGGGAACTGGCGAAGCTAGCGTCGTGGGGGCCGCGGTGTGCCCCTTGAACGACGCGTTCAGCGCGCTCCTGTACTCGCGTGGAGACCCTGAGAAGTGCGCGATGTTCCCGTCGCGGAAGTTGATGCGGAACTGTACCGTGTCGTCTTTGAAGGCCTTGGGCACCAGTCCGCCAACCAGGGCTCCGACGGGCCCGGCGATGATGCTGCCAGCGACGATCCCGGCGCCTCCTGCGGCGTAGTTGTATTCCTTGCCGGTTCCGACGATGTCAACGGAGGAGACGGTGTTGGCGTTCAAGTCCCAGCTCCCCGAGGGGAGGCGGGTGAGCGAGCCGAACCCGATGGCGTAGACACCGATCTTCGGCAGCGTGCCACCAATGTACTTGAGGGTCATGGCATGAGCTTACTGACGATGACCCCGTCAATCAGGGCAGGGCGCATACACGTTCTCCACTGCCTTTCCCCACACCCAGCACCAGAACACCTGCTCCTCGGCCCCGAACTCGACGCCCGCGGCGAGCGGCGTGGACCTGGGTACCAACGAGGACGGCTACGCAATGGTGTTCGATGTCTTCAAGGCCGAGGATGGCTCCGAGCGAGCCTGTCTAGGCTCCGGCCTGGTGCACGAAGCGGTCTGCAGTGCCGGGGCGCGCGGCCGATAACGTCGCAAGATTCGACCTCGACTCGCTCTGACTCGCCTGCCGGGGGTCCTGACCCCTGATGAGTGGTGCCGACGCTGCGGCGCCGAGGGCGCTGCTCGGGACACGGTCATCCGTCGACTCGCGCACGAGCCGCTGGGGTGGCGACCCACCGTCCTTGAGGTCGCGGTGCGTCGTCGCGGACAAAGGTGTCGGTGCTTCCGCGGGCTACCTCACCGCCGCACTGCACGCAGCCACCAACGTGACCCCATCGCGACGAGTCCAGAGTTGCGGGCCACCCCCGCGATTGGGAGACATGCCCTAGCTCTGGGCCTCGCCGAGGCGCGCTTCGTGCGTGAGCTCGGCGCGGAGACCGCCGCCGGTCGCAGCCCGGGCAAGAGCGCGACCCAGCGCAGGTGCCTGCTTGAACAAATTGTGACCGGCCACAAAAAGGACAGAGCCTGCCTCCCACACGGCCACGCCGTCCTCACTCCACGGGAGATCGGTCACCCAGCAGTGAAGGAAGTCGCGCGGCTCCGGGTGGAGACCGGGCAGCGCCCGTGTCACGTACTCGCGTGCGCGTTCGTCCAGCGATCGAATCGCCGCCGGGTCGATGAAAGTTCCGTCGTCGCGGACGCGGACGGTGTCGCTGAGTCCGACCGAATAGCTGCTGTTGCCCGGTAGCGGCGTCGCGTAGACGCCGACTTCGCCGAAGACGCCGCTGCTGTCCTGCAGGCACGCGACTCGTTCCGGGGCGGCGGCTTTCACGTCGAAGGTCAGCCTGACGTGAGCGGCAAGGCGAACCGGCAGCGACAGGCCGACGCTGCGTGCCAGGCGGGCGGTTTCGCGGCCGGCGCACACGATCACCTTGGAGTAAACAGCCCGGTCGGTGACGCTGCGCACCTCGACCGTCCCGTCGGCGCGGGGATCGATGGAGATGACCTCACCGGTGGTGACCGCATCTGCGAGGGCACCCGTTAGTGCCGTGATCGCGGCGCGGGTGCGGATCGCGCCGCCCGACTCGTCGAGCACCGCTGGCCCCGAGTACCCAGCAAGCAGCGGCATCCGCTGGGCGACCTCGGCCGCATCGATCTCGTGCGCTACCACGCCGCCGACCTGGTCGAGCACCCGCAGCCGCGCCAGGGCGCTGTCTCCGATCGCCAGGACACCGTCTGATGAGACCAGCTCGACGTCGAAGTGTTCGGACCACTCATCCCATACGCCGCGGCTTTCGCGCGCGAAAGCGACGAGTCGCGGGTCGTCGTGGGCATGCCGGAAGATCCGCGACTCGCCTGCGGACTGACCCGTCCCGGGCACACCAGCCTCGTACAAGCGCACCGGCACGCCCTGCTCCCGCAGCGCGTACGCCGTCGAGAGACCGACGATCCCGCCCCCGATCACTGCTACCTCGGGTGAACGCGTCGTGGCAACGCCGTCGTCAGTTCCTGTCATCGCGGTTTCCCGATCTGTTGGTGATCAGCGGTAGGCCGAAAGGGAAGGGGCCGCTGCCACGATGTCAGCGGGCTGTGTAAGCCCGAAGTCACCGCGCGCCGCGACCCCCCCCCTTTCTGGGTCAGTACTCCCGGTCTGTGGTTTCAGGCGGGGAGTTTGGAGCCCAGGACGTCGAGCTTCTCGATCGTCGGCTCGCTGAACAGTTTGCCCGTCTGCTCGCCGAGAGCGGTCGCAACTGCGCCGGACAGGTGCGCGTCGCGGCCGGCGTCATCGGGGAACACGTCGAAGATCCCGAATGAGGACGGGCCGAGACGGATCGCGAACCACGCGGTGGTGGCCGGTTCCTCCTCGACGAGCCCTCGCCCGATGCCGAGAAACTCCTGGACCTCGTCTTCCTTGCCGGGCAGGGCCTCCAGCCTGACAAGCAGTCCCTTCGTGACGCTCATGACGTCACCTCTTCCTGGGTCGAACTGCTCGCAAATTTCGCCACGATCGTATCGCAGAACGCAGGCAGGTCGTCGGGTGAGCGGCTGGTGATCAGGTTCCCGTCGACCACGACATCCTGGTCAACGACCTCCGCTCCGGCGTTGCGCAGATCCGTGCGGATGCTCGGGAAGGACGTCAAGGTGCGACCTCCGACCACGCCAGCCTCGATCAACGTCCAAGGCCCGTGACAGATCGCGGCAATGGGCTTGCCAGTTTCGACGAAGTCGCGGACGAAGGAGACGGCGTCCTTGTCGACCCGGAGCTGGTCGGGGTTCACCGTGCCGCCGGGAAGCAGCAGGGCGTCGTAGTCGCCCACCGAGGCGTCGGCGACCAACCCGTCGACGGTGAACGTGCCCGCTTCATCCAGGTCGTTCTTACGGGCCTTGATCTCGCCGTCGTGGATCGAAAGGACCTCGGTCTGAGCGCCAGCCCGTTCCAGTGCTTCGCGGGGTTGCTCGAGCTCAACGCGTTCGACTCCGTCGGCGGCGAGGATCGCGACCCTCTTGCCCTGAAGTTCTGCTGCCATCTCAGTTTTCCTTCGTTCCGTTTGACATGCCGGGCTTGATGAGGACCTTAGTCCAACCCTTGGACCTGGCGTCGAAGTTCTTGTAGGCATCGGCAGCCTGGTCCAGCGAGATCTCGTGGGAGACGATCCACGAAGGGGTCGCCTTGCCGGCCGCGATCAAGTCCCGCAGCTGGCGGTTGTACCGCTTGACCGGGGCCTGACCGCTTCCCATGGTCTGCCCCTTGAACCAATGTGTGCCGAAGTCGATGGCCGCCTTGCCCTGCTTGGCCAATTCGCCCTCGGCCCCCGGGTCCTGGGGGACGAACACGCCGACGGTGCCGATCCCTCCGGTGAAGCGGACCGCGTTGATGAGCATGTTCAAGGTGGCGGCGGTGTCCTCGTTGCCCTGCGGATCGTGGGCCTGGTAGCCCACGCATTCGCAACCACGGTCAGCTCCGAGCCCCATAGTCTCGTCCAGCACAGCCTGCACGGGGTCGACCTTGGAGTCGTCGATGGCAATCGCACCGATCTGCTCGGCCAGCGCGAGCCGGTCAGGGTGGCGATCGACCACCATCACCTTTGCTGCGCCCTTGATCATCGCGGACAGGGCGGCCATCAATCCGACCGGACCCGCCCCAGCGATCACAACGCTGTCGCCGGGGATCACGCCGGCCATCTCGGTGGCGTGGTAGCCGGTGGGGAAGATGTCAGAGAGCATGACGTAGTCGTTCTCCCTATCCTCCGCATCCTCGCCCAGGCGCAGCGCGTTGTGGTCACCGAAAGGCACGCGGAGAAGCTCCGCTTGGCCACCGCCATAGGGACCCATGTCGGCGAACCCATAAGCCGCACCGGCGAGTGATGGGTCGGGCTGAGTGGTGAGGCAGTAGTTGGTCAGGCCGCGTTCGCAGTTCTTACAGAACCCGCACGAGATGTTGAACGGGAGCACAACCCGGTCTCCGACCCTGACCTTCTCCACGCCACTACCGACCTCGATGACCTCCCCCATGTTCTCGTGCCCGAACGTCCGGCCCACCTCGAAGGAGGTCCTCCCCTCGTACATGTGGAGGTCCGAGCCGCAGATGTTCGTCGTCGTCACCCTGACCAGGACATCGGTGGGCCGCTCGATCTTCGCGTCCGGGACCTCCTTCGTGCTGACCTGACGGGGTCCCTCGTACACCACTGCTTTCATGTCTACTCCGATCTGATGGTGTTGCTCGGTAGCCTTCTGGCCTTGATAGCCTCCTGGCAGAGCCTTGACAATGCAGCCCTTCGCGAGGTAGCGGACACCCTCGGGAACCACGTGTCAAGGGGCTCGCCTTGCGTTGATGTGTGTAGCGATCGAGCCGGGGTGGTGCCCGGGTCCCGCTGCGCGGAACCCTCTCCCCCAGTCTCAGGGCATGGGGTTCTCGGATCAAAAGAGCCACAGTCGACACCCGACCAGCGTCGTCGATGCCTGGGATACCGCACTCGCGGATCACAGCAAGGAGATATTGATCCGACTGCGGGCCGAGGTTGAGCAGATTCAAGCCGAGGCTGACGCCTCGGACGACCTGGCGGACGAGCACACGAAATAGAACATCTGTTCTAAAATCGATAACCTGGCGGTCCGCAAGGAGGATCGGCAGTGGGTACATCGAAGCGATACGCGTCGGCGGCCGATCGCAGGATGGATACGCGCATCCTCGAGCGGATCGCCGCGGAGGCCGGCCCCCTGCAGTCGCTCTCGAGCGCCGACCTGCGCTTAGACGTAGAACCGGTGACGATCGACCCGCGGCCGAAGCCTGCGAAAGCGTGGGTGCGCTTCGGCGCCACGCCGGCGCTCGTCGACGCGGAGGTCTGCCGGTCGACAGCGGATGCCTGCGCGATCAGGTTCCGCGTGGGCGAGACGGAGATGAAGGCATGGGTATGGGCCTCGGCTGTCACCCCGGCCTCTCCTGCAAGGCGCTGAACGTCCCCTGTGGACGGTTTCTGCAGCGCCGCCAGCATCCTGGTTGCCTGGCATCGTGGATGACGACGAATGGCCGGGCTTCTCCCCTACCTGTGAGCGCTGCCTGGTGCAGCTGCAACCGTCGTGGAACCCGCCGACTTCCCCGGTCTGGCGGTGCCCGAATTGCGGCCTGGTGCGCATGTTCTAGCCGATCTGGCGGACGGCGAGCAAAGCAAGCCCGAAAACGTCGGACGACGGTAGGTCGCTATTCACTCGCAAGGAGCGTGCAGCTCCGAGGTACTATCCGCTCCTTCAGTCAACGAGCCATCTGATCGTGTCCCGGTTCAATACCGGGTCTGAACACGGGCTTTGCGGGGGAAATGACGTAGCTCAACGTTACAATCCCCGCCGCGATCAATCCAACACGCCAATTCCAGAACGCCAAGCCGAATGCCGCCCAATAGGCAGCGGCGGTAAGACCATACTTGATGGTAAGGCGGCGAAGATAAGCCTCGGTTAGCCTTCGATCGGGAAAACCTCTGGCGGTGGCGTACACCCACCGAAGAAACCACCAGGTCGCCGGTGCCGCTGCTATGCCCAGGTACCAAAGGGCGGCGGTCGTGCTGTCCGCATCTCCACCGAAATGTTCGACCAACTGGCGCGCGGGAAATGGAGTGATACTGACCGCAGCCAAAAAGCCGATGGTCAGCAGGTTGTAGCCGTGGTCGGTCTTCTCCAGCAGCTTGCCGCTGAAATGACTGTGGGACCAATAGAGGCCGATGAGGATCACGCTGAGGACGTAGGCGGCGTAGTCCGGTGCCAGCTTCAGGTAGGCCGCGGCGAGGTCGCCATCCTCAGGCCTCGGTGCGCGCAGTTCCACCACAGGGACGGTGATCGCGATCGCAAACACCGCGTCGCTGAACACCTCGAGCCGATCCGTCTCATGTTCGGTTCCCTTGAGAGAGAAGACCGCCATTCGAGCTAGAGCATCTCGAGCGGGCGACGGTCGCGTGGCCGAGGAAATGCCGCGTCGAGTGTCGCAAGATCGGCGTCGGAAAGGACGATATCTGCGGCTGCCCGGTTCTCCCGCACATGTGCGATCGAACTCGCCTTCGGAATCGCAATGAGGCCATCGTGCCGCAACGTCCAGGAAAGTGCGACCTGCGCAGGGGTAGCACCAACCTTAGCTGCGATCTTCACAAGGGAGGGATGGCTCGAGAGTCGTCCCTGCTCGACGGGACTATAGGCCATGACAGGCATTTCATGAGCGACGAGCCACGGCAACAATTCCAACTCAGGGCCTCGACGGACGAGATTGTAGAGAACCTGATCGGTCACGCAGCCATCCCCGCCGGCAGCAACAAGCTCGTCCATGTCGTCAGTATCGAGGTTGCTGACACCCCAATACCGAATCTTCCCGGCCGATTTCAGCGCCTCCATCGCTTCTATCGTCTCAACGAGCGGCACCGATCCCCGCCAGTGGAGCAGGTAGAGGTCGAGCCGGTCGGTGCCGAGACGTCTCAAGCTCGCCTCGCATGCGCGTGAAAGGCGTGCGCGCGAGGCGTTCTGCGGATACGCCTTGCTGACGAGGAACAACCGGCCGCACCGGTCGCCTAGCGCTTCGCAGATCAGCGCTTCCGCCGCGCCGTCGCCGTACATCTCGGCAGTATCAACGAGTGTCATGCCCAGCTCGACACCGGCGATCAACGCGGCGATCGGCAAGGAGAGACGGCGCAAGGACCGAGCGCGCAACCGTCGGAACCTGGACCCAGGAACGACGATCCTCCTTGAGCAGGGCAGCCCTTGGAGCGACGCTCCGACTGCGAAGATCGAGCAACTCGTCATCGCCATCGCGCCGACGGTAATGGGAGCAGGACGCCTCGCTGCCTACCTCCGCAGCGCGCCCCCGCTCGCTTCGTCAAGGGATCAGGCCATGCCACGCGCGGCACAGCGGCTCCTCCGGAAAGCTCGCACCGCAGACCTGAAAGTCGCCCTGCCCGCCTGTGGACAGTGCGGCGAAGAGCGCTTCCTGGAACAGACAAGTCCGACCGGAGAACGGCTCGGCGGGCGCTGCACGAAACGCCGCTACGCTGCGCCCTGCTCTATATGCGACAGGCTTCTACCAATCACGCGCCGCATTGGTGAGTCACAATTCTGCGCCAACTGCTGGCGGCGCGACCCGAGGTCGCGAAGGGAATGCGCGGAGTGTGGGCGGCTACGCACGACCCACTCCATCGTCGGCGACAAGCCGTACTGCAACGACTGCGTGCCGAAACCGCGGATCGTATGTTTCATCTGTCACGAGGTCCGGCGGCTTTACTCCGCACGCATCGGTACTGGAGTCTGTGAGAGCTGCTACATCTCGACCGCCGGGTTTATGAAGCCGTGCCCTGAGTGCGGTGACAAACGTGTGATCGCCCACGACAAGGACGACAGACTGGTGTGTGCAGACTGTGCCGGGAACGCACCACTTTTCACCTGCAATGAATGCGGAGGCGAACGGGGGGCACGGCGGACGCTGTGCTCGGGCTGCGATCTGGTGAAACAAGTCGAGGAGCTATTCTCCGAAGCGTCGGATAGCGACGCGCGTGCTGCCCTCGAACCTCTACGCCACTATCTCCTTTCCTACAAGCACGACGCGGACCGGCTTCTGCGCTGGATGAGCCGCAGCACTAGCATCGCGATCCTGCGGCGGATTCTCGATGGCGAGATCCCCATCAGTCAACGCGCGTTGGAGATGCCCGAGCATCCGCATGCAGCATTGCGCGTTCGGGCTCTGCTTGAAGTCACGGGATGTCTGACAGAAGAACGCGACCCCTGGGCGTCATATGAACAATGGGCGGATCAACTCATCGCGATTTGCCCAAAGGCGAACCGAGAGCAATTTACGATCTTCACCCGTTGGATCGTTCCTGCCACCGCGCGCGTGCAGATTCGACGACGAGGCATCACCGATAGCACCCTCAGCCGGGCCAGAGAGATGAGCCGCGCGGCGCTCGAATTCCTCCAGATGCTCGAAGCGCGGAACCTGTCGTTGCAATCCGCCCCGCAGTCGATCTTCGACGAGTTCGCTGCCTCGCGCCGCAGCAGAGCAATCGCGATCCGTCCTTTCATCCGATGGGCGAAACAGACCGGCGCGATGCGCCGAATCTCCGCCCCGGTACGACCCAAGTCCGCCCCGTCGCTCGCCTACAGCGAGGCCACCCATCATTCTTGGGTGTCTCGCTTCCTCGAAGACGATCAGCTGAACGAGGGAACGAGGCTCGTCGGATTGATGGTCGGTCTCTACGCAGCGCCGATCACACGGCTCGTCAAACTCCAAGACAAGAACATCGTCTATCGAGGCGAAACGGCGACGCTTTCCCTCGGGAACGCTCCGCTCCACCTAGCGCCACGCGTCACCGAACTGCTCGGCATGCAACTGGCGCAGCGCGCTATATCCCCGGAAGGATGGTTATTCCCATCACCCGCCCTTCCTGGCCGACACATCGACCCCTCGACGCTTACCAAACGCCTGAGAGACCTCGGCTGCGAGACCATCCTGCTGCGCGGCGCTGCGATGATCAACCTGACCGCTACCGTCCCGCTCGGACCCTTGGCGGATCTCACAGGGCGATCACTATCGGCGACAGGCAGATGGATCAAGTCATCGGGTAGCACCTATCTGGTGTACCCGGCGATCCGGGATCCCTCCCGTCCTGGTGTGTCCAGCCAGTAGAACACTGCCGGGAACTCGCGGCCTTCGTGTCCTCAGATGCTGTTGAGTAGGCTGAGATCGAGTCCGTGCCACTCGCGCACACGCGAGAACGGACTCGTTCTTGTCCTGCCAGAAGGAGCCCGCCCATGTCGCGCTTGTCGGACCTGCTGCGCACCGTCAATCAACTCGATCCGCAGCTCGCTAAGGACCTCGACAGCGAGATCCAGCCACTCCAGAAGCGTCTACCGTTCGGGCTCAACTTCGAGCGTCATGCGCCGGAGGCGGTGGAGCTTCCCGCGCACAAGATTCGCAAGATGAGCAAGGTTCGAGTGCTCCCTCCGAGAGGGGTGACGGGGCACGGCGACCAGCGCATCTGGACTGTCGATGGAATCAACGGAGAGACCGCCGACATCTCGACGCCGAACGGCGCGAAGATCGAGGCCGCCTCGGTGGCATTGGATGACCTGGTTCTCGTGGCCGAATTCCGTGACCGCATCTACCCCGGCCTGCGCCCCGACGGGACCATCGAGCGCGGCGGCAATAAGCCGTTCCATACGGTCATCAATGGCGAGAACTTCCACGTCCTGGAGCAGCTCACGTTCACGCACGAGAAGTCCGTGGATGCGATCTACATCGACCCGCCCTACAACACAGGATCGCGCGACTGGAAGTACAACAACGATTACGTCGAGGGCGACGACCTGTACCGGCATTCGAAGTGGCTGGCGTTCATGGAGCGGAGGCTGAAGCTCGCCAAGCGGCTCCTGAAGCCCGCGAGCTCCGTGTTGATAGTCACGATCGACGAGAAGGAGTACTTGCGCCTTGGCCTGCTACTGGAGCAGACGTTTCCCGAAGCGCGTATCCAGATGGTGACGAGCGTCATCAGTAGTCAAGGCTCAGTGCGTGACGGAATGTTCAGTCGGTCTGACGAATACATCTTCTTCGTGTTCATGGGGCAGATGGCAGCCGCCCGCACGACTGACGACATGCTGAACGAAGGCCAATCCGAGAGCAAGTCTCAGGTGTGGTTTCAATACGTTCGGACTGGCAAGGGGAACTTGAGGGCAGACTCGCCCAACTTGTTCTTCCCGATTTTTGTAGAGGAAGCAACCGGACGCATTGTTCGGGTAGGGGCGCCGATTCCGCTTGGGACGAGTGTCGAGACGGTGCCAGTCCCAGCGGGTGAGGTCGCGGTATGGCCGAAGACCGCCACGGGCGCGGAAGCTCGCTGGCGCACAGGGGTCGAGGTCGCGCGACGGCGGGTCGAGAAAGGGCTGATCAGAGCCACCAAGTCCCAGCGACGGGGACGAGGCTACTCGATCATGACGGTGAACCAGGGCACCGAGGATCAGATCGAAAAGGGCGAACTCAGTGTGACCGGCCGCAACCCTTTGACTGGCGCAGCCATCATAGACACGTCGATGGTGTCTCGTGATCGTGCAGCAAAGACAACTTGGAACAGGGTCTCTCATAATGCGGGATGGCATGGCTCGAAGCTCGTTGCGGGCCTTCTGCCGGGTCGTTCATTCCCATACCCGAAGAGCCTCTACGCAGTGGAGGATGCCCTGAGGTTCTTTCTATCCGACAAACCAAACGCGGTCATTCTCGACTTCTTCGCTGGTTCCGGGACGACAGCTCACGCTGTCATGCGCTTGAACAAGCAGGACGGCGGCCGCCGTCAGTGCATCTCGGTGACGAACAACGAAGTCTCGGCCGACGAACAGGCCGCTCTGCGCAGGAAGGGCGTGCGGCCTGGCGATCCCGAGTGGGAGAAGCTGGGCATCTGCGACTACATCACGAAGCCGCGCATCCGCGCCGCGATCACGGGCGAGACGCCCGACGGCGCCCCGATCAAGGGCGACTACAAGTTCGTCGACGAGTTCCCGATGGCTGAGGGGTTCGAGGAGAACGCCGCCTTCTTCACTCTGACGTACGAGTCGAAGTGGCTCGTCGGCGTGGACCGCGCGTTCGCGGCGATTGCTCCGATGCTGTGGCTACGCGCCGGTGCGGTCGGCTCTCGCATCGACTGGATCGAAGGCGGATGGGCGATCGCTGACAGCTACGGCATCCTTCGCGACCTTGACCAGGCCGCCGAGTTTGTCGAGGCACTGCGCGGGAAAGGCGGCATTCGGATCGTGTACGTCGTCACGGACGACGAGGGGCGGTACCAGCAGGTCGCCGACGAGATCCGCGGCGTCGAAACCGTCCGCCTATATGAAGACTACCTCCGCAACTGCGAGATGACGGGGGACTTCTGATGCGCTTCACGCTGAAGGACTACCAAGCAGACGCGGTCGGTGACACGCTGCGCGAACTGACCTCTGCGCGGGACTTCTACCGCAGCGCGAGCAGGCGAGTCTCGTCGGTGGCGCTGACGGCTACGACGGGCGCCGGTAAGACGGTCATGGCTGCGGCCGTGATCGAGTCGCTGTTCTGGGGCAGCGACGACTTCAGCATCGCGCCGGACCCCGGCGCCGTCGTGCTGTGGTTCAGCGACGACCCGGCGCTGAACCAGCAGACCAAGCATCGGCTGGAACAAGCGTCGGACCGCCTGCGCAACCGTCTCGTCACGGTCGAGCACCCGTTCAGATACCAGAAACTCCAGTCGGGCAACGTCTACTTTCTGAACACCTCGAAGCTGTCGAAGAACAGCCTGCTCGTGCGGGGCCGCGACGACTCCAACACCCTGCCTGGCTTCGACTCGCATGCAGACACAGTGCCGTTCACGTTCTGGGACACCCTGCGGAACACGATCGAGGACAACGACCTCACGCTCTACATGGTGCTTGACGAAGCACATCGGGGCATGGGCAAACGCCCGTCGGAGACGCCGACCATCGTGAAGCGCCTCATCAACGGCCACAATGACGTGCCGCCGGTGCCGATCGTCTGGGGCATCTCGGCGACTGTGCAGCGGTTCGAGGCTGCAATGAGCGAAGCCGAGGTGCAATCGAATCGTGTGCACCTCGCGACGGTGCAGGTGGACCCTGTGCGTATCCAGGAGTCGGGTCTACTGAAGGACGACATCGTGCTCGACTTTCCCGCGGAGACGGGTGATTTCAATACAGTGCTGCTGCGCCGGGGCGTCCGGAAGGTGAAAGGAATTTCTGCGGCCTGGACGGCGTACGCGAACGATCAGAACGAGGAGCCCGTCAGGCCCCTCATGGTGCTTCAGGTGCCGAACAAGCCGTCGCCGACGGAGGTCGCCTCGGCTATCGACGTGATCCGTGACGAGTGGCCTGAACTGGAGGCGGACGCGATCGCCCACGTCTTTGGCGAGCACACTGCGCAGACGTTCGGCTCGCACAGCGTGCCTTACATCTCCCCGGAGCGCGTGCAGGACGCCTCCTACGTCCGTGTGCTGCTTGCCAAGGACGCCATCAGCACGGGCTGGGACTGCCCGCGCGCTGAGGTCATGGTCTCGTTCCGCCCAGCGAGGGACGAGACGCACATCACGCAGCTTCTCGGCCGGATGATCCGTACACCGCTCGCCAGGCGTATCGAGGGCGACGACCTGCTCAACAGCGTCGAGTGCATCCTGCCGAAATTCAACAAGGCGACGGCCAGCCTCGTGCTGGAGCGGATCATGGGCAACGACCTGACCACGGGCGGCGGGACGGGACAGCGTGTCCTCGTCGACCCACAGGTCATGACGCCGAACCAGGCCGTCCCGGACGAGGTCTGGGAATTGTTCCAAGCCTTGCCTGCCGAGACACTGCCTCGCAAGCATGCGAACCCGATCAAGCGACTCACTTCGCTGGCACACGCGCTCGCGGCTGACCGGCTGCTAGCTGACGCGGGGAAGCTCGCCCACGAGCGCCTCCACGGTGTTCTGAACGGACTCTCGGCTCAGTATGCAAACGACCTGACGAAGGCGCTCAAAGACGTTCAGACGGTTGCTGGCGGCACCGTTCGCGGACAAGCACGCCACGGGCTCCGCCAGGACGAGTCGTGGACGGAGTACGCGGACGACCGCGCCATCCAGGACGCATATCGCACAGGCGCGCGGTCGATCACGCCAGACATCGCCCGTACCTACGTCGAACATCTCGCCGCGGACGCTGAGGACGAGGACGCCTACCGCGACGCGAACGTCCGAGTCGCAGCCCTCGCTATGCTGCCGCAGACCCGTCCCGCGCTCGATACCGAGGCCGACCGCATCGCACACGAGTGGCTCGGCAAGTACCGTGTCGCGATCAAAGACCTCTCCGAGTCAAGGCAGAGCCTCTACGCAGAGATCACCGCCATGAGCACGGACCCTCAGCTCATCTCAATGGCGTTGCCGAAGAACCGCCAGGAGGAGACGAAACGCGTCACCGGCGACTCCGAACAGCTCCTTGAACGACGGGCACTGCACTTGTTGGCCGACGACGAGGGCATGTTCCCGGTCGGGAAGCTGAACCCCGACGAGATCGAGGTGCTGGACGCCGAGATGTCGAGGGGCGGGGCTCTGGCCTGGTATCGGAACCCAACAGGCGGCCGCGATTCGATGAGCATCGCCTACCAGGACCGTCACGGCGAATGGCGCACACTGCGCCCCGACTTCCTCTTCTTCGCCAACGGCGAAGACGGAGTGCGAGCGAGCATCGTGGATCCCCACGGCCACTGGCTCCCGGACGCGGCGTGGAAGCTACACGGCATGGCGAGGTTCGCCGAGGCCTACGGGGACCAGTTCCACAGGATTGAGGCAATCAGCCGGATAGACGGGAAGCTCAGAGTGCTCGACTTGAAGCTCGCCGACGTGCGCGCGAAGGTGCTGAACGAATCCGACGCGCGGTTCGCCTACGACCGCGCCGCCGTGGACTATTGAGCGCAGGATCGTCTGCCACTCGTAGTCGTTACTCACCGGCTGAGATCGCGAATCAATGTCGTTGGTAACCG
Source organism: Microbacterium sp. GbtcB4 (assembly GCF_019091465.1). Classification (NCBI taxonomy): domain Bacteria; kingdom Bacillati; phylum Actinomycetota; class Actinomycetes; order Micrococcales; family Microbacteriaceae; genus Microbacterium; species Microbacterium sp. GbtcB4. Next base: position 330,218 of record NZ_JAGXJJ010000004.1, read on the forward strand.
AGAATCTCAACCACAGGGACGGGGCGTGAGCGATGACAGATCCTGAGGCAACGCAGATGCCGATCTACAGTCAGGCGGAGGCATTCGCGAAGCGGCCTGGAATGTACATTGGACGGCCAATCCGAATCGACCGAGTGATGATCTTTCTGCACGGCTACGAGGTCGCGATCTTCCACGTCCGCTTGGCGCGCTTCCCCGAGATCGCCAAGGTGCACCAGTCGGGCGGTCCACTGTCACAGTTCCGCGCTCAGATGCGGGATGAAGGACGGTTGCGATGGGACAGCGTGGAGCTCACTGCGGTGGCCGAAGCAATCGGCTGGACAGGTGAAGAACCGCCCGTGCTAGATGATCTGACCGAAGAACAGCACCACGCCGCGATCTGGCGTCTTGTACCCCTGCTGGAGCGAATGTTTACATTGCCTGCTGCCGTCGTTGAATCTTGATGCGATGAGCGAACCAAAAATTGAGAACGATCTCGCCCTAATCGAGAAGGCCCAGCAGCTCGCCGGACACTTCCCTGACGCCGACGCACTCGACCGCGCCCGCCGCATCCTCAACGGCAGCACCACCCCGGCCGAGGCATACGCCGAGCTGGACGAGAAGTACGGGTCGAACGTCGAGGACGGGCGAAAGAAGTACGTCCGATGACACGCCCTGCTCAGCGTCAGCGCCCTAACGCCTCCCGAGGTCGCGCGAGCACATTCTGACTGGCCCGAGCTGTTCGAGGGACTCAGCGCTGAGCAAGTAAACGCCGTGCGCACAGTGCTAAGCATCCGGCTGCGCAGCGGGCAGAACCTGGACTACGGCACAGTGCGAGAGCTTGCGGTCCACGCACAGACCTGCCCGTTAGTTCACGCGTAGCACGCCTGCCTCATCCCTTCGAAGGTGCGTCAGCCTCTTCCGGTGGAACGGAGAACTATGGGGTAACAGTTCTCGCCTGGGTATGTCACTTCCACCAGTAGACCACAATCCCCTGCTCGTTCGTCTCTTCATCCCCTTCCCTGATCAACCGTTTTTCTTCGCCTTCCGGCAGACAGAGATAAAACGGAGGCGGAGCGCGCAGCGCGCGCAATGTCGAGCGATATAAGCCCGTAGGGCGCGTTCGAGATTGTAGGAACGGAGTCGCGGGAGCCGACGTATTCTCGACAGCCGGAAAGGTCAAAGAAACAGAGCTTCTGCTGCGCCGTGTCAGCGGCTCCTTCGCGCGTTCGCGCGCTCGTCGTTTGGTTTTCCACGGGATCACCGGATGGGGAGTTCCGTGCCGTCGATCGGGGGGCGGTTGCAGGCGCCCGCGCCGCCGCACAACTCCATGCCGTAGAGGGCGTAGAACGCCTCCGGGTTGACGAAGTTCGCGTAGACGCCCGGGGCCCCTTCCGGCCTGCGAGAGAACCAGCGTGTCGAGCTGGGCGTTGGTGTTGTGCCTCCCGTCCGTCACCGGTCGCGCCGCGACCCGCGTGTCAGCCGTTCTTCGCGGCCAGTCGGTCCGTCTCGCTGTCGTTCCGCCACCCGGCGGTCGCGCCGCCGTCGACGCTGTAGTTCTGTCCGGTCACCCAAGAGGACTCGTCGGAGGCCAGGTAGAGCGCCATGTACGCGATGTCCTCGCCCGTGCCGGGGCGTTGAATGAGCGCGTTGCCGACCTGCCAGGCCTTGCCCTCCGCGTCCACCGCCTTGTCCGTCGCCGGGGTGCTGACGATCGGCGCTTCCGACCCGCCGTAGTGCAGTGTGCCCATGGTGGACGACATCCATTCTCGGAATGACAACTCGGTCACATCGGCGAGAGGCTCGCTATGCCTACGGTTGCCCTTCCAGGTTAGTGGGCGGGTACCAGACCCGCTGCCCGTCCACCGACGCGAACGACGTGAGTGTGTGGGGTTTGGTGGAGGTGGCGCTCATGATGTCCTTCACAGAAATGTGGCGAACGAGCAGCGCATCCGCGATGAGAGACCGGTGGCAGCGCCACGGGACCGCTTCCGCGCACATGATCGCCACAATCTTCTCTTTTGCTCGATCGATCAGACGGTCTATTCCACGCGCGAAGGGCTCGGTTTGCATGTAGTCGGCGTAGCTTCGGAAGCTTTTGTTGCGCCAGGCGCCGTTGATGCTCTCCACATTCACTGGGGTGTGGCGGAGACCGCCGAGTTCTTCCATCCGCGCATAGTGCAGGCCTGCGTGCGTCAGGCTTTCCTCAAGCGCCTGCGCGCCGAATTGCGGGTTATGTCGGGAGCCGGGAACCGTCCGCACATCGATGAGTTGTTGCACGCCGTTGTTTTCGAGCAGCGCTATGAACTCCTCGATCGGGTGTGTGGAGTGACCGATGGTGAACACTGTCGAGGGTTGCATCCTGCTCCTGAACGGTTGCGAGCGGTCGGTGGAGCCTGACCCGGTTTCCCGGACGGTTTCTCTGTGTTGATCATGCCGCGGTTGCGGCGGGGTTGTGAAGTCGTTCGAACTCCACGGGGCTGAGGTTGCCGAGCGCGGTGTGCGGGCGGGTGGGGTTGTAGAAGCCCTCGATCCACTCGAATATCGCCGACGACAGCTCGGTCCGGGATGTCCAGGTTGAGCGGTCGAGGAGCTCGCGTTGCATCGTGGACCAGAAGGACTCGATGAGCGCGTTATCGACCGATGAGGCGACTCGCCCCATCGAGCCGAGCAGTCCGGCTTGCCTGAGTCGGTGGCCGAAGAGCCACGACGTGTGTTGCGCTCCTCGGTCGGCGTGGACCACGGTGCCAGGCTCGGGTCGGCGGCGCCAGCGAGCCATTTCGAGCGCGTCAACGACGATCTCCGCGGTGATTCTGTCTGAGATCGACCAGCCGACGACGCGGCGGGAGAACGCGTCGATCACTGCGGCGCAGTAAACCCACCCGTCTTTCGCGCGATGCTGCGTGATGTCACAGAACCAGAGCCGGTTCGGCTCGTGCGCGCGGAACTGTCGCTTCACGAGGTCCTCGTGCGTCGCCGTGTCCGGCTTCCAGCCTCGTCGTTTGCGTCGATGAGACACCCCGGTCAGGCCATCCAGGCGCATCACCCGGGCGACGCGCTTCTTGCCCACGTGGACACCGAGCCCGAGCCGCAGCTCGGCCAGCACCCGCGGGGCACCATAGGTGCCGCGCGAATCGCGGTGAACCCGCCGGATCGTCGCCGGGGGCGCCCTATCAGCGATCGTCCGCGGCGATGGCGGACGCGACGCCCACTCGTAGTATCCCGAGGTCGACACCCTGAGGAACCGGCAGGCCACCGCGACGGGAACCCCATCCGCGGCAAGCTCCTGGACCAACCGGAACCCTATTTTGGGAGTACGTTCTCCCGAGCGAGATAGGCGCTGGCGCGCTTGAGGATCTCATTCTCCATCTCCAGCACGCGGTTGCGGCGACGCAGCTCGACCAGCTCCATATGCTCGTCGGTCGTGATCCCGGCCTTGCGGCCGGAGTCGATCGCGTCGCGGTTTATCCAGTTCCGAAGGCACGACTCGCTGATCCCCAGATCACGAGCGGTCTGACCGACAGGGTTTCCCTGGGCGACCAGATCCAGGGCTCGACGCCGGAACTCCGGCGAGTGGGCAGCAGGCATCTCACGGGCTCCTTCCGAGACGATCATCGCCTCAACTCAGGTGTCCGGGAAACCGTGTCAGGCTCCCCCCACGCTCGGCGTTTGCGCAGGTCAGCGGCTCGTTCGCCCAGTGGGCACATCAAGCGATAGACGCAAAGCCGACGTGATGAGGTCGTCGGTTCGATTCCCACAGGGGGCTCCGGCGAACAGCCCCTGACCTGCGGAAACGCAGGGCAGGGGCTGTTCGGGTCTGGTGGTCGCGCGATGCGCTGGCCTCACGGCTCTGCCCGACACCGACGTCGCTCTCCTCTGCGACGGACCCCTCGCGGCCGGCATCCTGTCCGTGTGTCGATAGGCCTCGCACCGCTCGGCAACGCAGCGTGACGTTGCGTCGCGACCTGGCTACGGCTCGGAGGGGCGCGGTTGTCTCGTGCGTTGGCGGACTACGGGAGCTTGGACGCGAGGAGGTCGGCCGCCATGATCTCGGGTGCTGCGCCGAGGAGGTGCTGGTTGGCCGTCAGGTCCGAGCCGTGACCGGCTACGTCGACGACGCACGCATCCAGCCCCGTGCCGGCCGGAGGCCGGGTTCGGTGCGGGTCGGTCTCAGAAGGCGCTGGCGGCGGCTTCGGCGACGGCCTGGTCTTGGACGCCGGTTCCTCCGCTGACGCCGACGGCGCCGACGACCTGGCCGTCGCGCTCGAGCGGGATGCCACCGGCGAAGATCATCACCCGACCGTCGTTGGAGGCGTTGATGCCGTAGAACTGCTCACCGGGTTGGGCGAGGTCGCCGAGGTCTTTGGTGGCTGTGTCGAACGCTCGGGCCGTGAAAGCTTTGTTGATCGAGATGTCGATGCTGCCCAGCCACGCTCCGTCCATCCGTACGTGAGCGACGAGATTGCCGCCGGCATCGACGACGGCGATGTTACTGGGCTGACCCTGCGTGCTGGATTCAGCTTCTGCTGCCGCGATGACACGTTTGGCGTCGTCCAACGACAATGTAGGAATAGATGGCATCAATTGCTCCTTCGAATGGGGCGTGCGCTTTGTGGCTCGAGCCGCTCCAGAGCCGCCCGTTGGTTTGCCTGTTGAGTTTGTGACCGACAGCGCTCGTGTTGTGTTCGCGTTGCGGACGTGCGTTGGCGGACTACGGGAGCTTGGACGCGAGGACGTCGGCCGCCAGGATCTCGGGTGCTGCGCCGAGGAGGTGCTGGTTGGCCGTCAGGGCTGCGACGATGGCGCCGTTGGCGTGGGCGTCGCGAGCGGCCTCGTCGGGGAATGCATCGAAGATCCAGAAGGTGTCGGCGTGGGTCCTGACCGCGAACCAGACAATCGTTCCTACTTCTTCGTTGGCGAGTGCGACAGCGCCGGCGAGCAGATCGGCGAGCGCGTCGTGCTGTCCATCGGCCGCGACGATCTTGGCGACGAAGGCATACGGAAGTGATGCGGGTGTGGACATGAGGGACTCTCCTAGGTGTCGAGGCTTCTT
>NZ_JAGXJJ010000040.1:0-325 GCF_019091465.1 Microbacterium sp. GbtcB4
GAGGGCGCGATGCGGGTCGGCGGAGGCCCGATCGAGGCCGTGCTCCCGCGTGAACACGGTGGTCACGGGGTCGAGGGCACTGTGTGCGAGTCGGGCCCCCGTCGAGCCGGCGAGCTCGTCGAGGTTGCCGGCGAGCTGCGTCAGGTACGGCACGACCATGCCGCCCAGCCCCTCCTGCCCGGAGATGCGGACGGCCGTGAGCAGCCCGATCATGTCCGCGGGCAGGCTGATGAGGTGCTTCGGGAACATGACCACCATGGTGCGGAAGTCCTGAACGAAGACGAGGGAGTACGGCCGATCGGTGTCGTAGACGGCGAGGTCTCCC
>NZ_JAGXJJ010000395.1:0-244 GCF_019091465.1 Microbacterium sp. GbtcB4
AGGCGTCGTACATCCGCTACGCCGATCTGCCCGCACGCCTGGAGGAACTCTTCCCCTCCGTCTCGCGTCGCCGGATCGAGCAGATCATCGGCGCCGAGACCGACGCGATCACCGGCGGGCTCCTGCGCATCGTCCCGGCCGTGGTCGAGACCGGCGCGATGGAGATGCTCGAGCGGGAGGCCGGTTCCTGCCACGAAGGAGAGGTCGCGGGACCGACAGCACCGGCGAGTTCCACGCCTCCGGG
>NZ_JAGXJJ010000396.1:0-244 GCF_019091465.1 Microbacterium sp. GbtcB4
ACGCCGCCGGATGAGCGCGCTGGGAGGGGTGGGGAGCGGTCTCGGTGTCGCGCAGGGCCCGGTCGCCCGCATGACCGAGGCGCTGCCCGCGCCCGAGAACCCACCGAGCACCGCGGGGGCGGATGCCGAGCGCGCGCGGGCCCGCGAGGCCGTCGCCGTCGTGGCGCAGGAGCTGACCCAGCGCGGCGAGCCCGCCGGTGGTGCGGCGCAGGAGGTGCTCGAGGCGCAGGCGATGATCGCCGAG
>NZ_JAGXJJ010000397.1:0-244 GCF_019091465.1 Microbacterium sp. GbtcB4
TGGACCCCCGTGAGGCGGAACAGGCTGGGGCTCCCCACCCCGGGCTCCCCCCCCGACCGACGCCGGCAGCCGGTGCACACGATGTTGCACGTCGTGGACGACGGGCGCGATGTCGAGGCGACCCTGGTGCCGCTCCGATGACGGGCGACGCAGTCGACGGGCCGCTCGCCTACCGGGCGCCGCTGCGCTCCCCCGCCGATGCCGTCGCCCCGGGGGTCGCGGTCGAGCGCGCGCTCGCCGAAGG
>NZ_JAGXJJ010000398.1:0-244 GCF_019091465.1 Microbacterium sp. GbtcB4
AGAACACGGGGCACGACGAGGTGCACGCGGCGCAGAGGATGCACTTCGTGGTGTCGTCGGAGATCTCGCGGTCGGCGATGGACTGCGTGCGCTCCTTGCCCTTCTCCGGCACGGAGTTCGCGGCGAGGAACGGCTGCACCTCGCGGTACGACGCGAAGAACGGCTCCATGTCGACGACCTGGTCCTTCTCCTGCTGCAGGCCCTTGTTGGCCTCGACGTAGATCGGCTTCGAGTTGTCGTGGTC
>NZ_JAGXJJ010000399.1:0-244 GCF_019091465.1 Microbacterium sp. GbtcB4
CAGCAAGCGCTTCGACATGGCCCGCACCGCGGTGGAAGGCAGCGCCAACCTCGTCGTGACCGATCACCACCCGCGGTTCGAGGCCCCGGCGTCGATCCGCGCGACGCTCGTCGAGGGCGCCCGTCGCGCCCGTCCTGGCGCCGAGATCCACGAGTCCTCCCCGCCGGAGGCCGCGATCGTCGCCGCCGTCGGCCTCGTCGGCGACGGCGACGCGATCCTCTGGGCCGGCCCCGGCCACCAGGAC
>NZ_JAGXJJ010000400.1:0-244 GCF_019091465.1 Microbacterium sp. GbtcB4
TGAGGAGGCGGGTCAGCGGGGTCCCCCGGCGCGGGGGCACGACCTGGGTCCCCGGGTCCCCGGAGCCCGCGTTGGACTCGATCCCGCGCCCGCCCTGCGGGGTGAGGATGAGACCGGCGTAGAGGAGTCCGATGCACGGGGTCCCCTCCGCGCCGAGCTGCCGGACGACCGGGGTGGCGACGTCGCGGGTGACCTCTTCCACGAATGCCCGCTCGCTGCCGGACTGCGCCGGGAGCCAGGGCAG
>NZ_JAGXJJ010000401.1:0-244 GCF_019091465.1 Microbacterium sp. GbtcB4
TGATGGAGGCCACGGGGGCGTTGGAGCCCCCGCCCGTGAGCGACGACCCGGCGACGCGGCTGACGTTCAGCTCCTCGAACGGCTGCCCCACGAACTCGTCGGCGATCCCGTCGATGAACTCGCCCTGGTACCGCTCGGTCCCCGGAGCCTTCGGGTCGCCGGTCACCTCGCCCTCCGTCACGCCGCCGTCGGCGGGGGGGGGCGGGACGGTGGTCCCCCCCACCCTCCCCGGGGTCTGTCAGGG
>NZ_JAGXJJ010000402.1:0-244 GCF_019091465.1 Microbacterium sp. GbtcB4
ACGTCGGTCATGAAATCATGACCATCTTTAATGCTCGCATGCTTGCGCTCCACCATGGTTAGGTAGGTAATTGACCACCTTTATGAGACGGTAAAGGATCAAAATGCATTTACGAGTTTCTTTTGTTTTGATTATGCACTCTTTGTTGAGAAGAAACACTGTATAATTGGGGACACAGCTCGACTTGAAACAATCCAATTTTTTGGGCTTCTAAATCTTATACGGAGATATTTTCGAAGAAGGT
>NZ_JAGXJJ010000403.1:0-244 GCF_019091465.1 Microbacterium sp. GbtcB4
GGCGGCGTGCCCGCCAAGCACGTGCCGATCGCCCGCGAGCTCGCCCGCCGCGCCCTCCGCGTGTGCACGATCGCCCCGGGCATCATGGAGACGCCGATGCTCATGGGCCTCCCGCAGGAGGCGCAGGACTCGCTGGGACAGCAGGTGCCGTCCCCCGCTCGCCTCGGCCGCCCCGACGCGTACGCCCCCCTCGGGCTGCAGGCCGACGATAACGGCTACCTCAAGGGTGAGCCCATCCGCCTCG
>NZ_JAGXJJ010000404.1:0-244 GCF_019091465.1 Microbacterium sp. GbtcB4
GGGGTTGACTGCTTCTGGTCCGTAAAGGTGGGCCCGCCGTTGGGGGCCATCCCGTTGAAGCTGAAGAGGTCGTCGCGGAGGGACATGGGCGGGCCCGCCATAGGGAAGACGTGCGGAGCGTCGACCCTCTCGATGTAGTACATCGCGCGCATGTTCTCCGCCTCGGCCTTGAGGCGGGGGAAGTTCTGCTTCGCATCCAGCGGGAGAACGTAGACCATGGGGCACCAGATCGCTCCGGAGACCT
>NZ_JAGXJJ010000041.1:0-322 GCF_019091465.1 Microbacterium sp. GbtcB4
AGATCCTCATCTCGGAGCTGGCACAGGCCGAGAAGATCGACGAGGACAAGGCAGGCGCGCTACTCGACGAGCTCCTCGCGACCTGAGACGTCCTTCACGGAAGGCAGGTGCTTCGGCACCCCCCTTTCGTCGTTCCCGCGGGTAACGTGAAGCTGTGAGCATCCTCCCCGTCCCGCACATCGCGATCTTCGTCGTCGCCGCCGGTTCCGGCACCCGTCTCGAGGCGGGGGCGCCCAAGGCCTTCGTCGGCATCGACGGACGGTCCATCCTGCGGCACGCCCTCGACGGCGTGTTCGCTGCGGCTCCCATGCAGGTCATCGTC
>NZ_JAGXJJ010000405.1:0-244 GCF_019091465.1 Microbacterium sp. GbtcB4
TCCACCACTAATTATAATATTTACATGGATCTAATCGCCCCTTTCAACCTCTCTCATCCGATCTCAGATCTCAATGGATCCCACTTGTCATGTGAAGATGGAAAACATGGCATGTGACATGTCCGACTGATCCATTAAGATAAGAGATGAGGAAGGGATAATTTTGAGGGAAGCATTGGCGGGTCGGAGGACGGATGCTGAACCAAATGATCCGGTAAGACAAGAGATGAGGAAGAGATGATTT
>NZ_JAGXJJ010000406.1:0-244 GCF_019091465.1 Microbacterium sp. GbtcB4
GCGGCTCCGTGAGCGGGCTCAACAGAGCGATGTGCGGGCGGCCCGCACGACGGCACCGATCTCTTCGCCGTCCGTCAGCAGCCGACCTCCGACGGTGATGACGATCGGCTCGCCCGGGTTCAGGTCCGTGTGATCCACGCAGTACTGCCAGGCCGCGGCGAGGACGTCCTCATCTCTCGACATCACCACCACTCCTCCGTGCGGGGCGGCCGCGCGCACCGCGTCGAGGAAACCATCGGGATCG
>NZ_JAGXJJ010000407.1:0-244 GCF_019091465.1 Microbacterium sp. GbtcB4
CGTAGTACACATCATTGCTATTTCAGGTATGCACCTGGCGCTCATTTATGCATCCCTTTTATGGGTGCTGCAATGGTGGCCGCCGCACCGGCTTTCCAACCTGGCTAAAGCCCTGATCGTGATCAGCATGTTATGGGGTTTTGCCCTGATCACCGGCGCGGCTGCATCTATATTGCGGGCAGCCGTAATGTTCACCGCAGTAGCTCTCGGGCAGTTTGTGCTGGACCGCCATACCAATACCTAT
>NZ_JAGXJJ010000408.1:0-244 GCF_019091465.1 Microbacterium sp. GbtcB4
GTGTCCGGTGTGCTGGCGGCGGGGGATTGCGCCGGAACATGGGCATCGAAAAGCCTGTCCGATATCGTCGCCCAGGAAGAAGGACAGCGGGCTGCTCTGGCGGCATTGGCGGCATTGCTGGACGCGCCGCTGGAAGCCGATGCAACGGCCTGTGCATCGGGTGATGCCAACGCCGCAGATACGCGCTGTGCCTGGGTTCGCGCCTCCGTGCTGAATGCCGATGGCAATCCGCACGTCTGCCAGT
>NZ_JAGXJJ010000409.1:0-244 GCF_019091465.1 Microbacterium sp. GbtcB4
TTATTGTTTTGCAATTTGTACAATGCATCTTCATATTTACTGGCATGCAAACCCTGATAGCCGTCTTCCTCCAGCCCCTGGATAATAACCTCGGCTACATTTTTCTCATCTTCTACCAATAATATGCGTTGTACATCCATAAGCTATTTTTTACCACCAGAGGTTTACAAAAGCTAAATTATAATATTTTAACGATATTCCCACATCGCATGATGGGCTATCCCTACGAACTTTAAATATACGC
>NZ_JAGXJJ010000410.1:0-244 GCF_019091465.1 Microbacterium sp. GbtcB4
GGGGGCTCCTACACCCCCCCCCCCCCGCACCCCGCGCTCGGCACCCTCACCCCCGGGGGGTCCGAACGACTACACACCCCCCCCGCACCCGGGGCATGTTCAACACAGAGAAACCGCCCGGGAAACCGGGTCAGGCTCCCCCGCCCGCCCGCAACCGTTCGGGAGCAGGATGCACCCCCCGACGGTGTCCACCATCGGCCCCCCCCCACACCCGATCGAGGGGTTCTAAGCCCTGCTCGAAAAC
>NZ_JAGXJJ010000411.1:0-244 GCF_019091465.1 Microbacterium sp. GbtcB4
GGGGGCTGTGACGGTCGCCCCTCCCCCCCCCCCCGGGGGGGGGGGGCGGCCGCCCCCCCAGGGGCGGCGGGGGGACGTGGGTTTACCGGGGGGCTCCCCCGGGGGGGGGGGGCCCCCCCCCCCCCCGCCCCGGGGCCCCCCCCGGCGGGCCGGGGGCCCCCCCCCCGCGGGGGCCCCCGGGGGCGCGCGCGGGGCCCCCCCCCCGCCCGCGCGCCGCCTCGGCCCCGCCCCGCGCCGTGCCCCC
>NZ_JAGXJJ010000412.1:0-244 GCF_019091465.1 Microbacterium sp. GbtcB4
CGCGGGGGGGCCGGGGCCCGGGGCCCTGCTCGGGTGGCCCGGGGGCGTGGCCGCCTCGGGGGCGAAGGGGGCCCCCCCGGGCGTTCGGGGGGTGCGGTTCCCTCCCCCCGGGGGGGGGGGGGGGGGGGGGGGGACCCGGCCCCCGCGCGGGTCCCGGGCGGGCGCCCCCGGGGCCGGCGGGGGTGCGCGGCCCGCGGGCCCCACCGCGCGCCCCCCCCCCCGCGGGTATACGGGGAGGCCCCCC
>NZ_JAGXJJ010000413.1:0-244 GCF_019091465.1 Microbacterium sp. GbtcB4
CATTTATCATTTCATGATTGTTGGTACCAAACATTCATCATTAATTTTCTCCCCCTTTGTTATTGTCAAAGAGAGGGGAATAAAAATAAAATAGTGCAATTTATTCTGAGATTTTGAGAGCTTAAAAGTTTTGTTAAAGGCCAGAAGTTATTCTCCCTCTTTTCTTTGAAGTTTTGATCCTTCAAGAGAGGAGTGAACACTGGTCATCCGTTTGTTGTCGAGCGCGTCCGAGATGATCGTGAGG
>NZ_JAGXJJ010000414.1:0-243 GCF_019091465.1 Microbacterium sp. GbtcB4
GGGGGGCAGCAGGATGGCGAGAGCCAGCGGGACCCGCGCGGCGCCGAGCGCCGATGTGAGAGCGACGGCCGTCGAGATCACGGCGAACACGACGGTCCCCGAGAGCGATCCCCACACCCAGGCCCCGGACCGTGCGGCCCGGCCCCCGGAGCGAGCGGCGAGGAGCAGAGTGAGCAGCAGGAACGCCATCGGCGTGACCGAGATGACGGACCGCGCGGCGTCTGCGGGAATCGCCAGGGTGAC
>NZ_JAGXJJ010000042.1:0-321 GCF_019091465.1 Microbacterium sp. GbtcB4
GAGCGGGCGGCCCAGGTGGCGCACGTCATCCAGTACCGGCCGAAGGACGCCGTCCGCGACATGGACAGAGCCCTGGGGCACTCTCCAGGACAGCAGGACTCCTGGTCACGGCAGGTGGACGGCTGGGGATCAGGGCCCGAACCCGTGGAGGGCCACGACATCCCCGACACCGTGCCCGACTACGCGGCCGAGCTGCTGAAGGCTCCACGGCATCTGGGGATCCACTCAGGCGGCATGGTGCTCCCAGCCCGGCCGGTCGGAGTGGGGGTGCCGGTCGGGCTCGCCCGCATGGAGGGCCGCACCGTCATCCAGGTGGACAAG
>NZ_JAGXJJ010000415.1:0-243 GCF_019091465.1 Microbacterium sp. GbtcB4
TGCCGACCGTCCCGAGCGAGATGGTCCCCACCGCCGCCCCTCGGAGGCCCGCGAGGATGACCGGCCCGGCGGGCGGGAAGTCGACCGACCAGAAGCGGCGGAACCCGCCGTAGCCCATCGCGACCGCCGACTGCCGGATCGCGGGGTCGACCGAGACCAGGCCGTCGGATACCGCGCGGACGAGGATCGCGACCGCGTAGATCGTCAGGCCGATGGCGAGGTTGGCCGGGCTGCGCGCCGGGT
>NZ_JAGXJJ010000416.1:0-243 GCF_019091465.1 Microbacterium sp. GbtcB4
TCCGCCGCAGGTGACCACAGGCCGCGAGGGCGTCGTGATCGCCACGGGTGACCACTTCGTGAACGCCGCCGAGGTCACCGCCGTGATCCGGCCGATGGGTGCGGCGCTGGTGGACATGGAGACCTACGCCTACATCTGGGGGGCGGGGCAGTTCGGCGTGCCGGTCCGCGCGTTCCGCGCCGTCTCCGATCAGGCGGAGGTCGGCGCACTGGCCGACTTCCCCGGGGCCATCGCCCGGTGCGG
>NZ_JAGXJJ010000417.1:0-243 GCF_019091465.1 Microbacterium sp. GbtcB4
ATGCCCGCGCCCCCCCCCGCCGCCGTGACACGCAGGGCCGTCGCGAGGCCCGCGTGCTCCACGGCGGCCTGGTTGATCGAGAGCCGCGGGTGCGGCACGGTCCCGACGGCGGCCGCCCGGGACTCGCGCCCCGCCGCCAGGCTCCGCGGGGCGGTCATGCGTCCACCCCGCTCCGCCGGGGCGGGCCGGGCCCCCGCCCCCGCGCGAGCCCCGGCCGCCCCCGGGGGCGCGCCCCCCTGCCCC
>NZ_JAGXJJ010000418.1:0-243 GCF_019091465.1 Microbacterium sp. GbtcB4
TACTCTGCCCTTACAAAAATGCTTTCCTCCTGTGCAGGCAGGCCCTGTTTACGGTATTGGTGATAGTCCAGCGCCCTTTGCACTGCGCGGGAGAAACGGTCAAAGTCAATAGGCTTTAACAGGTAATCCAGCGCCTCCAGCTCAAACCCTTCCACGGCAAATTTGCGGTGCGCGGTAATAAAGATCACCACCGGTTTTTCTGCCAGGGAACGCACCAGGTCTATACCGTTAATGTCCGGCATG
>NZ_JAGXJJ010000419.1:0-243 GCF_019091465.1 Microbacterium sp. GbtcB4
CAGAGGGAACAGGGGGGTGAGCCGCCCCAGCCCCCAGCCGACGCTACGCACCACGCCGCCCACCGAGACGCGGGGCTAGGGGCACGGACCGGCTTTCGGGACGGGCACCGTGATGCGACGGGTCTCCGTGACCGAGGAGCCGGTCCGGATGGATGGGGTGATGGTCATCGCTGCACTCTCCGCCTCGTCATCAGGTAGAACGCGCAGAACACCATGGGGAAGGCCAGCACGGTGAGCCCTGTG
>NZ_JAGXJJ010000420.1:0-243 GCF_019091465.1 Microbacterium sp. GbtcB4
CGTAGTCGTTGCGCAGCAGCAGCTCGCTGACACCGCGCGGGGTGCACGGCAGCGGCGTGTGGATCGGCGCGTTGAGGTTGAGGGCGAGACGCCCGAGGTTGGTCGGGTGCAGCCCGTCCGCGTCCTTCGCCGGATCGTTCCGCTCCAGGATCGCGTCGGTGTCGAGGTGCTTCGGCAGCGGCAGCCGCACCATGAACCCGTGGCCGGCGGGTTCGGGGTTGGGCCCGTCGCTCAGCGCCTCCT
>NZ_JAGXJJ010000421.1:0-243 GCF_019091465.1 Microbacterium sp. GbtcB4
TTAGTATATATTTAGCCAAAGTTTTAAATTATTATTAATTATTTAGTCAATATTTAGATGTTTATATTGATTTGGAAATGGGACTAGTCAATTGGTACAACCCATACCAACACTTGATTCACATGTACAAAACCAATTTTTAAATCCATGGTGGAAGAATCAAGAGAACAATATCATTGCACATGCTAAATTGGATCCAAAACTAAACTTGTTCATACGTATAACTGAGCTTAACAATGTGGA
>NZ_JAGXJJ010000422.1:0-243 GCF_019091465.1 Microbacterium sp. GbtcB4
GTCGAAAAGAGCTCCCCGCTGTGGAACGTATCCCACATGTGCACTCCACTGGTTCAACACAAGAGAGAGCGGCTGCCCGACGATGTGGAGCTCGCCAGAAGACGGCGGGCTAAGGCCGAGCAAAACATCGATGAGGGTCGACTTGCCCGCACCGGAAGAACCCACGATCGCCAGGGGGGATCCGAAGGGGATGGCGAGATGGGGTGGCTCGGGCAGGTCCTTGCCGGTGCCAGGGTAGTGGAG
>NZ_JAGXJJ010000423.1:0-243 GCF_019091465.1 Microbacterium sp. GbtcB4
GCCAGCGCGCGTATCCCGGCCCGGGCGCGTCCCCCGGTCTGGGCGCGTACACCGGTCAGGGGACGTTCCCCGGCCAGGGGACGTACCCCGGTCAGGCGCCGGCTCCCGCGGCGCCGAAGTAGGTCTCGGTGCTCGGACTCGTCGGCCTCTGGCTCGCCGCGCTGGGCCTCCCCCCCGTGTTCATCCCCGTGTCGCTGCCGGTCGCCTGGTTCGTCCTGGCCGGCGGGTTCCTCCTCCTGCTTC
>NZ_JAGXJJ010000424.1:0-243 GCF_019091465.1 Microbacterium sp. GbtcB4
CAGTTGTAGGATGTTGAGGAGAGAATCACGACGGGGACAGCCGGGCGCCCGCCCCGGCCCCACGAGGCCGATCCGGTCTTTCTGACGGAGGGTCTGGGGGTGCAGGCCGGCGAGCTTGGCGGCTGCGGCGATCGCGAAGACCGGGGTGGCCGCGTCCCTCACGCCTTCCTTCCCGGTTTCACGTCAGGCCGCCGCGCCCGGGCAGGCGACTCCCTTCCGGCAGCGCCTGACCCGCCGCGCAAG
>NZ_JAGXJJ010000043.1:0-321 GCF_019091465.1 Microbacterium sp. GbtcB4
GGGGCCCACACGTCCCCGTTGCCCGCGGGAAGGACGAAGGGCGGGGGCCGAAGCACCGACCTTCCGTGAAGGACGTCTCAGGTCGCGAGGACCTCGTCGAGCAGCGCGCCCGCCTTGTCCTCGTCGATCTTCTCGGCCAGTGCCAGCTCCGTGATGAGGATCTGCCGGGCCTTGGCCAGCATCCGCTTCTCGCGCGCGGCCAGGCCGCGGTCCTAGTCGCGACGCCAGAGGTCGCGCACGACCTCGCTCACATTGATGACATCGCCGGACGCGAGCTTCTCCAGGTTCGCCGTGTACCGGCGCGACCAGTTGGTGGGCTCC
>NZ_JAGXJJ010000425.1:0-243 GCF_019091465.1 Microbacterium sp. GbtcB4
CCCCCCGAGCGGCGGGGGAACCTTGGAAATCGCGGTGGCGGCCGCGAACCCCCCCCCGGTGAGCCCCCCCAACTGATGCAATCCCTTCCCAAGGGCGAGCGGACCCCAGATGCGCTTCCCGTGCGGGGCGTCCGCTGACGCCCAAACAAGCACGATGGCCCACAAGTAACCGGCGCCTCTCACATCGGGGACCACATCGAGGGCCCACAGCGTACCCAGCCCCTTCTCCACGGCGGTCTGCCG
>NZ_JAGXJJ010000426.1:0-243 GCF_019091465.1 Microbacterium sp. GbtcB4
TATTGTTGCACAGTTTAACTTCATGTTTCAGTAACTTAATTATAGTTACATTTTGTTGTACCCGATCAATGGTCATGTACACAACATCGTACGGGGTCTATAGAAGGTTGATATAGGTAACCTTAGCTCAGATGATGTTCTCATGTCTTGAATGCTTAATACCCAAGACAAAGTTTGTTTACCTAATGATGGATCTTTTGCTGGCGTGCCATTGTTTCAACTGTAATGACTTTTTTCTAACTG
>NZ_JAGXJJ010000427.1:0-243 GCF_019091465.1 Microbacterium sp. GbtcB4
AGCGGCACGAGGTACGGCGCGTTCGGACGGCCCCGCAGCGGGACTGGCGTGAGGAACGGCGCGTCCGTCTCGACGGGGAGGCGGTCCCGCGGGGTGACCCTCAGCGCGTCGCGCAGGTTCTGCCCGTTCTTGAACGTCACGTTCCCGGCGAACGACAGGAAGTAGCCCGCGTCGGCGCACACCCGGCCCATCGCCTCGTCGCCGGAGAAGGAGTGGAACAGGGCGCGCTCGTGGCCCCCGCCC
>NZ_JAGXJJ010000428.1:0-243 GCF_019091465.1 Microbacterium sp. GbtcB4
CGGAGAACGGCTCGGCGGGCGCTGCTCGAACCGCCGCTGCGCTGCGCCCCGCTCTATATGCGGCAGGCTTCTACCAATCACGCGCCGCGTTGGTGAGTCACAATTCTGCGCCACCTGCTGGCGGCGCGACCCGAGGGCGCGAAGGGAATGCGCGGAGTGTGGGCGGCTTCGCCCGACCCCCCCCCTCGTCGGCGACAAGCCGTACTGCAACGACTGCGTGCCGAAACCGCGGATCGTTTGTTT
>NZ_JAGXJJ010000429.1:0-242 GCF_019091465.1 Microbacterium sp. GbtcB4
GGGGCAGGACCCAGGGGCATGGCCGCCGGACTCCCCCAGATCGTGTCGGCCGTCGCGTCGGCGATGTCCCGGATGAGGTGCGCGATCCGGGCGAGGGTGGAGAGCTGCTCGTGGATGTGGGCGGTGCCCGCATGCCGGCGTCGCGCGCGCGGGTTGTAGCGGGCGCTCTCGTCGGCCTCGGCCAGGGCGGCACGGAGGTCGGCGGTGGTCTCGGCGAGCGCCGCGGCATCGTCGGGCCACTG
>NZ_JAGXJJ010000430.1:0-242 GCF_019091465.1 Microbacterium sp. GbtcB4
GCACGTGAGCTACGCCAAGGGCCGTCGTGAGAAGACGATGACCGAGCGTCTCCAGAACGAGATCCTGGACGCGTCGAACGGCCTGGGTGCCGCGGTCAGGCGCCGCGAGGACACCCACAAGATGGCCGAGTCGAACCGCGCGTTCGCTCACTACCGCTGGTAACCCCTTCGCCGGGCTCAGGGACCCTTCCGCGTTCCTGGGCCCGTCGCACCCCCTCCTCGCAGTACACCTGCTGCTCCAA
>NZ_JAGXJJ010000431.1:0-242 GCF_019091465.1 Microbacterium sp. GbtcB4
AGCCTGCAGCGATCGGAGATCGCGCCCGGACCCGACCACGCGTCCCCGCTCGTCCACGGCGCGGAAGTACATGCGCAGATGCGCCGGCACCCGTTCGTCGTCGAAGTCGGCGGCCGTGACCACCTGGTTCGCGAGCGGCTGCACGGGCCGCGCGAGCGCCTCCTTGAGGGTGCGCGGGGGGAGGCCGCCGTGCACCTCCGGACCCTCGTCGGCCAGCGCCGCCCCCGACTTCTCCGCCCAGT
>NZ_JAGXJJ010000432.1:0-242 GCF_019091465.1 Microbacterium sp. GbtcB4
CCAGACGTAGACGGCCGGGCCGACGAGCAGCCCGAGTCCGACGATGATGACGAGCATCGTGGCCAGACCGGAGTCCGCGGGCGCGGACATGAGTCCCCCTTCTTCCGGTCATCCAGTGAACCGGTCCATCCGAGCGTACCGAGCGCGGGGCGCGCGCCGAAGCCGGGGAGGCGCAGGGAGCGCGTCCTGGCCACGAAAGACGTCGGCCGCACCCCCGTCCGAAGACGCTGCCATCGAGTCCC
>NZ_JAGXJJ010000433.1:0-242 GCF_019091465.1 Microbacterium sp. GbtcB4
GGATCCAGAGGGCCCCGTACGCGAGCACCGCCAGCGCCACCGGCACCGCCCACCCCCACGCGGTCGGGCCGGCCGCCGTGATCGCAGGGACCGTCATGCAGTGCGCCTGCCCTGCCCTCTCGAACACCAGGAGCACTCGGGGCACCGCCGGGCTCTCGAGCTTCGGTCTCGGCGGGAGGGGGATCAGCAGCAGGCTCGGCAGGAAGATCGCGAGACTCACCGCCAGGCCGAGCTGTGCGACC
>NZ_JAGXJJ010000434.1:0-242 GCF_019091465.1 Microbacterium sp. GbtcB4
GAGACGGAGCCCCCGGGGTGGGGGGCCGACGCGGAGGCGGCGATCGCCCGCCTGGTGTCGCCCTTCCGGGGCGGGTTCGGCGAGGGCGTCGAGACGGACGAGGGCGCCGCCGGCAGCCCCGGACCCGCGCCCGCGCGCGCCACCGCCGGCGACGGCCAGGCGGGAGCCCGGGCCGACCACGAGGCGGCGCCGACGCCGGGGA
Source organism: Microbacterium sp. GbtcB4 (assembly GCF_019091465.1). Taxonomy (NCBI): domain Bacteria; kingdom Bacillati; phylum Actinomycetota; class Actinomycetes; order Micrococcales; family Microbacteriaceae; genus Microbacterium; species Microbacterium sp. GbtcB4. The sequence goes on from NZ_JAGXJJ010000434.1 coordinate 203, forward strand.
TCGTCTCCGGATCCGAGCTGCAGGGCCGCGGCGTCAGCCC
>NZ_JAGXJJ010000044.1:0-320 GCF_019091465.1 Microbacterium sp. GbtcB4
CGCAGGTGGTGTCGCAGGTACCGGGTTGGGCGTGTGCGCCGATGGGTCTTCCCCCGCGAGGCGTTCCGCGAGCAGGGCGTGCAGGTGCCCTGCCGCCGCGAGAAGCGCGACGCTGCGGCGCGTGAGGTCGGTCAGCCGCTCCGCGAGCATGCGCTGCACCTGCCCGGTGTCACCGTGCGCGCGCACCTCGTCGATGATCCGCGAAACGGTGGGGATGCCGTAGCCGCCCGTGCGCAGGGCGGCGGCGATCCGCGCCTCGGTGAACGCGAGGGAGTCATAGGAGCGGACCGATCCCGCACGACGAAGGGGGCGCACCACCC
>NZ_JAGXJJ010000435.1:0-242 GCF_019091465.1 Microbacterium sp. GbtcB4
ATTCTTTGGCTGCAAACTTTGTTCTTTCGGTAAAGACTTATAGTGTGCGTTGCGAGGTTCCTTTCATCACATTTGTTTTCCGAGAGAAACAGAGCTCTCAGGAAGGTCTTCCTAATTTTGATTTGGTTGCAGGGAAACATAAACAGAGCATAGTGTTCTTCTCCTAAAATTTGTTGATTTCGTGGCTAAAGATTTGATCTTCTTCGTCATGTGAATTTCTTGAGAGACAAACGAAGAAGGTT
>NZ_JAGXJJ010000436.1:0-242 GCF_019091465.1 Microbacterium sp. GbtcB4
TTGATAGTGTCATGAATATTATCGATTATCGAGTTGGTCCGGTTGGTTCACTGTTGATAGGGATGATTTTATCTTACGCCAGGTCATCTATTGTCGAGGCTGATACTTAAATAAGGTTTCAAGTCACCAGTCTCAAATGACATCGTAGTGTATCCCGATGTGCCCCACATCAATGATCGATAACAATCGCTCGGATCAAGATTAGAGACTAGAATGATCAAACGATTAGTTTGATCTTATCC
>NZ_JAGXJJ010000437.1:0-242 GCF_019091465.1 Microbacterium sp. GbtcB4
GCGCGCCCCCGCCCCCCGGCGGGGGAGCCGGCGCGTGCCCCGGCCCCCCGGGGCCTGCCGCCCGCGGTTCGAGACGGGTCGGAGGGGGACCAGGGGCGGGCGGCATGCGGGAACATGCCGCCCGCCGTTTTCGTGGCTCGGGTGGTCAGGCGCGCGCGAACACCGTGCGGCCGGCGACGATGGGGCGCTCGGCCCGAAGGTCGGCGAACGGGCGGCCCGGGGGGCACGGATCCTCATCGTGC
>NZ_JAGXJJ010000438.1:0-242 GCF_019091465.1 Microbacterium sp. GbtcB4
TTCCCTCGGCGACCAGCTGGGGGTACCCCCAGACCTGACCCGAGACGAAGATAGCGCCGAGGGCGAAGGTGAGGAAGAACCACCCGACCATGCCCCAGCCGAACAGTCGACGGCGGCCGGCACCGTTCTTCTGTCCCTTGCCGATCTTGCTCGGCTGCAGGTCCTCCGCCCCGAACACGCCCATCTGGCCCGTGAAGGGGGGGAGCACGAGGATCGCCGTGTTCCCTGCCGCGAACGGAACG
>NZ_JAGXJJ010000439.1:0-242 GCF_019091465.1 Microbacterium sp. GbtcB4
GGTCCCGGTGGGCATCATCAAGCCCCTGCGCGGGGTCTCCCCCGGCGGCTGGGACCCCACCGACCCGAAGAACGGGAACACCCGGCCCTACCCCCTCGTCCTCGGCTCGCAGGTGCTGCACGCCGCCGGCTATGCGATGGGCCTCCCGTTCGAGGGGCGCACCGGCACGGGGGACCCTGGGCGCGACGGGGGGGTCGCCGTCTTCTTGGCGGAGCGCGCCTCCCGCCGGGGGGCCGGGCCCG
>NZ_JAGXJJ010000440.1:0-242 GCF_019091465.1 Microbacterium sp. GbtcB4
CGGCGCGCACCCTCGTGGACGCGGGGGTGCCCCCGGGCGGCGACGACGCGCACACCATCGACGACACGGAGGGCGGCGGGGAGCGGCCGGCGCACAGCACCCTCCTCGCGGCGGGCGTGCATGTCGTCGGGCACCTCACCGCTCTGGTTCGCCTCCCCGGGCGCGGGGCGGGGTCCACCGCGGCCCCTCCGGCGGTCCACGGGTTCGGGAGGTTCCCGGCCCCGCGGTTCGCGACCGGGCCG
>NZ_JAGXJJ010000441.1:0-242 GCF_019091465.1 Microbacterium sp. GbtcB4
CCCCCCCCGGGGGGGGTCCCCGCCCCCCCCCCCCCGGGGCCCCACCGCCCGTTCCCGGGTCGCGGAGGGCGGCCGCCGCGGGGTGGCGGGGGGCCGGGGGCCCCCGGGCCCCCCCCCGCCCCCCCCGCCCCCCGGCGGCCCCCCCCCCGCCGCGCCCCCCCCCCGCCCCGGTCGCCAACGCCGGGGCCCCCGGCGCCCCGGGGAAGTCGCCGATGCAGGCCCCGGGCGTCAAGGGCGCGGGC
>NZ_JAGXJJ010000442.1:0-242 GCF_019091465.1 Microbacterium sp. GbtcB4
GTGAGGCCTGGATGGGTAATTACAGTGCTCCCGGATTTGGCGCAGACTTTAAAAAAGCCATTACCGCACCCGGTAAGTGGACCATGGGGTTAGGCGGCTGGTGCGGAATGGTGCCCTATCCCTTTAACCGCGTAACGCTGGATAATACAAAACCGGATCCCTGGGGATTACCGCAGGCCAAAATATCTTTTGAGCTGGGCGGCAATGAGCTAAGCATGCGTACGGACATGAAAATAAGCGCC
>NZ_JAGXJJ010000443.1:0-241 GCF_019091465.1 Microbacterium sp. GbtcB4
GACCCGGCGGGCGCCCGTGACCTCGGCCAGGCCTTCCACCTCGTGCGCGACGGCGACGGCTATCGGGTGCGGTACGCCATCGCGGACGTGCCCGGGTTCGTCGTACCGGGGGGCGCCGTGGACGCGGAGGCGCGCCGGCGAGGACAGACGCTGTACGCCGCGGACGGCACGTTCCCGCTGCATCCGCCGGTGCTGAGCGAGGACCGCGCCTCCCTGCTCCCCGATGTCGTCCGTCCCGCTC
>NZ_JAGXJJ010000444.1:0-241 GCF_019091465.1 Microbacterium sp. GbtcB4
TTGTATTCAAGTTTCCCCACCCAGGAATTCTAAGTCACCCAGTGCCTCAGACCGTTCCGGGCGGCTTGTGCCACTTAAGCAGTTTCAGATGGGTCCATCACCTCGTCGACAAGAGTGATCCCACCCGAGGGGCTCGCAGACATCATCAATTGCTGCACCCACGACGCGTTCAGCTGCGGGGGCTCCGGTTCGTCGAACGTGAGGCGAAGCGGGACCGACGGGTGGGGTCAGGAGGGCGGGC
>NZ_JAGXJJ010000045.1:0-318 GCF_019091465.1 Microbacterium sp. GbtcB4
CTGCCACGGCGCCTGGATCCTCATCGAGGCCGGCGTCGTCGACGGCCGGACGTTCACGAGCTACCCGAGCCTGAAGACCGATCTCCGCAATGCCGGCGCGAGCTGGGTGGACGAGGAGGTCGTCGTCGTCGAGGGGCTCGTGTCGAGCCGCACCCCCGATGACCTCCCGGCGTTCAACGCCAAGCTGGTCGAGGAGATCGGCGTGGGCAAGCACGCGGGACAGACCGCCTGACCATCAGCTCACGCGCGCCCGATGGCGCCGCACCGCCGCCCGGTTCCCGCACCTCACGGAGCAGTACCGCCGGCGGCCGTTGCGCG
>NZ_JAGXJJ010000445.1:0-241 GCF_019091465.1 Microbacterium sp. GbtcB4
AGGCGGCACGAGCGTGAGCGGTACCTCGGGCGTCGCCACCCGCAGGGCGGGCCTGCGCTGGATGTCGATGTTCACCCTCGCCTGGCTCGCCATCTGGACCGTCCAGCTCACCCCGGTCCAGCTCCTCCTCCCGCTGCAGCTCGCCACTCCGGAGGACGACTGGGTCCGTGGCGTCGTCTCCTCCGGGATCGTGGTCGGAGTGGGTGGCCTCGCCGGTGTCGGTGGCGGGCGCTTCGCCGGA
>NZ_JAGXJJ010000446.1:0-241 GCF_019091465.1 Microbacterium sp. GbtcB4
GCCAAGCGAGCCCTCCGCGCGGAGCTGCGAGAGCGGCGCCAGCTACTGTCCGATCCGCAGCGCGAAGCCGCTGCCCCGGCGATCGGCGAACGGCTGGACGCCCTCGTCGACGAGCCCGGCGCCCGCTCCGTCTCCTGCTTCCTCTCCACCACCACGGAGCCGGGCACCAGGGTGTTCGTCACCCGCGCGGTCCGCCGCGGGATCCGGGTCCTCCTCCCGGTCACCCGCTCCGACGGACTGC
>NZ_JAGXJJ010000447.1:0-241 GCF_019091465.1 Microbacterium sp. GbtcB4
ATCGCCATGGGCCCACCGCCGTCGCCGGAGGTGTGCACGATGGTCGCGTCACGACGGGCGAGGGCGGCGCCGACCACGCTGGGCCAGCCCTGTCCGATCGTCTGGAACGCGGTGCCGATCATCATCATCCGGTCGGGCGCGGCGACCGGCCAGTACATGGTCGCCCAGCCGATGAAGTGCCCACCGTCCGGGACAACGACGCGGGCTTCGGGGAGGGGTTCGGCGTACCGTCGCGCGGGGG
>NZ_JAGXJJ010000448.1:0-241 GCF_019091465.1 Microbacterium sp. GbtcB4
CGGTTCTACGCCGACGGCCTGCACCGGCTGGGGTTCGCCGACGAGGCCGCCGCGTACTTCGAAGTGCATGTGGAGGCCGACGCGGTGCACGAGCAGATCGCCGCCCGTGACCTCGCGGGCAGCCTCGCCGAGGTCCGTCCGGAACTGCTGGCGGACATCCTGTTCGGCGCGGGCGCGGGCCTCACGGACGGCGGCTGGGCCGGTGCCCACACCCTGGGCGCCTGGACCGAGGGTCGCTCGG
>NZ_JAGXJJ010000449.1:0-241 GCF_019091465.1 Microbacterium sp. GbtcB4
TCATGTGCAGCGAGCTCGGGGGCGGCGGGTCCGACCACTGGGGGGAGCGGCACCATGTGCGGCCGGCGGACAGCATGGGCGGGACGATCCGCGAGCTCCACGACGAGGGCGGCTCGGTCAGCCTCTACATGGCGCACGGGGGCACCAACTTCGGCCTGTGGAACGGCGCGAACGACGACCTCGTGCTGCAGCCCACGGTGACCAGCTACGACTCCGACGCCCCGATCGGCGAGGACGGCAC
>NZ_JAGXJJ010000450.1:0-241 GCF_019091465.1 Microbacterium sp. GbtcB4
GATCCTTGGTCACAAGCCCATCGAAGCCCCAATTTTTGCCTTGAGTCGCCCAGCAATTATATTCTGACTGCCCAGCACCTATGCTTGGTCAGCCTCGTCAACCCCTTTCCCTTTCCCGGAAAGGCAGTTCTTCTTCCTTGCATGTTGGTGTCAAAGGCCCTGTTTGCTTGCTGGACATTTGCATAATAATAGACTTTTATGTAGCCATTCATAGACAAACATCACTACCGGCGAGTGATTT
>NZ_JAGXJJ010000451.1:0-241 GCF_019091465.1 Microbacterium sp. GbtcB4
CTCGGCCCGCCCCGCGCCGTCCTCAGGTTCGACCACGTGTACAGCAAGCCGCATCCGCTGATCGAGGAGCAGAATGCCTGGCGCGCCCGCTACGAGGCGTCGTTCGAAGGAGAAGGCCAGTGCCCCGGGAGACCATGCCGCTGGGCAAGGCGCTGAACGCCGGTATGCGCAGGGCGATGGAGGACGACCCGAAGGTCATCCCCATGGGGGAGGACATCGAGAAGCTCGGCGGGGGGTCCCG
>NZ_JAGXJJ010000452.1:0-241 GCF_019091465.1 Microbacterium sp. GbtcB4
GGGGTGGCGGAGCCGCCCACCGGCGGTGCGGTGTGCGCGGCGCTCGTCGCGGTTCCCGGCGCCCCCGCGATGCTCCACGGCGGCGTCGTCGCCTACGCCACGCCCGACAAGCACACGCTGCTCGGCGTCGACACCGACCTGCTGGAGCGAAACGGGCCGGAGCACCCGGAGGTCGCGTGGCAGAAGGCTGCCGGAGAGCGCGACGCCGACGCGGTGGGTGGACTCCCCGCCGATGTCGGGG
>NZ_JAGXJJ010000453.1:0-241 GCF_019091465.1 Microbacterium sp. GbtcB4
TGCGGAGATGTGCCCCCCGACGCCGTGATCGGCGGTTTCGTGCAGGGGTACGCGCCGTTCCTCGCCGGGGTGGCCCCCATCCTGCCCGGGCAGGAGGGGGGGCAGTGGTGGGGGCTCAGCTTCATCGCGATCGCGGTCGCCGCGGACACCGGGGGGTACGGGGCTGGACTCGCCTTGGGGGGGCACCCGGTGCAACCGCGGACAGGTCCCAGGAAGACCTGGGAGGGCTCCGGGGGCGCCG
>NZ_JAGXJJ010000454.1:0-241 GCF_019091465.1 Microbacterium sp. GbtcB4
GGACGCCTGCTCCCCGGCGAGGATGCGGGCGAGGAGGTCGGGCGGGGTGCGGTCGACCGCGGCCAGCACCCGGGCGGTGCGTGGGGTCACGTAGGGGTACGCGTAGATCTGGCGGTGCGGGTGGGGGAGCGTGACGCCGATCGCCTCGCCCCGGTTCTCGAGCGGGAAGACCTGCTGGATGCCGGGGAGGGGGGACAGGGGGGGGGGGCGGTCGGCCCAGGCCTCGACCACGGTGCGGGCG
>NZ_JAGXJJ010000046.1:0-315 GCF_019091465.1 Microbacterium sp. GbtcB4
GTCCGTGACCGAGGAGGCGATGTTCTCGACGACCTGGTCGCCGCCGTCGGCCGTGGCCGGGGCAGTGCCGACCGCGAGGGAGGAGAACGCGACCTGGTTCTCCTCGTTCGTCGCGAACTCGGCGAACGCCGGGGCCGCTTCCTTGTTGTCGGAGTCGGCTGAGACGTTGAGGCCCTGCACGTAGAGCGGGGCGCCACCGAGGCGCGGGGTGGCGACGGTGTTCTCCAGCAGTGCCGGGGCGTCCTTCTGCAGATCGGGCGTGAAGCCGGTGCCGCCGGTCGTGAAGGCGACCTTCTCCTGGATGTACGCCTCCGC
>NZ_JAGXJJ010000455.1:0-241 GCF_019091465.1 Microbacterium sp. GbtcB4
CGCGTTGACGATGAGGATGATCGCGTTGATCACGAGCATCACGTTGACGATGTTCTGCAGGGTGGTGCCGCGCGTGCGCGTGCGCTGGTCCAGTCGCATGTCGGCCAGCGGGGAGCGTGCGAGTGCCTGGGTGTCGTCGACGGCGGCCTTGTTCTGGGCGGTGTCGAGGCTGCGGTGCACGACCCCCCTGATCACCCGCCGCAGCACGAGCGCGTTGGGGCCGCAGGCGTCGTTGTTCGGG
>NZ_JAGXJJ010000456.1:0-241 GCF_019091465.1 Microbacterium sp. GbtcB4
CCTCCTGAAGAGCGAGGAGTGACGAACTATGAGTAGCCTTGCGTGCATGCTGAGGACCGAACGAGAGGCAGACCTTGATGTTCCGCACGGACTCGATCTGGCGGTGGCAGCTGGTGTTCACCGCGAGCATCGTGGCCAACGTGGTGATGGTCGTGGGCTTCAAGCCGCAGACCCTCGCGATCCCGCTGTTCATCGGCGGCATGGGGCTCATCGTCGTCACCACCCTGGTGGCGCTCTAGGT
>NZ_JAGXJJ010000457.1:0-241 GCF_019091465.1 Microbacterium sp. GbtcB4
TTCCGGTGGCGTTCTGCGGCGCTGCGTCACGAGCGAAGTTCGTGAGCACCTACGACCAGATGAAGGAGCCCGCGACGAACAGCAGCGACGTGTCCTACAGCAGCAGCACGAACTCGTTCGTCAGCGGCGGGATGATGATCCGGAAGCCTTGCGGGACCACGATCCAGAAGGCCGTCTTCATGGGTGACATGCCGTGCGAACGCGCCCCCTCGGGCTGTCCCTTCGGGCCTCCCTGCTTCCC
>NZ_JAGXJJ010000458.1:0-241 GCF_019091465.1 Microbacterium sp. GbtcB4
GCTACGGCATCCCCACCGTTTCGCGGATCATCGTCGAGGTGCGCGCGCACGGTGACACCGAGCAGGTGCAGCGCATGCCCGCGGAGCGGCTGTCCGACCTCACGCGCCGCAGCGTCGCGCTTCTCGCGGCGGCCGGTCACCTGCACGCCCTGCTCGCGGTACGCCTCGGGGGAGAAGACGGATCGGCGCTCACGCCCGTCCCGGGCTCTGCGCCAGCACCTCCGGGGTCAGCGGGCTCTCG
>NZ_JAGXJJ010000459.1:0-241 GCF_019091465.1 Microbacterium sp. GbtcB4
CTCCTCGGCCTCGCCGGGGAAGCCGACGAAGGTGACAGTCGTGAAGGCCACATGCGAGATGCGCTCGCGGACGCAGTCCAGGATGCCCAGGTAGCGCTCGCTGCGATGGGAGCGGCGCATCGCCTTGAGGATCCGGTCGCTCCCCGACGGCTGCGGCATGTGGAGCAGCGGCATGACGGCGGGCGTCTCCGCCACCGCGTCGATCACGTCGTCCGTGAAGGCGGCGGGATGCGGGCTCGTG
>NZ_JAGXJJ010000460.1:0-241 GCF_019091465.1 Microbacterium sp. GbtcB4
AAATACTTGAGTGACTCCTTCCATGACTCTGAACAAAATACCACCATATTATATGAGATAATGTTAGCACTAGCAACAATCATACTTCATTATCTTTCAGTAAAGTTTGTAAATATGACTATTATCTTAATTTCATCAAGAGGAATAAATTTAGATCATAACAAATCTTTTTAACTATAGGAACCCAATCTGGAAGACCCCCTAAACAATGTTCAATGTGATAACATTGATTGTCCAATGA
>NZ_JAGXJJ010000461.1:0-241 GCF_019091465.1 Microbacterium sp. GbtcB4
TTTTCTCTGGTTTTTCTATGCGTCTAGGAATCAGGTTTTGAGCAGTTGAGTGACTCGGGTGTTGATCAGAAGAGTTGCTCAGAGAGGATCAACGTAGTTCAGATTGATGAATGAGTTTTTACCCGACGAGGTTAACCACCGGGGGATCCTTTGCTTTCTGCTGTTTCGTTTGGAACATTGTGGATTTGACCCCTTGAGTACTTTGTATCAAGATTCGCTGCTCTTGCTTTTCTCTCTAGTT
>NZ_JAGXJJ010000462.1:0-241 GCF_019091465.1 Microbacterium sp. GbtcB4
TTGAGGGGCTGCATGCACCTGTGAAGGATTACTTAGAGCAGGGCGGATCAGCCGATTGGTATCGGCAGGAAAGCCATATGCTCCGAGAACGGCTGGAAGCCGCGCGAACGACCAACCTCGATCGGGGATCGCGGATAATTGCCTATCACCGCATGCTGGGAGAATACCGAAAGTTTCTGGCTATCTGGGAGACTAAACGGCAGCGTGCTGCGCTGTATCTGTCCATCAAGGGTAAGGTAAA
>NZ_JAGXJJ010000463.1:0-241 GCF_019091465.1 Microbacterium sp. GbtcB4
CCAGTGGGGGGCGCCGTGATCACCCCGGAAGCCCCCCCCCCCGCCCCGCCTCTGGACGGCCCCTACCGCCCGGCGGGGGCTGTCGGCATGGGCGGGATGGCGACCGTGTTTCGCGCGGAGGGCATCGCCCCCGAACGCACCGTCGCGGTGGAGATGTTCCGCGAGGCAGACCATGCCGTCGTGTCCGTGGGGCGGGTGCATTCGGAGAAGGCGCTCCTCCCGGGGCCCAACCACCCGGGGC
>NZ_JAGXJJ010000464.1:0-241 GCF_019091465.1 Microbacterium sp. GbtcB4
GGCCATCCAGCGCACCGTCCTGGAGAACCCGTCCTGGTGCCCGGCCCAGACGTCGTACCGCTCCGAGATCTCGCAGGGGCGCCTCGACGCGCTGACCAACGTCCAGTCGTTGGTGGCCGAGCTCACCGGCCTCACCACCGCCAACGCGTCGATGCTCGACGAGTCCACCGCGGTAGTGTAGGCGATGCTGGTCGCGCGCCGGGCCTGGCAGACCTCCTCGCACGCCTTCCCGGTGGCGGCG
>NZ_JAGXJJ010000047.1:0-311 GCF_019091465.1 Microbacterium sp. GbtcB4
GAAAGAGTATTGACGTTAACTCCTAACCTAGTCAAGGCATCCATTTCCTTTTTGTACTTCATTATGGTTTGGGTTTGAGAATGAGCAATAAATTACACATTTCCATCGTGGCTATTATACCAGATTATAAATCCTTTTTTTTCCACTCGTAATGAATGCCAAACCTGCTCCAAAGCATTGGTGATATTACCTTCTAACACCTCATCTATCCTATCACAATCGGGTTCAAAAACTACTACCCACTTGTCCTCATGGCCTATTAAGGCATTTTATAAATCTGACAAAATAACGGCATCAATTACTGTCTTGCT
>NZ_JAGXJJ010000465.1:0-241 GCF_019091465.1 Microbacterium sp. GbtcB4
TCCTCGAGGCTGGAGGGGGTGGTGGTTCCTCACGACCCCCACGCCATCCCCCTCCGACCCCCCATCGACGCGGTGGGTGCCCCTCGAGGATGCCACCCCGGCCCAGGGGGGGGAGCGGGGCGGGCCCCCGAAGCCCGCGGGGGCGTGGGGTCTCCCGACGGCGCCCGCCGACCGGGCCCGGGTTCACGGCAAGCCTCCCCCCCCGCTGCGCGTCCCCCCGCGGATCGGCCCCCCGTGGAGG
>NZ_JAGXJJ010000466.1:0-240 GCF_019091465.1 Microbacterium sp. GbtcB4
TGGTGCAGTACCGGTGGCACGGTCGTGGGATCGCCCGTGCCATCGTGGCCTACGGCGCCGCGATCGCCCTGTTCGGCGTCGTCCTCCTGATCGGCGCGCTCTCCGCGTCGCCCGCCGGTGAGGACCGGCCGCACGTCCTGCTCATCGTCGCCGCCTGCGTGGCGCTCGCGCTCTCCGGCGCGTCGGACAACATCAGCTCGATCTATCGGGACACCATGATGCAGGCCGCGGTGCCCGCCG
>NZ_JAGXJJ010000467.1:0-240 GCF_019091465.1 Microbacterium sp. GbtcB4
GCCGGCTACATCTCGGGCGCCGTCATCCCGGTCGACGGCGGTCTCGGCATGGGGCACTGAGCCCGGCTCTTCCCGACAACGATCGATCGCGCGCACGAGGAGCTCGGCGAAACGCTCGGGCGCCGAGAACTGGGGCCAGTGCGCGGTGCCGATCCGGACGACCTCGGCGTCGGCGACCGCCCCGGACTCTTCCTCGTTCGGTCCCCACTGGCTGATCACGGCAACGTAGGCGTCCTGGTT
>NZ_JAGXJJ010000468.1:0-240 GCF_019091465.1 Microbacterium sp. GbtcB4
TGACCGCTTCCCATGGTCTGCCCCTTGAACCAATGTGTGCCGAAGTCGATGGCCGCCTTGCCCTGCTGGGCCAATTCGCCCTCGGCCCCCGGGTCCTGGGGGACGAACACGCCGACGGTGCCGATCCCTCCGGTGTAGCGGACCGCGTTGATGAGCATGTTCAAGGTGGCGGCGGTGTCCTCGTTGCCCTGCGGTTCGTGGGCCTGGTAGCCCACGCATTCGCAACCACGGTCAGCTCCG
>NZ_JAGXJJ010000469.1:0-240 GCF_019091465.1 Microbacterium sp. GbtcB4
GTGCGAGAGCGCCACGGCAGCGGCGGCCTCCAGTCCGGTGAGGGCACGACGGGCGTCCCCCGACGCGTGGCGGATGAGCGCCGACCGCGCCTCGTCGCTGAGCGCGACCGTACCGGAGGGTCCGCGGGCATCCGACACCGCGCGGTCCACGAGCACGCCGATGTCGTCATCCGTGGGCGGCTGCAGCGTGGGCAGCAGCGACCGGGACAGCAGGGGCGGGATCACCGAGGACGAGGGGTT
>NZ_JAGXJJ010000470.1:0-240 GCF_019091465.1 Microbacterium sp. GbtcB4
CCGCAGCGCACGTTCCAGGAACCACACCACGGGATCGCACGGGGTCAACAGGGCGGCGGTCTCGCCCCGGCGCGGAAGAACCGCGTCGCGATCCCGCCAGGCGGGCAGGGGCCGGCCGCCGCGTTCCCAGCCGCGGACGGACACGGGTTGCACTTCGCCGGCGTCGACGAGCTCGGCGATCGCCCCGGTCACCGCGGCACGGACGCGGAGGCGGTAATAGTCGGCCAGGTCGGCCGCCGT
>NZ_JAGXJJ010000471.1:0-240 GCF_019091465.1 Microbacterium sp. GbtcB4
GCCGCCGAGGCAGGGGCGCGTCCTCTGCTCGCCGCGGGTCGGATCGCGGCCGACGCAGACACGAGCCTCTTCGCGGAGGCGGTGTCGTTGACCGCGCTGGCGGGGTCGACGACCGCCGCCCTGTCCGATCCCGCACGCTGGCTGCGGGTCGCGGGCGCGGCTCTCGCCCGGACGCGGTGGCCGGCCCCGACGCCCCTCCTGCGGGGGCGACGACGGGGCGGACACGGCCATGCGTTGACA
>NZ_JAGXJJ010000472.1:0-240 GCF_019091465.1 Microbacterium sp. GbtcB4
CGACGTGTGCACCGGCGCGAACATGAGCGCCTGGGTCGAGGTGCGCGCCTCGGGCGGCGGGTGGATCCCCGTCGACGCGACGCCGCAGTATGCCATGCTGCCGAGCGCCATCACCGAAGGTGAGCAGCTCCCGGTGCACCCCACGGTTCCGGAGCAGCCGCGGTCCGAGGCTCTGGACCCCCCCCAGGCGCAGAGCGACGCGAACAACGATGCGCCCCCGCTGGCGGAGCCCGCCTGGGA
>NZ_JAGXJJ010000473.1:0-240 GCF_019091465.1 Microbacterium sp. GbtcB4
CGTGGCCCTCGGCGTGCCGGTCGGGATCAGCCGCTGTCACCTCGCGTCCCGCAAGCAGAAGGTCGTGCACTACTGGGCTGACGAGGCGACGGTCGCCGCGATCCGCGCGTCGACCTTCGTGCCCAACCGCGAGATCGCCGCCCTCGTGTGGGTCAGCGTGAAGAAGGCCCGGGCCGCGCTGAGCTACCCCGTCGCCCTCGAGACCCTCGATGCGTACCCGGCCCTCGTCGCCGCCGTCGT
>NZ_JAGXJJ010000048.1:0-307 GCF_019091465.1 Microbacterium sp. GbtcB4
CTACGCTGCTCGCGCAGTTGTCGGGCCCCAACGCTCGCGCATTGGTAGGGTTCCTCGTTGGTCTGGGGGAGGCAACTCCTGGCACTTACGTCGAGTACGTTGACCAGCTCAACGCCGATCCGATCACGAAGCTTCGTCTCACCACGCAAGGTCCACGCACTTTGCGCGCTGAAGCACGAGCAGCAGAGCTGCTTCCAGAAATCTCTGTCGCAGAAGGCGCTCGCGCAGTCTTCTACGGGCTGCGTGAGACCAGCGACGACGCCCTACTTCGCCTCTACATCAATGACTGGAGGACCCGCGTGGAATC
>NZ_JAGXJJ010000474.1:0-240 GCF_019091465.1 Microbacterium sp. GbtcB4
GTATTTCGTATGAATCAAGAAGGGGAAGATGCTGTATGTGAACCTTACTCTTGATAACTTCTAAATTTTGAGAAACTGCTCATTGTCAACAGAAAACTGACATGCATCGAATTATATAAGGTCATTCTGTAACCCTCATATTGGATGTCAACATCAGTGAAGGATCATATTAGCTAACCTCAATAAGTTTGAATTTATGATTGACATTACTGTCATTTGTGGCTTTTCATATTATCTTGT
>NZ_JAGXJJ010000475.1:0-240 GCF_019091465.1 Microbacterium sp. GbtcB4
TGGCGTAAAAGTGCCTATCTCTATTGTATATAAAAAAGGGTTTGAGAAGAACGGCAAACATCCGCTGTTGCTGTATGGGTACGGCTCTTACGGCATTACTACAGAACCTGCATTCAGCAGCGCGCGTTTAAGTTTGCTGAACCGTGGTTTTGCTTTTGCTATAGCGCATATCGGCGGCGGTGAAGAAATGGGCCGTTATTGGTATGAGGATGGTAAGCTGTTTAAAAAGATGAACACCTT
>NZ_JAGXJJ010000476.1:0-240 GCF_019091465.1 Microbacterium sp. GbtcB4
CCGGCACTGACCTCCCACGAGGGCGGGGCTCCCGAGGGCTCCGGGAGGCTCGGCCTGGTCGACGCTTCGCCGGGTCAGGCGATCTTCAACGCCGCGCTGCCGAAGGGCTACCCGTTCGTGCGCGAGCAGGCCGCCAAGGGCAAGCTGTCGCAGATCGCCAACAAGCTGGCCGAGGGGAACCCCAGGGTCGGGCCGCCCGCCACGCTGGACCGCATCAAGGATGCGGGTTTCTACTGGGCG
>NZ_JAGXJJ010000477.1:0-240 GCF_019091465.1 Microbacterium sp. GbtcB4
CCGGCCCAGGAGGAACCGACCCCGCCGTTCCCGGGTCCCGTGCGGTGAACACCCGCACGAACCCCGCCGTGGGGGCGGAGGAGGTGGCGTCGCCCGACGTCGTCACGACCGCCGTCGGCCCCACGGTGCTGCGGTTCGGCGCCCCGTCGATCGTCGCCGGGCTCGCCCTGCGCTCCCCCGAGGCCGCGCCGCTGCAGGGGATGGCCTGTGGGAACGCCATCGAGGCCACCGATCGCCGGC
>NZ_JAGXJJ010000478.1:0-240 GCF_019091465.1 Microbacterium sp. GbtcB4
CCCGAGGTGCGGGCCGCCCGCCCCGCGGGCGAGCTCGCCGGGGAGAACCCCCCCGCCGTCGCGGACGCGCTGCGCAAGCGTGACGCCGCCGGCAGTGCCGTCGTCGACTTCCTCAACGCCGCGGAAGGCGTGGGGGTCGTCGACTCGTCCGCACTCGATTTCCCCCAGACCATCGACGCCGTCCCCTCCGTGGTCGAACGACTCCTAGGGGCAGACCGGGGCTGCCGAGGAATACGAGGG
>NZ_JAGXJJ010000479.1:0-240 GCF_019091465.1 Microbacterium sp. GbtcB4
TCCGCTTAGCCCTTTTCTGAGCCCCTTCTCCCCTTTCTGATCTGGTGATAGTAAAGTATCCGTTCCCGTAAGAGAATCCGGCCATGCTATGCCACTTACGGATCAATGTAATGGATTATGCAGGCAGTAACATCCTGCAGGCTATTAATTACCCATTCTTCATTATTAATTACAATTAATGCAGCAGCGTTATATATACGCCATGCTGGTGATCATCCTGTGGGGATGCACCACCAATGG
>NZ_JAGXJJ010000480.1:0-240 GCF_019091465.1 Microbacterium sp. GbtcB4
GAGCTCGCGCTCGAGCTCGACGGCACGTCGGGCGCCCGGCGGCGGGCTCGCGCGCAGGAGATGCTCGACCTCGTCGGTCTCGGGCACCGCGGCGACGCATCCGTCCACGAGCTGTCGGGCGGTCAGCAGCAGCGTGTGGGCATCGCCCGTGCCCTCGCGAGCGGCCCGAGCGTGCTGCTGTCCGACGAGGCGACGAGCGCGCTCGACCCCGAGACCACCACCGCCATCCTCGACCTCTAC
>NZ_JAGXJJ010000481.1:0-240 GCF_019091465.1 Microbacterium sp. GbtcB4
TTATCTATTGATTGGTACATCTTAGGAGATTAATCACGATGGGTTGTCTCATCATCAAATGGGAGATAATTACAAAGTCACATTTTTTTTTCCTTTTCCTGTTCAATCTACTGAGAGGATTTAACATAGACATTTTGAATGCACTTTTTTAAGTTTTGGGTTCAATTCTAATGAAATGTAATATTCTAATGAGCTCTCATCGTTAATTCAACACTGTTGTAGAGCAAAATTTCATGTTTC
>NZ_JAGXJJ010000482.1:0-239 GCF_019091465.1 Microbacterium sp. GbtcB4
TGGAGGCGTTCGCCTTCGTCGTGCACATGCACGGCGACGACTCGATGCTGGAGATGTTCGCCGTCCGCCGGATGCTCGAATCGCAGGCCACCGGTCTCGCGGCGTCCCTCGGCACGGACGAAGCGATCGCCGCCCTGCAGGAGGAGGTCGAGGCCGTCGACGCGTCCGTCGGGATCGTGGAGCTCGTCGACCACGACATCCGCTTCCACCGCGAGATCGTGGGCATGGCGGGCAACGCC
>NZ_JAGXJJ010000483.1:0-239 GCF_019091465.1 Microbacterium sp. GbtcB4
GCATCCCGCGCCCGTTCTTCGACCGCGCCGCCGAACTCCGCGAGGAGGAGGGCGTGCTCGAGCGCCTGCGCGACGACGCGGGCTCGCGCGTCGCCGTCGTCCGGGAGGGACGTGTGCGTGTGGCGGCCTCCGCGCTGCTGCGCGTCTCCGCGGACGAGGTCGCGGAGGGGACATGGGCGCTGCTCGGCCGGGATGCCGACGGCACGGCGCTCCTGCTCGCCGCGCTGCCGCCGGAGACC
>NZ_JAGXJJ010000049.1:0-305 GCF_019091465.1 Microbacterium sp. GbtcB4
GAAGATCCCGACGACGTCGGGGCGGCGCCGGATCTCCCGGTTCAGGCGCTCGTTGGGGTTGTTGGACCAGATCTGCCGCCAGATCTCTTTCGGGAAGACGGTGAAGGCGAGGACCTCCTCCCGGGCGGCCTCGAGGTGCTGGAAACTGCGCGGCAGTTTGTGCTCCAGGGCATCGAGGACCCGGTCGAACTGGGCGTGCACGGCTTCTTTGTCGGGTTGGTCGTAGACGGAGTGCAGCAGCGTCTTCACCCACGGCCAGGAGCTCTTCGGCGTCACCGACATCAGGTTCGCGGCGTAGTGGGTGC
>NZ_JAGXJJ010000484.1:0-239 GCF_019091465.1 Microbacterium sp. GbtcB4
GACAGGACGAGACGACCGGATCCCACGGGGAGCCCCCGACCGCGAACAACGGCGACGGCGACGCGCCGGAGGCCGACGTGACCGATCTGGAGCCGGAGGAGATCGAGGACGGCGTGGAGGTCGACGACCGCCCCTGAGCGGTAGGGGAGATTTTGACATAGGTCAAAATCTCCCCTCCCGACGAGTCATGGGCACGGCGGAGAGCAGAGACGGCGAGACCGATGCGATCAGCGGTGTCA
>NZ_JAGXJJ010000485.1:0-239 GCF_019091465.1 Microbacterium sp. GbtcB4
CGAGTGCGGCGCCGCCTTCGAACCAGAGTCGGGTAGCGATGCCGTCGGTGCGCTCCGGCAAGTCGCGACGCGCGACCTTCTCCTCCGGCGACATCCCGACACCTCGCCTTACTGCTTCTACGTCCTCGGCCCGGCGGTCACCCTCAAGGTCCACCGGAGCGCGAGCTGGTGCGGGAGCCGTCACGGCCTCGGGCTCCACCTCGGACGTGGCGAGCCCGAGCTCAGATCGGAGCTTGGCT
>NZ_JAGXJJ010000486.1:0-239 GCF_019091465.1 Microbacterium sp. GbtcB4
TGCGCCAGCCCGAGCAGAACGCACCGCAGGAGCTGGAGCGGGTACGACGAGAGCGCGCCGATCTGGCGCCGCTCCTCGCCTCGGCCGCTCCCGCCCTCGCCGCTCTCGCCGCGACCTACGACCGGGCCGCCCTGTGCACCATTGCGGACAATCCGGCACAGGCGCAGGAGCGCGCGTCCTTGGCCGATCGAGCGTTCGAAGCCGCGGCACAGGCACTGACGGGCGGACGCTCCCGAGGG
>NZ_JAGXJJ010000487.1:0-239 GCF_019091465.1 Microbacterium sp. GbtcB4
TTCACCGGCGTCGAGAGCTGGGGGGAGGAGAACCCGAGTCGCTCCAGGGGCTGTCCTGGCGTGAGGTCCTGCGCCTTCGACCCGGCGCCGTGCGTGTACGAGGTGCGCAGACCCGAGATGACCACGCGCACGGGGTCGTTCCAGTGCGGCAGGAGTTCGTCGAGGTGCTGCGTGAGCGTACGGACCTGCACGGTCTTCCCCCGCTGGATCCGCCCCTCGGTGGGCTCGGCCGTGCCTGA
>NZ_JAGXJJ010000488.1:0-239 GCF_019091465.1 Microbacterium sp. GbtcB4
GCTGGCCACCCCCTCCGACCAGGACACCACCGTCGCGCACCCCGCCGACGACGGGGGGTCGCCGCAGGAGATCGTCATCCCGGCGGGGGAGACCCGAGGGCTCGATGTCGCGGCGGAGACGTCCTACCTGCTCCGGCCTTCGGGTGAGGTGCATGCCGCCGTCGCGATGACCGCGCCGGGCGCTGGTGCCGTGCTCCCGGTCCCGCCGTCCCCTGGCGGCGAGACGTCGATCACCGTCT
>NZ_JAGXJJ010000489.1:0-239 GCF_019091465.1 Microbacterium sp. GbtcB4
GGCACGTCCCCGGCGACGGCCGCGGGGGGCCCCGCCCCGGCGGGCGCCCGCGGCGCAGGCCGTGCCCGGCGGGCGGCCTGGGCGACGATGAGGCTCACGAGGATCGCGATGATGACGTAGAGGGTGAGGGCGAGCACGTGCAGCGGGTGCGCGATCGAGATCGTGAACAGCGGGGCGACGAAGAGGAAGTCGAGGGTGATGCCGGAGAGCACGGCGGCGTATACCGCGGGGCGGGTGCC
>NZ_JAGXJJ010000490.1:0-239 GCF_019091465.1 Microbacterium sp. GbtcB4
ACGCCCAGCTCTACCCGGAGAAGGCCGGGCGGCTCGTGCTCGACGGGGCGATCGATCCCTCCGACCCCGGCCCCGAGGTCGGTGCCACGCAGGCACTCGGCTACGAGTCGGCGCTGCGGGCGTACATGCAGAACTGCCTCGACTCCGGCTCGTGCCCCTTCAACGGCGCGGTCGATGAGGCGATGGCCGATCTCGGCGCGCTCCTGGCGAGCGCGGACCGCACGCCGTTGAAGAACGGG
>NZ_JAGXJJ010000491.1:0-239 GCF_019091465.1 Microbacterium sp. GbtcB4
TGGTGGATGCCGCGGACGATGCCGTCGACATCCACGTCGGCCGGCTCCGGGGGTTGGACCATCGGCTCGTTGTACACCGTGAGGTAGTACATGTCGTTCGGGTCTTCGTGCTGCCCGCCGTACATGCGCTCGAGACCGGAGCGCATGATGTGCGCGTTCTCATAGCCGTACGCCGGGTCGTAGGAGTCCGTCGCCGGGTTGGTCGTGGGGAGCAGGTGCGAGTGCCCGTCGGCGAGCTG
>NZ_JAGXJJ010000492.1:0-239 GCF_019091465.1 Microbacterium sp. GbtcB4
ACCGTGGAGAAGGACATCCCCACAAACCACTCGCCGTTCTTCGCGCCGGAGATCCATCCGACGATCGAGGTGGGGGTCACGGCGATGTCCGCCGCCGCCCGCGAGTTCCTGGCCTGACCCGGTTCGGGGTGCTCAGGCCTCGACGATCCCCGGCGCGGGCGGAGGCGGCGGCGCGGGCTGCCCCCGCGGCACGCCATGGGCCCCGCGGGGCAGCCGCTCCATGCGGGGGTCGAGTTCGG
>NZ_JAGXJJ010000493.1:0-239 GCF_019091465.1 Microbacterium sp. GbtcB4
TCACCAAGCTCACCTCAGCCGCGAAGTACGACATAGGTAAGCTGAAGACTGATACGGTAACCATTACCGACGAGGATGCCGCTAACCTGGCTATAGAAATGGTAGCCACCAAGGCAGATGCAGCGGAACCGGGCGATGGACCTGCTGATAAGGGTGAATTTACCGTGCGCCTGGCCTCTGGTAAGCTGGCTGATAAGCCTATTACCGTACAGTATGAAGTAAAAGGCAGCGCGCAGAAC